>NZ_JBVJGT010000079.1:0-25483 GCF_055587185.1 Micromonospora sp. NPDC048040 | reverse complement strand
CACCAGCCACAAAGAGCAGGGCAGCATGATCCGCCGCTACATCATCTGGCGGAACAAGCACGCCGCCGACGAACGCCTACGTCAGGTAGTCATCAGGGCGAACGTTGCCTGATGCGGCACTAGAAGAGGGCGTGCCTGTCACCGTCTGAGACGCGGAGTCGGCTCCGCCAGCACAATCCAGGCCGGCCGGCTGCTGGCGATGCCTGGTCTCGCATGATGGGGCGGGTTCAACTGATCAGGCCACCATCGCCACGATGACGGCTTCACCTGCTGCTCCGGCTAACCGGAACAACTCTGTCAGATCCTGCGTATCCGCCACTATCGTCTGAGCCCATTCGTCGTCGAAGGGGCGCTTGTAGCCCATCTCACGAGCTGCAACGGCGAGTTTGGGCCGCAACTGCTGCATCAAGGCCGCCGGTTCGGCGCGGGAGAGGAACTCGGTCGCCTTTGCGACCTCCTCTGGCGTGAGGACGCCGACCATGTGGTCCCCACCCAACCCGTCGGCGCCATCGACCGCGAGCCAGGCACCATAGGCATCGGGACCATCTCCAGCGCCAAGGCGAAGCAGCTCACCGATCAGCGCGCCGGTGTCTTCCGCACCGACAGTGATCCGAGCCGTGGTCTCCTGTTGGAAGCGGTCGTCGTGCCAGTACGGAACAAGCGTTCGCAGTTCTGCTGGTTCAAGGCCCTGTACGACCCCGGGGTCTACTCGCCGCCAGAACATGTCCACGCTCACCGGCAGATCATGTCGCTCGTCGTCGTAGTCGGCAACATCGAACCCCGCGTCCCTCTGGTGGGCCGGCAGCCGGCGATGTCCGGTCTCAGGACCTGCGTGACAGAACAGTCTCGGGACCTGCGTGACAGGTCCGGCTAGACCTGCCGTGAGGGTCTGTGCGGTGCTTGGCAGGCTGGAGTTGTGTCTGCGGAGTTGCATGGGTACTACTTCTGGATGTTTGACCTGGTTGCCGCGGACCAGGTTGTGCGACGCCGGGCGCTTGCTCGTCATCAGGCGTCGGTTGCGGCTGCGCGCGAGGGGCTGCGCGGATGGAACGCGCTGCGGGCCGTGGAGTTATGGCATGACAAGAGAACGATCCATGGGCCTGTTCGTGCGTTCCTGGACTCGGCCCCCGGCGATGACGTTACGGAGGCGTTGTGGGCACCGTTTGCGGTGCTGTACCTGCGGTGGGAGGCGGACTATCCGACCGAGTGGGGAGCGCCTGAGTCGTGGATGTGGTCCCCATGGGCAACCAAGGAGAGGCTTCTCCTGCGGTTCGAGCGCGGCGGTCTTCCGGAAGGTGCTCGGCCTCAGATAGCTGAGTTGATTCTCTCAGCGTTGGGGCGACCCTATCGGTGCAAGGACTGGATGTACGCCCGGCTGGTCCGACACCTTGACCCGTCGTTCCTCGACAGGGTCGCCGCGCTGACTACGGCGGACGACCCGTTGGTCCGGCTTCGGGCGCAGTTCGTCCTCCACGCGGCCGAGAGCCGCGAGCGGCGGATCACACGTGTCAGCTGGCAGCGTTGGCTGAGCGCCAGCGGATGACTCAGCGTTCTCGACTCCACCGTGCCACCGGCAAGTGTCACCGAGGTGCCGATACCGATCCGTCACGCAGGTCCCGAGACCGGACACCCGGCTGCCGGCAGCCGACTGCCGGCCGGCGTGGGAGGACTTTCTGTACGTCTATCAAGGCGGCCCTGAATGGGCCGCACGCGCCGCCGCCTGGGCGCGCGCCGGCCGCTGCCGCTGTCGCTCTGCGGCCGTCACGCCTGATGCCCGGCGGCTGGCGCGAAGAGCGGGGAGCCCGGGGGCCGCCGCAGACGGGATAGCGGGCAGAGTGGTGGAGGTTCGTCGCCGGCAGCCGGCCGCGCCGCGCCTGAGCAGCGCGACGCGGGGAAGGGCGCGCCGGGTCCGCGCGGCAAGCCCCAAGCATGGGGGCGGTGGCCGCGGAGGGCATGCTGGTCGTCCCGGAGCCGGCTCCGCAGCCGCTCAGGGTCAGGTCAACTGCTCACCTGGGAGGGGGAGGGGTGGCCGCCGGTGGCCAGCTTCGACCCCGGGAGCCGGGTCCGTGCCGGGCGAGGTTGGGTCAACTGCGCCACTGTGGCGGTGTCCGCCGGGGGCACGGTCCGTGACACGAGAGCCGACTCAGGCTGTTCCGGCAGCGTCCGTACGGCGTCAAGGTCCGCTTGACGTGGCGGGCCGGGCGGCGGCCCGCTTCCCAGGAGGGCGGATCGGCGGCAGACGGGGGGCTAGGTAGGGGCTTCCTGCTCACGCGAGGCTCGCTCAGGCGCTAGGCGGGTTTTGGCCGCGCCGCCAAACCTCACCTTGGACGGCATGACGCTCCGCCGCGTACCGCTCTTGCGTAGACCTGGCATCGCGGGCCGCAGCCGAGTCCTCCGGCGAGGAGTGCCGCTTCCGGTCTCGCCAGCCAATGAAGATGAACGCCGCGATCAGCAACGCGGCGAACGCCACGAGGGACACCACCACCGGCTTCATGCCATCGACGCTACGGCAAACGTGCCAGAAAGCGCCGTCGGCTTCAGTCCGGCGGGTGACTAGCTGAGTGACGATCGGTGCGGACGTCAGCGGACGAGCACGGACGATGGCGGACCGCGTTCCCAGGTCAAGCGCCACGGAACAGCAGGTCACGTGGCGTTGCTGGTTGCCTGGGGGGCAAGGAGTCATTTCCGGCGAGGCCGCAATCGGCGATCTGGTAGACCTCGAATGGCGTCGTCGCCGAGGGCCGAGCCGAACCGGCCTGCGTCGGCGTCCTTGTGGAGCCGCCCGCATGGGCACCTGTCGGTCCTGTCGGGGCTCCCGCTCATCAGATAGCCGCAAGCAACGCACTTGAACGCGAGTCGAGAACTCATCGTCCAGCCGGCGGCGCCGGTAGCAGCCGGTCCTCTACGGAGGTATTCCCACGCCGCCGCGCCAGTATGCCCGCTGGGCCGCGTCTGGGCCGTCTGGGCCGTCAAACGTCGACCAGTGATGACCAAAAACGACCGGCAGCACTCAGAAAAACAGCAGGTCAGCCATCATGTGGCGGTGGCTGACCTGGTGGGCGACGGACGAGTCGACCTGTACGCCGGATACTGCCCGGCGCCCCTAATCGCAGAGATAGCGCCTGCTCATGAATTCAAGAACGGTGCGTCAGTCTCCGATCTCCACCGTTACTGGTTGAGCGTCGGCGCTGCCAACGCACTAGCGCCAGGACGGCGAGCAGCAGCGGCACCGCGAGCGTGGCGTACAACCACGGTGGCGCGGCGAATGGGGACGGACGCGGCTCCGGGCCGCCGAACGCGGCCCGGTCCAGCAGGTCGCCAGGCACCACAAGGTCGCTGACACCGTTTGGAGTGGTCAGCAGCACCTGATCTCCGCCGCGGGCGGAGACCGCCGCGAGAGCGGTGTGCCGCTTCTCGTGGTCCGCCTCCGGCGACTGCCGCTTCACTACCGGGTCGCCGCTTCGCCAGGCGACCAGTTCTACTGCCGAGCCGGAGACCGGGATTGCGTCGCCGACTGGGCGGCCGGTGGCCGCGTCAAGGAACTCGATCCGCCAGGAGCGCCGGAGCATCTCGGCAGTGTCGGCGCAGCGGGTGGCGCAGCCGTCGTATGCCAGCAGAGCGATCCGTCGTCCGTCGGGGCTCCAGGCGCTCCGGCCAGCCAGCCGTCGCCGCTCGCCCAGCTCGACTTGCCAGCGCACCCCACCCCCGGAGGGGTCGGCCACCACCAGCCGTTCCCGCTCAGCGATCTGAGCGGCCGGGTCCGCCGGGCCCGCCACGGCGAGCAGTGACCCGTCGGGGGACCAAGTCGCCGCGCTGTGGCTGGCGAAGGTGCCGACCGGCAACACCCGTTCCACGCCACTCCATGGGTCGACGGTGAGGAGATCGTCCGGCTTCGTTGGGTCGTTGAGCTGCTGATTGTTCGGCCCGTACGTGATCACGGCCTCGTCGTTGTTGCGGGTGGCGAGCACCAGTTTTCCGTCCGGGGACCAGGCCAGGGGGTGCAGGCGCGGCTGGTGCGTAGGCCGTTCGTCGCCGGTGCGCAGGTCGACAAGGCTTCCGGTGCCGGGACGCAGGTACCACTGGCCGTCAGGGGAGAGCAGTCCATGCCCCTCGCCCACGCCGATTGGCAGCAGCCGGTAGCCGCCGTCCCGGCCGACCACGACCCCGGTGGACTCGAAATAGCGGGTGTGCGCGGTGAAAAAGAGCACCGAGGCCGGGCCGACTGGGTGCTGGCCGACGGTCGCCTGCCACAGCCACGGGTCTCGCACCCGGCTCGGGACGACCTCGGCGGGGGCCGCGTCGTGGTGTGCGGCGAGCCAGCCGGGCGCCTGCGCAGCGACTATGACAATGGCCGCCGCGGCGATGAAGGTCGCGACAGCCGGCGCTCGGCGTATCAACATTGCGCCATTAAACTGGATCCGGAGGGGCGGCGATGTCCTTGCCTCAGGCTGCAAGGCCACCACGAAGAGCTCACGGCACACCGATACCTCCCCCCGCGTGCCATTGGCGGGCGGGCAGTCCGCACCCAGTCCGCAAGAGGCCGACGGACGGCGGGGAGCGGTGTGAAATGTCGAGAGGCATTTTCGCTGCTAGAACCGCATGTGCCCATGTCGGCGCGGCGGGCAACTTGATCTCGTAATGCGTAGGTCGTGGTGACAGCAACGGCGACAGCAACCGAGGCGCGTCGAACCAGCCACAGACGGGACTCGGCCGTCACGACAGACGAGGTGGCGCGGCGACGATCATCGTTCGGTCTATGCCTCATAACCCGCGGTTTCGGGGTTCGAGTCCCTGGCGGCGCACCAGCAGTAACACCCTCAGGGCCGGTCGTTCAGACCGGCCCTGACTCCTTTTGGTGACCCCTACGTCAGGCATCGAACAGGTGACCGAGCTTGTCTCTGGTCGACCGCTGGGACTGCCGGGTCACCTCTACGTGGACGTAGATCATGGAGGCGCATTCAAGCCAGGCCGCGTCGAGGTCTGTCAGCTCTTCGATGCTTCGGCTGATGGTCAGCGCGCGACGCGTTCCGGTGGCGGCCCACGTCAGCTCCTACGGGATGGCCCCTCCGCCCGAGTCGCTGTTGCCTCTGGCTGTGGGTTCGCCTTCCGCCTCCTCGAAGAGCGTCTGGCGCAGTCGCCACCGGTGCCGGCGACTGATGAGGAACTCGGTGACAGCCGTCACCAGGCAGACCCCGGCAAGGCAGGCCAGGGCCTGCAGAGCGGGCAGCCAGGCGGTGACCGGCAGTAGGGCCAGCAGGAGTGCGGCGGCGGCGAGTCGGGGCCAGATGACGATGAGGATGCCGTGACCTAGCCGCCCGTGGAACGCGGCGTGGGCGAGCAGGAACAGGGCGACGCCGCCGTACATCGCGTACCGGCCGGTCCGGTCGAGCGGATCGCCGCGGTTGTACGAGTTGGCGGTCTCGATGAGGCCGGGCGTGTGTTTCAGTCCGAGGGAGAGCAGGATGATCCCCGCGATCATGGGTAGGTGCAGGTAGGTGTAGGCGTCCCGGGCGAGTCGTACCCGGCGGAGCGGGTCGGCGGTGCGCAGTGCGTGCTCTCCGACGAGCGCGGAGAGGTCGAAGTAGATCCATTCGAGGGAGCAGGCGATGACGGCGGCGAGCGCCGAGGCGATGAGGAAGCTTGCTGTGGCGTGCAGGTAGCTGCCGGTGACACCGATCGACACCAGCACCTCGCCCAAGGCCAGGATGATGATCAGGTTGTGTCGCTCGGTCCAGTGCCGGGCGGAGAAGATCTGCCGACGCACGGGCAGCGCCATCCCGGCGCCGTAGTCGATGCTGATGGCCAGTACCCACAGGGCTATCTGGCCGGCCAGCATTGTCGTGCTGCCGAGCTCGCCCAGCGGCAGCAACGCGGCGCTGAGCAGTAGGCCGATGGCGGCGAGCGCCGGCACGGTGAGCGACACGATCTCGTGGCCCCGCAGGCTCGGCGTGGCGTACCAGCGTAGTCCCAGGTACAGAAGCCGGACTGTGGCATAGCAGCCGACGAACCCGACAGGGGCTGCCACGCCGCCGGGAACATCCCTGAACGCGTCCAGCGTGACAGCCGCCAGCACGAACAACACCGGCGTTGTCGCCAGCAGGGTGAGCCTGGCCAGGCCGAAGTTTCCCCGTACCCGGTTGCTCAGCCAGGCGAAGAGCGACCACAACCACCAGAGCAGGGCCAGGACAAGCAGCCCGTGCACGACACCGAGCCCACCCTTGTCGTCGGTCATCAGCGTGGTGACCTGAATGAACGCGAAGACGAACACCACGTCGAAGAAGAGCTCTGCGGTGGAGACGCGAGAATGTTCGGAGATCCGCCAAATGCCTGGGCGCAACCTCTGGACCATGGAGGAGGCCTCCCGTGATCAGGCTGAGCTGGACCGCCGGCCACCCGCGTTGCATCAACGTCTCCTCGTCGCGGCAACCCGCTGTCCGGGGCTACCCTGGCCGACCCGCCGCAAACCGGTGGATCACTGCTCTGGATGTGGTTGGGCGACTCGGCGTGGCCTTGCCGGTCCGTACTCGCCTACCTGATGGTCTGGTCTCTCCGCACCCCTGTTCCTGCGATGGATCGGTGCGGAGGCTTGTGTGCGGAGCCGGCGTTGCCCGGCCGTGGTTGCGGGTACCCGGCACGGATGGCGGAGGTGCTTGAAGACGGGGACATCTACTTCCTCTACCGGCCACGGGTGGAGGAGGAGCACGTCGACTCGCTGGAGGAGGTGCAGCGGCTGCTGGTCGTGATGCACCCGTGGCGGGGACGACACCTGCGGCTGCTCGTGGTCGGGCGCAAGCGCCTGCCCGGAATCGACCAGCACGACCGCTTCTGGGCGTTCGTCGACGAGGTGGTGGACCGGCCCGAGCAGTTACACAAGGCCCTCCAGGCGCGCGCGTACCGGACAAAGACCCGCGGCGGACGGGAGCAGCCGCCGGCCCGGCCGGTGGCGGAGGGGGCGTACGTGATCGCCCGGCACGACGACCACACCCATCTGGCGTACGAACTCGAACTCCCGCTGCGCCTCGGAGCGCCGCAGCACGAGCTGAGCATCGAGCCGGAGGCGAGCTACATCATCACGGTGAAGAACCCGCAAGCACCCTCCCCGCCCAGGGTCGGACTGCGCGGGGACCAGAAGGTCAAACTGCCCGCTCAGCTACAGGGGAAGTTCCACGGCCGTCGTTTCGCCCCGCTCGACCCGCCGGACTTCCTCGACCATCCCGGGACCGAACTCGTCCTCGTCGGCGCGGCCCACGACGCCTCCGAGGAGCTACGGATCGACCTGGACGCGGAGGTCGAGCGGGCGGCGCGGAGCACGATCTTCGGGGACCTGCGGATCGGACGCCGGGATCGCCCGGTCGAGCCGCTTTTCGCAGGGGAGTGGGCCTAGTCTCGCGCCGGTACGGCGGTGTGGCGCGAGTGGGGCCGGGATGTCACGTAACCCGTGGCGGAGGGCGCGTCCAGAGCCGGTCCACGTCCCGCCCGCCCGCCCCGCCGTCGTCGTCGAGCACGCCCGCTCCACCGCGCACCGCGCGCCGTCCAGGGCAGCCCGTGGTGCCCGGCGTTGCCATAATCGGACCGTGTCGATCCCGAGACGGCGTCGGTGGTTCCATCCCGCGATAGTCGGCGCGGTCATCGCCGCGGTGGCCACGGTGGTCTCGGCGGCCATCCCGGTCGCGTTCGAGCTCACCCGCGACACCGGCAGCGGTGGTGGTGCGCCGTTGGTCCAGGGCACCCCGTCCGCCGTGCAGCCCCAGCCCACCACGCCGGCGGCCACCACCGGGCTCAGCCCGTCCCCGGCGCCCGGGACGAGTGGTCCGTCCGCCTGGCAGGCCGGCGAGGCCGAGGTGCGCTCGTTGACGGAGATGCCCGAGGTGGACGACTTCGACGGCTGGGAGCAGGAGCCGCGACTCGTGGCCGGCAAGCAGCGCGAGACCGTCCTCGTGGCGTCTCCGTGCTGGCTGAACGACAACTTCACGGCAACGTTCGTGGTCAGCCGGCAGTACGCGGTCCTCGAGGCGACCGTGGGGATCGCGGACGACTCCGCGAAGGCGCTGCCGCTCCGGTTCACCGTGCTGGTCGACGGCAAGGCGGTCTCCGCCGCCACGGTCGGCCTCGGGAAGACCCGCGCGGTCAGAGTGGACATCAGCGACGCGACACAGGTGTCCCTCCGGGTCAGCACCACCAGCGTCAACCAGTGCCACGGCGACGGCATCGGCGTCTGGATCGCCCCTCGGGTGCGTCGGTGAGCGGCGAAGCCCGCCGCACGCCGCCGGGCGCGGCTCTGCGTGGCTGACGGGGCAGCCAGCGTGCGCCGCTCGGGCCGGACGGGGGCCGTCGGCGAGCGGCGCCCGTGTGTCGGGTGCCGCTTCTGCATTTGACCATCGTCGATCGGCGTGGAGTAACTCGCCGACGTGCTCTCACGGAATTCCCATGTCAGGGAAGTGCGCCGAACTGCACGGACGAATTATGTGGCCGTCCCTCGTCGTCGGCGACCGGCGTCCCCGGGGCCCGGACCGACCGCACTGCCCGCCCGGACGCACCGGCGCCCCCGGTCGCCGCCCGAACCGTTGTGGGTGCGGCGCAGCCGGCAGCACCGACCGTCCGCAGTGGAGCCTTCTGCTGCTCGCGTAAACACCCCTGTTTGGGAGCGGCATTCCGCTCGGGAAGCGGATAGGGTCGACAGAGGATCATCTCCGCTGCGTTGCCCGGTCGACGGGTGAATTTGCCGGGGGAGCAATTTCCGAGGGAGAGAGGGCGAACATGATCCGGAAGCCGAATATGTCCGTGGACGCGCGGTACGTCCTGCCGTCGTTCGCTGAGCGGACGTCGTACGGCATGAAGGAGACCAACCCGTACAGCAAGATGTTCGAGGACCGGATCATCTTCCTCGGCACACCGGTCGACGACGCCGCGGCCAACGACGTGATGGCGCAGCTCATCACGTTGGAGGCGACGGATCCCGAGCGGGACATCACCATGTACATCAACTCGCCCGGCGGCTCGTTCACCGCCATGACGGCGATCAACGACACCATGCGCTACGTCCGCCCGGACGTGCAGACCGTCTGCCTGGGACAGGCGGCGTCCTCCGCCGCGATCCTGCTGGCGGCGGGCACCCCGGGCAAGCGGATGGCGCTTCCGCACTCGCGGATCCTGATCCACCAGCCCGCCATCGAGGGCGTCCAGGGTCAGGGCACCGACCTGGAGATCCAGGCCCGGGAGATCATGCGGATGCGCACCCAGATGGAGGAGATGCTGGCCCAGTACTCCGGCCGCCCCCAGGCGGAGGTCTCCCGCGACATCGAGCGGAACAAGATCCTCACGGCCGACGACGCGGTGGCCTACGGGCTGGTCGACACGATCCTGCGCAGCCGGAAGAAGAGCGCGGCGGCGATGGCGGCCAGCTGAGCTGACCCGTCCGGGGTCGACGGCGCCACCGGCCCGTCGACCCCGCCCGGTCAGTCCGGCCGCCGGCCCTGCGTCGCCGGCTCTGTCCGGTCAGTCCCGCTCGTGCAGCGTCGGCCCCCGGGCCAGTCCCGCGCCGGTCGCGTCGACCGTCCCGGTCAGTCCCGCGCGGTCGCGCCGGCCCTGTCCGGGGTGGGCGGCGGGTCGCCCAGCGCGGGCAGCAGGTCCCCCGCGAGGTGCGGCTGGTAGCCCCCGCTCGCGGTCCACCCGCCGTCGAAGCGCACGGTGGTGGCGGTCAGGTAGCGCAGCTCGTCCGCGGCCAGTGCCCGGATCAGCTCCGCCACCTCGGCCGGTTCCGCCAGCCGGCGCTGCGGGGTGCCCCGCACGATGGTCTCCTCGTCGAGGAGGTTCCGGTGGATGCCGTCCATCACCAGCGGCGTCCGGACGTAGCCCGGGCTGACCGCGATGACCCGGATGTTCTGCGCGGCCCACTCCACCCCGAGCACCTCGGTCAGCATGGCGACGCCGGCCTTCGAGGAGCAGTACGCGGCCCCCTCCACCATCGCCAGATGTGCCGCCACGGAGGCGATGTTGACGACCAGCCCGCCGGCCCGCCGCAACGCCGGGAACATCGCCCGGCAGCAGTAGTACGTCCCGGTCAGGTTGACCCCGATGACCCGCTCCCACGCCGCCGGCGCCAGTTCGCTGGCGAACCCGCGCCCGCCGATGCCGGCGCTGTTGACCAGCAGGTCGGCCCGCTCGACCTCGGCCGCCGCCGCGGCCACCTGGCCGTAGTCGCGTACGTCGACCTGCCGCCCCGTCACGCCGTCCGCGTCGCACGGTCGACGGTCCCAGCCGACCACGCGCCACCCGTCGTCGACCAGCCGCCGCGCCACGGCTGCGCCGATCCCGCTGGCCGCGCCGGTGACCACGGCCAGCCGCTGCCCACTACCGTGCAACCTGCCCTCCCTGGGTTGTGCGACGTTCAGTTCGGGGGCAGCCGCAGTCGGGCGATGCGCCGTTCGCCGTCCAGGGCGCGCATCGCCCTGGCCAGCGTGGCGACGTGCAGTTCGTCCTCGCCGCGTTCGAGCATGGTCTCCGCCGTCACGCCGATCGCCTTGGCCTCCGCCATCAGCGCCTGCGCGGCCAGCACGCATCCCCGCACGTCGAAGTGGCCGCTGTCCCGGGCCGGATTGAGACGGGCGACCAGGTCGACGATGCGCAGGTAGCGGTCCACCAGCTCCTGCTCGGCGCGGGTCAGCGCGGGAAGCTCTCGTTCCGTCATGGACTCACCCTGTCACCCCGGGTCCGGTGCTGCCAGCCGCCGAGCACCTCGCGGCTGGCGTGGGCGACCTCGTCGAGGACGGCCTGGAACGCCGCGAGCACCGGGTCGTCGACGGCACCCGGTGCCGGTGGGCCGGCGGGGTGGGCGGCGGTGTCGGCGCCGGGCAGCGCGGCGAAGTCCGGTCGCAGGCCCTGCACCCACAGCGCCGCGGCGAGCCGGGCCAGCGCCGCCAGCCCGTCGGGGCGCCCCTCCGAGGCGCTCACGACGACGTGCCGCTGGCCGTGCAACGTGTCGCGGACGAAGGCGGCGAGGCTGCCGTGGCCGACCTGCACGAAGACCCGGGTGCCCTCGTCGTGGAGGCGCTGCACCAGTTCCCGGAAGCGGACCGGCGAGACCAGGTGCCGGACCAGGAGCCGACCCAGCGCCGGCTCGTCGTCCGGGTAGCGGTCCACCGTGGTCGCCGACCAGACCGGCACCGTCGCGGCCCGCAGCGGGACGGCCCGGAGGATGGCGGCCACCGGGTCGAGGTAGGGCGCCAGCATCGGGCTGTGGAAGCCGGACCGGAACGGCAGCACCGTCCGGGGCACCGAGGGGTCGGCGATCCGGGCGAACGCGGTGTGGATCGCCGCGTCGGTGCCGCAGAGCACCGTCTGCCGGGGACTGTTGTCGTGGGAGATGACCACGTCGGCCACCCCGTCGATGAGCCGTCTCGCCTCGACCGCCGGACAGCCCACCACCGCGAACGCCACGTCGGGCAGCTGGTAGGCGTCCGGCCCCATCCGCCGGGCGAACTCGTCGAACGCCTCCGCCGCCCACCTGCCGGCGGAGAACAGGGCGCTCCACTCGCCGGCGCTGTGGCCGGCGACGAGATCGGGCCGGATGCCCATCCGCCGCAGCGCGCCGTCCAGCAGGCGCCCGGTGTGCAGCAGGTCCCACGTCCGGCCGCCCACCGTCCCGGTGCGGTCCGGCTGGTAGCCGGGCAGGCCGAACGCCCCGGCCACGTCGTCGAGCGGTGGCCGGTCGTGCGCGGACAGGCCCGGGAAGAGGAACGCCACCCGGCCGGGGCGGCCCGGCCGCAGCACCGGATCGGTGGTGTACCAGAGGTCGGCCGGGCCGGCCCACGACCGTTCCCGCAGCACGAGTTCCTGGGCGAGGGCGAGCCGGTCCGGGGTCGGGGTCAGCAGGGCCAGCCGGCACGGCAGGCCGGGGTCGTCCGGCTCCCCCGGGCGGCGCGTGCCCCGGGCCACCGCCCGGAGCCGGTCCGCGAGTTCCGCCGGGGAGGACGCCGCCAGTCGCAGGACGGCCGGTCCCGACCGGCGGGGGTACGGCGACCGGGCCGGCTCAGTCATCGAACCCGGCGGGCCGGAACGGGGCCGGGTCGCCGGCCATGTACAGCACCTGGTGCGCGTCCCGCGGGCCTTCGGCGATCTCGCGCATCAGCGCCTCGACGCCCGCGTCCGGGTCGATCACCGCGATGCCGCGGCGCGCGTACTCCCGTTCCAGCTCGGCCGAGACCATGCCGCCGCCGGCGGCGGCCCACGGGCCCCACGCCACGGCGAGGGTGCGGCCGGTGAAGCGGTCGGCGGCGGCCAGCGCCAGGGTGTCCAGCGCGTCGTTCGCGGCCGCGTAGTCGGCCTGCCCCCGGTTGCCGAACACGCCGGAGACGCTGGAGAAGAAGAGCAGCAGGCGCAGGTCCGGCTTCAGCGCGTCCAGCAGGACCCGGGCGCTGCGCACCTTGGCGTCGTAGACGGCGGTAAAGGCGGCCTGGTCCTTGTCCCGGATGAGCCGGTCGTCGAGCGTCCCGGCGCCGTGCACGACGACGTCGATCCGGCCGTGCCGGCGGTAGACCTCGTCGACGGTGGCGGCCAGGCGGGCGTCGTCGCGGATGTCGAACCGGTGGTACCGCACGGACGCGGCGTGCGCCTCGAGCCGGTCGAGGACGGCACGCAGCTCGCGCCCGGCGAGCAGGGCCCGCAACCGGCGCTCCACCTCGGCCGGCGTGCGGGTGATGCCGGCCGCGAGGAGGGCGCGGCGCAGCTCGGCCGGGTCCGTCAGGCCGGCCGTGGCGGCGTCCTCCGCGGCCTCCGGCGGGGCGGTACGCCCGACGATCTCCAGGTGGCAGCCGTACCGCTCGGCGAGCGCCACCGCCGTCCGGGCGGTGATGCCCCGCCCGCCGCCGGTGACCAGCACCACCGAGTCGGAGTCCAGGTCCAGCGCCTCGGACCCGGCGGGGAGGTCCTGCCGGACGTAGCGGCGGGTCACCCGGGATCCGTCGGGCAGGCCGACCACCCCCCGGGGCGTCCCACCGGCCACCTCGTCGACGATCCGTTCGGCGACCGCCTCCGCGCCGCCCTGGGGGTCCACGTCCAGCAGGCGGACCCGGGTCTCCGGATACTCGTGGGCCACGGTGCGGACCAGCCCGGCGAAGCCGATCCCGGCCAGCGCGGCGTGCTGCCCGGCCGGGGCGGTCTCCGAGTCGAGGGGCGCGAAGTGACCTCCCATCGTGGTGACCACGGTGATGTCCGGCACCCCCGCGGTGAGCAGCGCGCGGAGCCGGTCGTAGGCCGCCGGCAGGGCCGGCTCGCCGGCGGCGTCCGTCACCGGCAGCAGGATCGCCAGGTCGAGCTCACCCGGCGGGGTCGCGGCGTCGGCCGTGGAGACCCCGGAACGGGCCAACCGGCGGCGCAGCGCGTCCGCCAGGTCGGGCGCGCCGCCGGCGACCGCCGCGACGCGTCCGGAGAGGTCGGCGGCGGCGCGGGACGGCGCGGGCAGCGGCTGGAGGGTGGGGACGTACCGGTCCGGCGTCCGGCCCGGGGCGGGCCCGGTGGGGGTCCCGGCGTCCGGTGTGGAGCGTCCGGCCGTCTCCGGGTCGTGGGTGGTTCGGCCGGCCGTCCGGGTGTCGGCCGGCCCCGGGACGTCGCCCGGTGTCGCGGCCGGGCCGGTCGCCGCCGGATCGAGCGGGGGAAGCAGCGCCACCAGGTCGGCGATCGTACGGGCGCCGACGAGAGTCGACACGCGCGTCTCCGGTCGCGGCACCGCCAACCGGCGCAGCAGCGTCTCGGCCAGCTCCGTCCGCTTGATCGAGTCGATGCCGAGGTCGGCTTCCAGGTCGATGGTGGGGGCGAGCATCTGCGCGGGATAGCCCGTCCGCTCGCTCAACAGGTCGACGGCGAGGCCGAGGACGGTGGTCGGGCCGGCGTCGGCCACCTCGGCGGGGGCGGGCTCGGTGGACGCCGCCGCGGCGAGCGGCGTCGGGTCCGGTGCGGACCGTCGCGGCCGGGGCTCCCGGTCCAGGTAGCCGAGCACGATCTCGCGCTGGGCGTCGACCAGCTCCCGGCTGTTGCGCAGGAACTCCAGCACCGCCGTCTCGCGCGGATCCCCGCTGCCGGTGCTGTCCGCCGCCGCCAGCCGGGGCGCCTCGTCGGCGGGGCGCAGGCCGTTCGGCACCGGCTTGCCGTCCGGGCCCCGCACCAGGTGCCCGTCGACCGTCCACCCGGTGGCTGCGGGGGCGGCGGCCGAGGTGGCCCGTGGGCCGGCGAAGAGGCGGGCCGGGTCCACCGGCACCCCCGCGACGGCCAGCTCCGCCAGGGCGTGCAGCAGGCGGGGCAACCCCGGTTCGTTCGGCACGTCGCAGCTGACCGCCCGGTGCGGCCGGTCGCCGAGGATCCGGCCGATCATCCGGCTGAGCACCCGTCCGGGCCCCACCTCGACGAAGACCCGGGCCCCGGCGGTGTACATGTCCTCGACCTGGGTCAGGAACCGCACCGGGGCGGCGAGCTGCCCGGCGAGGAGCCGGCGGATCTCGTCCGGTGCGTCCGGATAACGCTGGCCGGAGGCGTTCGCCCAGACCGGCCGCTGTGGCGGCTGCACCGGGCAGTCGGCGAGGACGGCGGCGAACTCCTCGGTGGCGTCGGCCATCGCCGGGCTGTGGAAGGCGCAGGAGACGCCGAGCGTGGTGGCGGACCGGCCCTGGGCGCGCAGCCCGGTCACCGCGGTCGCCACCGCCGCCTCGGGGCCGGCGATCACCACCTGCTCCGGGGCGTTGTGGTTGGCGATCACCACGGCGTCGTCGAGGCTGGCCCCGGCGAGGGCGGCGGCGACCTCGTCGGCGCTCGCGGCGACGGCCGCCATGGCTCCGCCCCGCCCGCCGGCCGCGTGCATCGCGGCGGCCCGGGCGGCGGTCAGCCGCAGCAGGTCCGGGCGGGACAGGGCACCGGCGGCGTGCAGGGCGACGAGTTCGCCGTAGCTGTGCCCGCCGAGCAGGTCGGGCCGGACCCCGAGGGAGCCGAGCAGCTCCAGCAGGGCCAGCTCGGCGACCCCGAGGGCGGGTTGGGCGTGGCGCGTGTCGGCGAGCGTGGCCGCCCGGGCCGCCGCCGTCGCCTCGTCGAACGAGGTGGGCGGGAACATCACCGCGGCCAGCGCCGGGTCGTCGTACAGGTCGGTCCGCATGGCGGGGAAGGCCGCGAAGAGGTCGGCCAGCATGCCGGGGCGTTGGCTGCCCTGCCCGGGGAAGACCAGCGCCACGACGGGCGGCTCCGCCGGGCCGGGGTCGGCCAGGTAGACCCCGGCCCCGGGGTCGGCGGTGCCCGTGGCGGCCAGCCGCAACCGTTCCCGCAGCTCGTCGAGGCTGCCGGCCACGACGGCGGCCCGGACCGGCCGGCCGTCGTCGCGGGTGCGGCCGAACCACTCCAGCGCGAGGGCGTGCAGCGCCCCGTCCCCGGGCGGCGCGTCGGCGGCCAGGGCGGACAGGGCCCGCGCCGCCTCCCCGGTCGACTGCTCGTCGGTCGCGCGGAGCAGGAAGAGCTCGGCCGGCCAGCGTTCCCACGCCTGGTCGGGGTCGGCGGTGCTGGGGTGGGCCCGGACCACGGCGTGGAAGTTGGTGCCGCCGAAGCCGAAGGCGCTGACGCCGGCGGCGCGGCGGGCCGGGGGAGCGAGCCAGGGTCGGGCCGCGCCGTCGAAGGCGAACGGGCTGGCCGTGGCGTCCCAGTAGGAGTTGGGCCGGGTCAGGTGCCCGGTCGGCGGGCGGACCCCGGTCTGTACCGCCCGGACGGCCTTGATCAGGCCCGCCATGCCGGCGGCGCACTTGGTGTGCCCGATCAGCGACTTGACCGAGCCCAGCGAGCAGGTGCCCGGCCCGGCCCCGTCGGCGGCGAACACCTCGGACAGGGCGGACAGTTCGGTGCGGTCACCGACGACGGTGCCCGTGCCGTGCGCCTCGACCAGGCCGATCTCCCCGGGCGCGACGCCCGCCGCCCGCAGGGCCCGCTCGACCGCGTGCCGCTGGCCCTGCGCCCGGGGGGCGGTGAGGCCCATGCCGCGGCCGTCGCTGGCGCCGCCCACGCCGGCGATCACCGCGTGGATCCGGTCGCCGTCGCGTTCCGCGTCGGCCAGCCGCTTGAGCACGAGACAGGCGACGCCCTCGCTGATGACGATGCCGTCGGCGGACTGGTCGAAGGTGCGGCACCGCCCGGTGGGCGACAGTGCCTGCACCGAACCGAACAGCAGGTAGTCGTGCACCGCGTTGTGCACGTCCACCGCGCCGCACAGCACCATGTCGCTCGTGCCGACGGCCAGCTCCTTGCAGGCCAGGTCGACCGCAGCCAGCGAGGAGGCGCAGGCCGCGTCGACGGTGTAGTTGACCCCGCCCAGGTCGAGCCGGTTGGCGATGCGGCCCGCGATGACGTTGCCCAGGATGCCGGGGAAGGAGTCCTCGGTCAGGCGGGGCAGGTGGGCGTCGAGCGCGGCGGGCGGCTCGGCGAAGTACGTCGGCAGCAGCGCCCGCATCCCGTACGCCGTCGCGAGGTCGGCGCCGGGCTCGGCCCCGAAGATCACCGAGGTCTGCGCCCGGGGGAAGGGGCGGTCGGCGTAACCGGCGTCGGCCAGTGCCCGCTCGGCGACGACCAGGGCGAGCAGTTGCGCGGGATCGATGCTCCCGAGTGCGGCGGGCGGTACGCCGTGGGCCACCGGGTCGAACGGCACGGGTGCCAGGAAGCCGCCCCAACGGGACGGGCTCTTCTCTCCCGGGCGGGGATCGTCCGCCGAGTAGTAGCGGTCCGCGTCCCACCGTCCGGGGTCGACCTCCACCACGGCGTCGGTGCCGGCGACGACGTTGGCCCAGAAGGAGGCCGCGTCGGAGGCACCGGGAAACGCGCAGGCCATGCCCACGATCGCGATGTCCATGGAATGCCCGGATCCTTTCCTCATCCCGTCCCCGTCCCGCGCCCGGTCCCACTCGTGACGGGCGGACGCGCGGTCGTACTCGAAAAGGGCACGTCGGCGGCGACGTCCGTGAATGCGCATAGCGTTGCGACGGACGTTTATGGGCTGTGGCCAGTGGCGCTGCGGCGATCTGCCGCGGTGGCTTCGCACGGGCGGCGCTGACGGTCTGGTGCCAGTTATAAAGACGCGAACCCCGAGTCGGGGTTCGGAGGTCGGCACAAGCAAGATCGGTTGGTGCCTGCCTGCCTCCGAATGATCTCGTTCGATTTGCAAGCGTTTCCTCGATCCTTGCATACCGGCTGGTATGTGTCCACCCGTGATCGAATGCTCACCCGAACCGCCAGTTTTTGGCAGACGATGCCCGGTTTGCATGCATTTCTAGGGTGCTCGGGCGTGGAACTTCCGCGGTCCGCAGGCCGCGCGGCGGGCGTCCTGGGCTGAGTCCGTGATCAGTGTCACTCGATCCCGTGGAACTGCAGCTAGCCGCGATAATGCGCGGCGGCCAAGGGATCGTTAATTGCCGGATCCGTCCGCGCTAATGCGTACGTCGGTGACCCCGAACTTATTGGTGGGGATTGACTCCGTCCGGGCTCCATGATGTGCTTCCCGAGTCCCGACGGGGTTGGCGGAAATGCGCCGGAGTGCTCCCGGGTGGTCGACCGGGAGGTCGGGACGCCGGTGTCGTGCCCGCCGTGGCGGCGACACCGCTGGGGTAGGGAGAACGCGGGGGAACGGGGACATCCAAGTGCTGATCCGGCCTGTCGACCGGGTGTGTGAGCACCGCGACCGTGGGCGGCGGACGACCGCCTGCCGCGGTGCGTCGAGCGCCCGCTCGCCGGGGCGGCGCCGGCGCGGCTGAGCTGGCCGCCGCGGGCGGATCGTCAGGCCGGGTAAGGGTCGCCCCGTGCCGGGTGCGGCGTTCGAACCATGTCACGGGGGGAACCAGTGGATCTTGGATTGGACGGTCGGCGGGCGCTCGTCACCGGATCGTCGTCCGGCATCGGAGCGCGGATCGCCGAGATGCTCGCCGACGAGGGAGTGACGGTCGTCGTGCACGGGCGCTCCGTGCCCGCCGCGGAGTCCGTGGCCCAGGGCATCCGGGCCCGGGGCGGCGCCGCGGAACCGATCGTGGCGGACCTGCTCGACGCCGACGGCCCGCACCGGCTGGCGGTCGCGGCCGAGCGCTACCTCGGCGGCGTCGACATCCTGGTCAACTGCGCCGCCACCGGCCTGGACCGGCCGTGGGACGACACCACGGACGAGGACTGGCGGCGCCTGCACGAGCTCAACGTGGTGGCGCCGGCCCGTCTCGCCCAGGCGCTGGTCCCCGGCATGCGTCGCCGGGGCTGGGGCCGGCTGATCCAGATCGCCAGCGGCGCCGCCACCCAGCCGCAGGTCGGCTCGGTGGCGTACTCGACGACCAAGGCGGGACTGGTCAACCTCACGACGGGGCTGGCCCGGGCGTTGGACCGCACCGGCATCACCGTCAACACCGTCAGTCCCGGCATCGTCGTCACCCCCCGGGTCGAGGCGTACGTCCGCGGTCTCGCCGCCGACCAGGGCTGGGGCACCGACTGGTCCGACATCGAGCAACGCGTCCTCGCCAGGTCGATCGACAACCCCACCGGCCGGCTCGGCACGCCCGACGACGTGGCGGCGCTGGTCGTCTTCCTCGCCAGCCCCCTCGCGGGCTTCGTCAACGGGGCCAACCACCGCGTCGACGGCGGCGCGGTCGCCGTCGTCAACTGAGTCTCCGCGGAAGGATCAATGGTGACTGTCCACTACTCGGCGGACCGACGACCACGGTGGTTCCTCTTCCCGGACACCCCGGAGGCGCCGGTGGCGTTGTACTGCCTGCCGCACTCGGGGGCGGGGGCGACCGCCTACCGGGCCTGGATCCCGGCCGCGGCGCCGGGCATCGCGGTACGCCCCCTGCAGCCGCCCGGCCGGGAGAGCCGGATCGACGAGCCGCCCGTCTTCGACGTCGCCGAGGTCGCCGACGTGCTGGCCGACGAGACCCGGCCGTACGCGCTGTACGGCCACAGCTTCGGCGCCCTCCTCGGGCACGCCGTCGTGGCGGAACTCCAGCGCCGCGGCGCCCCGCTGCCCCGGCGGCTCGTCGTCGGCGGGTCCCGCCCCCCGGACGACCTCCCGGAACTCGCCCGCCGGCTGCTCGGCCTCGACGACGAGGAGTTCCTGCGCGAGGTCGTCCGGATGGGCGGCACCCCGGCCGAGATCCTGGACCACCCGGCGCTGGCCGCCCTGCTCGTCCCGGTGCTGCGGGCCGACTTCGGCTGGATCGACCGCTACGCCGACGCCGCGCACGGCCCGGTCGACGTGCCGATCCTCGGCTTCGCGGGCACCGAGGACCCGATCGCCACGGCCGAGGCGATGGCCGGGTGGCAGCGGATGACCTCCCGCGGGTACCGCGGCCACAGCGTGCGCGGCGACCACTTCTTCCACATCACCGACCCCGCCGGGGTGGTGCGGGCCATCGCCGCCGACCTGGCGGCCGATTCCCGGTAGCGCCCCGGTGCAACTCGACGGGCCCGGCAGCGGGCGACGAGGTCCCCGGTCTCTTTGTCCGGAACGGAGCGGCACATGACAGACTGCCTGATCGTCGGTTTCAACGACGTCGACTTCGCCAGCTACGTCAGCGACGTGCGCCTCATGGGGGCCGACTCCGGCGCCTTCCGCGACCTGCGCCTGGCGTACATCGACCTCGACGGGCGACCGCTGCGCGCGCTGGACGCGCTGAGTCACCTGCGCGAGAGCCCGCCGGGCGCGCCGAAGCCGTACTTCCACAACGCGGACTTCCTCTGGCCGGTGGTCACCGTGCTGGGCAGCTTCCTGGCCCGCCGGGGGTTGAGCGTCGACTTCGTCAACCTGTTCCAGCACGAGCGGGAGCAGTTGCGGGAGAAGTTGGACGGCGACGTCCGCCTCGTGGCGATCACCACGACCCTGTACGTCTCGCCGCAGCCGATCATCGAGATCGTCGAGTTCGTCCGCCGACACAACCCGAAGGTGTCCATCGTGGTCGGCGGGCCGTTCATCACCAACCAGGTGGCCGCGCTCAAGCGCCCCGACCTGGACGCGATGATGGACTACCTCGGCGCCGACTACTACGTCACCGGCCGGGAGGGCGAGCTGACCCTGGCCCGGCTGGCGCTGGCGCTGCGCTCCGGCACCGACCCCGGGGACGTGCCGAACCTGGCCTACCGCTCGGACGGCGACTTCGTCCACACCCGCACCGAGATCGAGTCGAACCCGCTGCACGAACTGGTCGACTACCAGGTCTTCGGCCCCGACGCGTTCAACGAGTTCGTCACCACCCGGACGGCGAAGTCCTGCCCGTTCTCCTGCGCCTTCTGCGGCTTCCCCCAGCGGGCCGGCAAGTACACCTACCTCGACGTGACGCACGTCGAGCGGGAGCTGGACAACATCCGCAAGCTGCCGTCGGTCAACACCGTGACGTTCATCGACGACACCTTCAACGTCCCCAAGAACCGGTTCCGGGACATCCTCCGGATGATGATCGACAAGGACTACGGGTTCAAGTGGAACTGCTTCTACCGCAGTGACCACGGCGACCGCGCGACCATCGAGCTGATGAAGGAAGCCGGCTGCGAGGGCGTCTTCCTGGGCATCGAGTCGGGCAGCGACGTGCTGCTCAAGCAGATGAACAAGACCGCCCGCCGGGCGGACTACATCGACGCGCTCGGGGCCTTCAACGAACACGGCATCTCGACGTACGCCTCGCTGATCGTCGGCTTCCCCGGCGAGACGGAGGAGACCGTCGCCGAGACCGTGGACCTGCTCGACCAGGGCCGGCCGGACTACTTCCGGGCCCAGCTGTGGTACTGCGACCCGGTCACCCCGATCTACCAGCGCCGGGACGAGCTGGGCATCAAGGGCGAGGCGTTCAACTGGAGCCACCAGACGATGGACTGGTCCACCGCCGCCCAGATCATCGACGACCTCTTCGTCGACGTGACCAGCTCCGTCTGGCTGCCGCAGTTCGGGTTCGAGCAGTGGAGCACCTTCTACCTCCAGCGCAAGGGGATGTCCGGCGCGCAGGTCAAGGACTTCGTCCGCGCCTTCAACGGCGTCCTGGCCGACCAGCTGCGCCACTCCGGCGGCAGCGCCGCCCAGCCGGAGCTGCTCGACCGGTTGCGCCGGGCGAGCCAGTTCGAGGCGGTGAACCCGCCTGGCCCGGCGCCGTCGTCGGTGAGCTGACCGTCCCGCCCGTCCCAGCAGAAAGCGGTACCGTGCGCCGAACACCTTCCGACGCGGTCCGGGCCCGGCTGGCCAGCCGGCTGGCGGCCGGGGCCGAACTCCTCGCCAACGACACGACGGCCGACCCCCTGCCCGACGACGCGGCGACCACCGAAGGCCCACGGCTGTTCGCGGCCGACGGAAACCCGTCGGACCCGGACGCCCCGGCCCCGGTCTCCTTCGCGCAGCGCCGCCTGTGGTTCCTGCACCAGTTCCAACCGGACAGCCCGGCCTACCACGTGCCGGCGGTGCTGCGACTGACCGGACCGCTGTCCGTGGACGCCCTGCGGGACGCCCTGGACCGGCTGGTGGCGCACCATCCCGCACTGCGCACGGTGTTCGACGACGTCGACGGCGAACCGGTGCAGCGGACGGTCGACGTGCCCGCCGTCCGGCTCGACATGACCGACCTGACCGACCTGCCTTCCGCGCAGCGGGAGGAGCGCGTGCGCGAGGCGGTCGCCGCCGAGCGGCAGCCCCCGTTCGACCTGCGGCGCGGGCCGCTCATGCGGACCCGGCTGTTCCAGCTCGGTGAGGACGACCACCGGCTCTTCCTCGACCTGCACCACATCGTCGTCGACGGCTGGTCGCTCAGCGTCCTGGTCAACGACCTGGTCCGCTACTACGCGGCGGGGACCGGGCACGGCACCGAGCCCGCCCGGCCGCCCGTCGACCCGGCCGGGCACGCCCGCTGGCAGCACCACCGCGTCGGCGCCGGTGAGCTCGACGACCAGCTGGCCTGGTGGGAGCGGCGGCTCGCCGGCGCCTCGGCGACGGAACTGGCGCCCGACCGGGTACGCCCCGCCGTGCTGGGCTGGCGGGGCGGCCGGCGGAACGTACGCTTCGACGCCGAGCTGACCGACCTGGTCCGCGCCGCCGCCCGCCGGCACGCCGCCTCGCCGTACATGGTGCTCCTGGCCGGATTCGTCGCGCTGCTGCACCGGCAGACCGGGCAGTCGGACGTCGTGCTCGGCACGCCAATCGCCGGCCGGGACCGGGTGGAGTTGGAGCCGCTGGTCAGCCTGCTGGTGAACACCGTCGTGCTGCGCACCGACGCCTCCGGCGACCCCACCTTCGCCGAGCTGGTGGCCCGGGTGCGCGACGTCGTGCTGGACGCCCAGACGCACCACGAGGCCCCGTTCGAGCTGCTCGTGGAGCGGCTGCGCCCCGTCCGGGACCCGGCCCGCCACCCGCTGTTCCAGATCGTCTTCGCGATGAAGAACCTCCCCCCGTTCGAGCGCCTGCACGTCGGTCCGCTGACGGTGGAGCTGCTCGACATGGTCGGCGAGGTCTCCAAGTTCGACCTCTCCGTGATGGCCTTCGAGGGCGACACGCACATCGACTGCGAGTTCGAGTTCAGCACCGAGCTGTTCGACGACGACCGCATCGCGCAACTGATGGCGCAGTACCGGGCGATCCTCGGCTCGCTCTGCGCGCGCCCGGACCGGCGGCTGTCGGCGGCGGCGCTGCTGGACCCGGCGGAGGAGGACCGGATCGTGCGCCGCTGGAGCGGGCAGGTCCGCGAATACCCGACCGGGCCGGTGCACCACCTGGTCGCGCGGTGGGCCCGGACGGCGCCGGACGCCCCCGCCGTGCGGGCCGACGGCAGGACGCTGACGTACGGGGAGCTGGACCGCCGCGCCGACGCCCTCGCCGCCCGGCTGCGGGCCGTCGGCGCGGGGCCCGGCCGGCCGGTGGCCGTCTGCCTGGACCGGGGAGCGGAGCTGGTGACCGCGTTCCTCGCCGTGCTCAAGGCGGGCGCGGCGTACGTGCCGCTCGACCCCGGCTACCCGCCGGACCGGCTCGCCTTCACGCTGGCCGACAGCCTGGCCTGCGCGGTGCTGACCAGCGAGGACCTGATCGGCAGGTTCGCGGCGGCGCGGACGGCGGTGCTCGACGTCGCCGCCGCCACCGCTGTCTCCGCCGACGCTGCTGGCGAGGCCGCCGCCGGGGCCGGCGGGGTGGCCGCGCCCGCGGAGCCGGACCCACGGGAGATCGCGTACGTCATCTACACCTCCGGCTCCAGCGGGCGCCCCAAGGGCGTCGAGGTCACCCACGGCGGCCTGGCCAACCTGGTGCACTGGCACCTCGACGCCTACCGGGTCGGGCCGCAGGACCGGGCCACCCTCGTCGCCAGCCCCGGCTTCGACGCCTGCACCTGGGAACTGTGGGCGGCGCTGGCCGGTGGCGCGGCGCTGCACGTGCCGCCCGAGCCGGTCCGGGTCGCACCGGACCGGCTGGCGCGCTGGCTGGTCGACGAGGCGATCACCGTGACCTTCCTGCCCACCACGGTCGCCGAGGCGGTGCTCGCGGAGGAGGCCGTGACCGGCTCGGCGCTGCGGCTGCTGCTCACCGGTGGCGACGCGCTGACCCGTACGCCCCCGCCCGCGCTGCGCGCCCGGCTGGTCAACCACTACGGCCCGACGGAGAACACCGTGGTGGCCACGGCCGACCCGGTGCCCCCGCAGGACGGGCCGGTGGTGCACGCGCCGCCGATCGGCCGCGCCATCGCCAACGTCACCACCTACGTGCTGGACGGGGCTGGGCGACCGGTGCCGGTCGGCGTGCCCGGGGAACTGTGCCTCGGCGGGCTCCAGGTGGTCCGGGGCTACCTGCGGGACCCCCGCCGCACCGCGGAACGCTTCGTCCCGGACCCCTTCGGGGCCACGCCCGGCGCCCGGATGTACCGCACCGGCGACCTCGTCCGCTGGCTGCCCGACGGTCGGCTGGACTTCCTCGGGCGGCTCGACAGCCAGCTCAAGGTGCGCGGCTTCCGGGTCGAGCCGAGCGAGATCGAGGCGGTGCTGGTGACCCACCCCGCCGTCCGGGAGGCCGCCGTCGTGGTCCGCGGCGACCACCCGGACCGCCGGGACCTCGCCGCCCTGCTCGTCCTCGAGGACGGGCCGGCGCCGACGTACGAGGAGGTGCGGGCCGTGGCCCGGCGGCACCTGCCGGGCTACATGGTGCCGGCGGTCCTCGCCGCGGTGGACGCCCTGCCCGTGACCACCAACGGCAAGCTCGACCGGGACCGGCTGTCCTGGCGGGACGGCCGGCCGCTGCGCCAGGAAGCCACGGCGGAGCCGCCGATCGGCGCCACCGAGCGCGCGGTCGCGGAGGTGTGGGCCCTCGTGCTCGACGTTCCGCCGTTGGGCCGCACCGACAACTTCTTCGACCTCGGGGGCCACTCGTTCCTCGCCCTGCGCGCCCGCCAGCAGCTCGCCGAGCGGCTCGGCGTCGAACTGAACGTGGTCGACCTGTTCCAGTTCCCGACCGTGGCCGCGCTCGCGGCCCACCTGGACCGGATCCGCGCCACACCGGAACCGGCCGCCGGGGAGCAGGACCCGGGGTCACCGGCCAGCCGCGCGCAGCTCCGCCGGGCGGCGGTGCGCGGTGGCGCCCTGGCACGTCGTCGACAGGCGCACGAACAGCGCCGCCTCGCGGAAGGGACGGACCGATGAGCGAGTTGCCTGCGCACCTCGACGACCAGTTCGACAACGCCCTGGCGGTGGTCGGGATGGCGGGTCGTTTCCCGGGAGCGTCGAGCGTCGCGGAGTTCTGGCGGAACGTGTGTGCCGGGGTGGAGTCGGTGACGTTCTTCTCGCCGGAGGAGTTGGCGGCGGCGGGGGTGCCGGAGTCGGTGTATTCGCATCCGTCGTATGTGCCGGCGAAGGCGCGGTTGGACGGCGTGGAGTTGTTCGACGCGGAGTTCTTCGGCTTCAGCGCGCACGAGGCGGAGATGACGGATCCGCAGCACCGGTTGTTCCTGGAGTGTGCGTGGGAGGCGTTGGAGGACGCGGCGTACGACCCGGCGCGTTTCCCGGGCCGCATCGGCGTCTACGCGGGCAGCTCCGTCAATTCCTATCTGCTCCGGGCGGTCGCGGCGGACCCGACGCTGATCTCCGACATGAGCGCGCTCATGGCGAACGAGAAGGACTTCCTGGCCACCCGCGTGGCGTACAAGTTCGACCTCCGCGGCCCCGCGATGACGATCCAGTCGGCGTGCTCGACCTCGCTGGTCGCGATCCACCAGGCGTGCCAGGCGCTGCTGGCGGGGGAGTGCGACATGGCGCTGGCCGGCGGCGTCGGCGTCCGGGCCGAGGAGGCGGAGGGGTACCGCCACCAGGACGGCATGGCCCTCTCCCCGGACGGGCACTGCCGGGCCTTCGACCGGGCCGCCGCCGGCACCGTCAACGGCAGTGGACTGGCCGTCGTGGTGTTGCGGCGGTTGGTGGATGCGGTGGCGGCGGGGGATGTGGTGCATGCGGTGGTGCGGGGTTCGGCGGTGAACAACGACGGTGGTGG
>NZ_JBVJGT010000078.1:0-25559 GCF_055587185.1 Micromonospora sp. NPDC048040 | reverse complement strand
GGGCAGCAGTCAGCCTGCCGAACGCGGCGTGACCGATACAGCCAGCATCGAGCACGATCTGCAAGCTCGGCCCCTTCAGGGCCGAGAAGCTGACCCAGTGCATCTCGCTGGGCCGCAAGGAGGGCTTGATCCAGTACGTCACCGCCGACGACCGTGCCGTGCAGGCGGTCCTGACCGGGCGACTCGCCGCCGTCTACAAGGAGTTGGTCTGCAAGGGCGCCGCCTGGGGCGTCGCCAACCCGATGCTCGGGCTGCCGACCTGGCGCCGCCGCGTTACGCGGGAGCGGGCCGCGACGGGCCCGGCCGTCAAGGTGCTGAGGTAGGGCTTGACGCGGGGCGGGCGGCCGCCGGAGCGTGTGCGTTAGCTCGGCTGTCTTGGCGGGCGTCGTATATGGGATCGCCGCAGCAGCGACTGCGCAGCGCGCTAGTGGTCGGGCGCAAGCACCCCACGTCCTCGTATGTCGCCGTCCGTGCGGGCGAGCCGGCATGCGAGGTAGTCGCTGAGCGACGTGGCGTCCGGCACCTCGGGGTCGCCGGTGCGGCCTGCGGGGGCGTAGCGAGTCTGCCGTAGTTCCGCCACGAACTCGGACACGGGCGCGCCGGCGTGCAGCCCGACGGTGATCGCGGTCGACAGGGCGTCGGTCAGTCCGGCCAGGGTGGAGCCGTGCTTGCCGACGTGCAGCGAGACGCGGGCAGACCGGTCAGCGGCGGCGGTAATGACGAGGCGACCGGGCGTGCCTTCCAGGACGAATTCGGTCGTGGTGCCTGCCGTCCGGCGAGGTGCCGGTATCCGAGTTCGCCCAAGGTCCGCCATCGTCGGGTGCTCCTTCACGGTCACGCCTCACGCGGTGCCAGCGAGGACCTCGACACGGTAGGCAGGCGGGCGGGCCGGCGCCAGCGTGACACGGCATCCATCACACAGGTGACCGAAGACGAGGGCAGGGAGGCAGGCAGCAGTCCGTGGAGCCTTCCGCCTCTCCGAGGCGCAGCTTCCTCTCCGTACGTCGGGATCGTGTCGTCGAGTTGCGGTGTGTCGTGGCGGTAGGGTGCGACGGCCGTCTTCCGGCAGGTCGCGGTCCATTGACGCGAGGCGGGACGGTTGTTGGCTTCCCTGGGGCGGGGGCTTCGGTTGTACCTACCTGGGCGGTTCACCTGTACCCGGATACAGGGTCAGGTGAACAGACCTCTGCGCGGGGCCTCACGCGCGCATGACGGTGGCGATTGGGATGCGGGCGGCGCGGATGGCCGGGATGAGACCGCCGAGCAGTCCGGCGACCAGGCCGGCGATGACGCCTGCGGCCCCTGCCTGCCAGGGGAATACGAGATCCTGGAGGAACTGCTCCCGATCGCCGAATAGTGTGCTGGTTGCGGTGAGTGCGAGCGCGGACACACCGATGGCGGCGGCTGCGGTGAGGAGGCCGGTCAGAAGTGTCTCCGCGAGGACGATGCCGGCCAGCAGTGACCGTGAGGTGCCGACCGCGCGCCGTAGCGCGAATTCCTCGACCCGCTCTCCGACGGTCGCGAGCCCGACGTTGAGGATGCCGGCGACGCCGATGAGTAGGACCAGGCCGGCCATGCCGAGGAAGATCCAGCGGATGAGCGCCAGCTCCCTGGCGATGTCCTTGCGCGCCTGGATCGTCTCGAAGTGGAGCTGCTCTGTGGGGATCCCGCTGGCCGTGAGGCGGATCCGCAGCAGCTGCTCCACCTCGCCTGCCGTGGGCGCGAGCATCACCTGCAGTCCGGGGCCGTAGTTGCCGCTGTTGCTCGCGCGGGGCAACCAGTTCTGAAGCTCATCGGCTCGGATGTAGGCGGTGGGCTGCGAGTTTCCGTCGTCGATCACGCCGATGATGCGCGGGGTTGGGTTGGCGGTGGCTCCCTCTATGCGCATCTCGGCGGGCACCTGGTGGCGTGTGAAGCCTTTGGCCGCCTCGAGGTTGATGACGATGCGTGGGGACAACGACGGGTCGGAGGAGAAGTCCAGCCACTGGCCGGACACCGACCGGAAGGGCCGGAACTGGCGGATGTCGCCGGTCAGGGCGTTGAGGCTCAGCTCGATCGCCGCGCCGGGCACGGGAACTGGCGGGGCGTCGCCGGCGGGCTGCATCGGCTGGCAGTAACCGCGAGGGTCGCAGTACATCTCGACGCCAACGGGCCCCCCGTACTGTCCGCCGCCCGGCTGGTCGAACGGGCCCCCGCCGGGGTTGACCGGGCGGACGCCCGGCTCTCCGATGATCGCCTGGGTGGTGGAGACCGCTACCGCGTCCGTCCGTCCTTTCAGGGTGTCCTGGCTGATCTGGATGGTGTCGGCGGTGCCCGGTAGGTAGGTCTGGCGGGTGCCGTCCTTACCCATGTGCAGTTCCAGATCGGCCAGCCGGGCGTTCTTGGCGGTTTCGGCGCCGACCTGGACGACCACGACGGCCAGCACCCCCAGGAACAGGCTCACCATCGACAGGAGGGTGCGGGTCTTGCGGGCCCGGATGCCCTGAGCGCCGATGATCAGAGCAGAGCGGAACCGCCCAGAGAGCCGGATCACCCGGCCGCCCCGCCGCGCTCCGCATCGGTGCGGCCTGGCCCGATCGCCGTTCTGTGCCGTGCTGGCCCGCTCACTGAGGCACGCTCCTTGTGTCGGTTGCTGGGTGGAGCATCCCGTCGCTGAGGCGCAGCACTCGCTGCATCTTGTTGGCGTGGTCCCAGTCGTGGGTGACGAGGATCAGCCCACAGCCCCGGTCGGTCGCCGAGCGCATCACCTCGACCACCAGGTTGCCCGTCTCCGTGTCCAGCGCGCCGGTGGGCTCGTCGGCCAACAGCAGACGCGGCTCCCGCACGAGCGCCCGGGCGATCGCCACCCGCTGCTGCTCGCCGCCGGATAGGCGTGCCGGCCGGTGTTTGGCGAGGTGTGCGATGCCGACCTGGTCGAGGGCCTCCAGGGTCTTGGCCCTGCGTTTGCGGCGTGGCAGCCAGCCCTGGCCGTTGACCAGGGCCATTGCCACGTTCTGCGCGGCGGTCAGGTGCTTGAGCAGGAAGAACCGCTGGAACACGAAGCCGAACTCGGCGCTGCGCAGTGCTGCCGCCTTGCGTTCCGGCAGCCGGGTGATGTCCCGGCCATCCAGCAGATACTGCCCACCGTCCGGTCGGTCGAAGAGGCCGATCAGGCTGAGCAGTGTGCTCTTGCCGGATCCCGAGCGGCCGAGGATGGCCACACTCTCACCACTGTCGACGGTCAGGTCGGTGCCATCGAGGATGGTCCGGGGCGCCTTCTGGCCCTTGAGTGTCTTGGTGACGCCGTGGAGCTCCAGCAACGCCGTCATTTAACACCCATCGGAGCGGACGGGTCACCCTCCGTGCCTGGTTTGGCGGGTGGGAGGTTGGGGCCGGGGACGGCGACCGTCTCGTCGCCGGTGAGACCGGATTTGATCTCCACGACCTTGCCGTCGCTGAGCCCGAGCACCACGTCCCTGGTCTCCCGGCTACCGTCCGGCTTGACCACGTCCACCTTGCCTCGGCCCTGCCCACCGGCGACCGCTTCGACCGGCAGCACCAGCACCTTGGTGGCCCTCGCGGTCACCACCTCGAGCGTGGCGCTGGCACCGTTGATCAGCTTCACCTTCGCGGGTGCGGTGCACACCAGACGCATCCCGGTCGGCTCCGACGGCTCGATCCTGTCCTGCTGGTCCGAGGGCGGTTGAACGACTGGCGGGGCAGACGGCTGGCCGGACGGCGCGGCGGACGGCCGCGCGGCCGGCGGGTCCGGGATGGTGCCGGCGGGCAGGGCGGCGATGGTGCCGAGCACCTTACACGGGAACGGTCCGGGGCCGTTCTTGATCTGGGCCTGGACCGTCGCGACAGCATCCGAGATCTGGTAAGCCTGGGCGCCGTCAATGTCGGCGACGAGCCCGTAGCCAACCTTCTTCGCCGAGACAATGGGCATCCCGGCGGTCACCTTGGAACCGTCGTCCACCAGCCGGCCGGCGAACACCGCACCCGCCGGGACCTCGATGCGGTGCGCCTTGCCGGACACCCAGACGCTCGCCACCCTCGTCGGCTTGGTCGGCGTACTCCGCGGCGTCCTGACATCGAGATACCGCACCTGCCCGGCGGCCGGGGCCACGATCCCGAACACCGGGTTGATGGTCACCTTGCCAGACAGGCTCACTTTGTTGGCAAGGTCCTGCCGGGTGGGCTGCACCGTAGTCATCGTCGTGCCCCGGGGCGCGAGACCAGGCGTCTCCGCCTGCGTGCTCGGCTCGCTGCAGCCCGCCGCAGCGGCCACAAACATCGCGAGGACGCACAATGACAGCAGCCTTCGCACCGGTACCCCTAACTTGATTACCTTGGGCGAACACTTGACAAGACGCCGGGGGTCGGCGATCGGTTGCCCACGCGTGGGGCCACCTCGGCGACAATCGAACCGCCGAAGACTACCGCGGGCCCTCCTGGCGCGCTGCCCGCCGCGCAGAGAAGTCAATGTCTGGCAGGTGCGCAGGGGATCTCTTGGTCAAGGGTCACCCTGAACGGCGAGGTCCCGCCGCCTCTTCCTCCAGCCGGCGGAGACAGCCCCGCCATGCCGAGCGGAGTCATCGGCCCGCACGGCGCCTGGCTGGGGCGGTGCGCTTCTGACGGCCGCAGCGGGCTGGTGTGCGTCGACCTCAACCGGCAGGCTCCGGAGCTGGATGTGGCTCAAGCAGGCCGTCCCGGATGACCCGGTGGTGCGTGCACTTGTTGACCTGATGTCGGCTGACGCGATCGGCAGCGGTGATCCGATTCGTGCAGCGGACATGTTGGTGATCGCCGAGCAGATCAATGCTGCGATCGGCAAGCGGCCTATCGTGGTTGCCTAGTGTTCCGGAGGGAGCTTGTGCACAGGCGCTTCGCCGCTCTCCGCAGGCTGCCTCACTGCGCGTGCACGACTTCGAGGGGCGGCTGGCCGCATCGTTGGCTGCCCAGCCGCAGGCTGGTGATGTCACCCACTGGTCGAGAACGTAAAGGGTATCGGCGGTGAGCCGTTTGCCGTGCCCGGGCGCGATGGCGTAAACGACCTTGCGCGGCTTGAACGGCCACGGGGTAATGCGCCGGTGGCTTACCGCGTGAGGGGCCGCCGATTCGCGGCGGTGACCGTGCTCGCCCTGGTTGGCAAACCGGTCGGGAGCAGCGGTCCGCTCACTCGAAGATCATGTCGCCGATGCCGTAGTTGTCCCACCACGTCGGTCGGTGCTTACGTACTGTTCCGGCGACTCGTGTGAGCAGTAGCCAGTTGCCGTTCAGTACCAGCGCGGCGTCTTCCGTCTGGCTGGCGAGTACGCGGCCCACGGCCGACACCATGTTGGGGATCGCGGCCTCGGGCTGGTCGTTCTTGCGCATGTGGAAGACGACGTTGACGTACGCGTCTGGTTCCCATTCCCATTGGGTTCCGTCGTCGTTCTCGGCGTCGAAGTAGCCGTGGCTGCCGCCAGAGACGGTGATGGTGTACCCGAGCTCCTCGTCGAAACCGCCGCTCAGCAACCGAGGGTAGCCGGGCAGGGCCGACTCTTCGACGCCTTCCGGGGCGACGACCGAGGCGACCTGCTCCAGCGGGATGCCACCCGCCAGTGTCAATCGGTATTCGATACCCACCTGCTGCCTGCCTTCTCAGTCTCGCGGGACGATCTGAATGATCGCACCGCTTCGGGTTACCGCCGCCAGTTCCTTGAGGTGCTCGATCGGCCAGTCGTCGAACTGCTTCTGCAGGGCAGCGAGGTCGCCACGCCAGTCCTGGAGGTTCAACACCACGCGTTGGGTCTGTTGGCTCGTCACCTTGCCCGAGACCTCCGTCCACACCCCGCGCACCGCCTTGGCGGGAGTGGGCGAGTAGCAGTCGAAGACGTGACCTTCGACCAGGTAATCCGGATCCTTGTCCGGCTTTCCCACGTCGCCGGTCTTCAGCCGTGCATCGGCGATCTCCGGTCTCGTCGGGTTCTGGTGCACCCGGTAGCCCTCGCGTGCCAGGGTGTCGGCGCACTCGTTCTCCAACTCCAGCGATCGTCGCACCGTGTCGTCCTCGCGGGGTGGGATCTTGGTACGTGGCCCGGTTGGCGACCCGCCGGGTACACCGGTGGGGTGCCTGCTCCATGGTGTCTGGCTGTAGCCATAGGAGGTGCCGTCACTCGAGGCGGGAGCCGTTGGGGTAGGGCTGCCGGTGGCGTGCGGGGTGGGGCTGGCCGGTCTGGGACCGCCAGCCCCGATCAGTTTCCCGACCCCAACTGCCGTGCTTCGGCGATGGCCGTATCGACGGCCTGACGGGCGGAACCAGCGCGCTGGACCACGGACACCAGGACCTGTTTGATGCTCTCCAGTGACTGCAGCAGTGGACCGGGCTGCCCACCCTGGAGAACTATGCCGACGAGTTGTTGTGCTTCACCAACCTGGGTGATGACCGCAGCCGCCGCATCTCGGGCGCTGTCAACACCGGCCTGGATCGGCATCAGCCCGGCGATGGTCTCTTGGGGAGTGGCGTCGCGGGGAACGGCGGCAGTCATCTTCGTGGCCTCGCCTATCGATCTGGCAATGCCGCCCAATCCTCCCTGGACCGACGCGATTGCATCTCGCACCCGGGTCATGCCCGCTGCTACCGCGGCGAAGCCGGCGCCTGCGGCGCGCAGCGCCACCTGTTGCGCCTGGTTGTCGGCAGCGGCGGCCAGCCCCTGGGCTCTGTCCGCACCGGTCGTCAAGACCCGCAGCTCACCGGTGACCATCTCGATGTGCGACACCGTGTCTCCTATCGATGACCGTGGTGAGGGCTGTCCAAGTTACCCAACACCTCGATGCCCCGCGTCAGGGGTTGACTACGCATTCCGGGCGGCCAGCGGCGCGCGGGGGCGGGCCGACGTCACGGATTGTGCGACCGGAGCCGAGCACCAGCGCAGTGGCCTGGCACCGAAACTCCTTGGGGTGCTTGCTCTGTCGAGCCACGGCGGTTTCATCCTCGTCAGGACGCCAAGTCAGGGAGGTGTCCGGCCTCAGGGGGTCACTCCAGCACCGGGGAATCGAGCCTTGTCCTCGGCGAGTCGGACGAGAACCTGTCAGGAGGCGGAGAGATTCGATGACGGCCGCACAACTGATTTCAATCGGGTTGGAAGCGTCTAGTCGTTGCGTTGGCAGCCCCGGCCAGTCGCCGCCGGTGCGCATTTCCTTGGCGAAAGATCGCAAATACCTCAGGTATCCGGGCGTTATGGTTTGAGACAACGTGAGACGCGGCAGGGCGACCTGGAGTGCCTCGCCGCCCTCCCCGAGTTCAATCGCGGTGCACGGTTGGACGTCGGTGAGTGCTCGGACCGAGACGGCCAGACGTTTCCGGAGGAGCTCGAGTGCCGCATGGCGTTCGCGGGCGTGGGCCAGGGCGGATGCGTAGACGGTCTTCGGCCCCCGATCATGGAGGTGCACGCGGTTCAGTCCGATGCTCATGCCGCAGAGGTCGTCGAGACGATCGATCATTGCCCCGATGAGCGCCTCGGCGACTTCCATACCAGTGGTGCTGAGGACCCAAGAGGCGAACTGTTCCGGAGCGGCGATCGTGGGGAGGTAACGCCACAGTGGGCTGAAGACGGCTGCTTCGATGCCACTGCGGTTCAGGGCGGCGGCGAGGTGCCTGACGAGGGTGGTCTTCCCGCTACCATCGATCCCGTCGACGAAAATGATCATAGGGATGCCGACTAGTTGAGCGTGCTCCTCGTGGCCACGAGCGCACCTGGCACGCGGGCGGCGAGCCGTTCGGCCTGCTCTATGTCGTCTGCCTGCGCGGCGGTAGGCGTCGTAGTTTCGGAGGAGCAATCCGAGCTCGCTGTCCGGGCATTCGCGCAGGGCCTCGACGATGTCGGAAAGCCGCAGGCTTACCTCTGGCGCTCGGCCTGTTACGAGCAGCCGACCGGCGCTTGACAGAGCCGACAACACCCGCCGTGCGGTGTCCTCGCGCTCCGATTGTGTGCGGTGGTGCGCGGCCAGACGGGCGACGGCGAACTCGTGCAGTACGGCAAGGTCGCCAGCGAGGTCGGTCTGTACTGGCGTGGCGGTGGAGGTAGGGGCGGCACCTGCGATCACGGCGGTGTCTAGCCCTACGCGGCGCAGCACCGTCCGCATCTTCATGTCGTACAGCGGGCCGAGGCGACGGGCGTCGCCCCCGTGGTTGTCGGCGAGGTGCAGTGACGCTCGAAGACCGTGGCGTTGGGCCGCTTCGCCGACGACCTCATGAAGCGCCATGGCGGCGGCCGACGTCGGGGGCAGGTTCCATGCGATGAAGTCGACGTCGCTCCAACCCTCCACGAAGTCTCCCCGCGCAGCGGATCCACACAGCCCGACCCCGGCACCCAGGTGTCCCGCGATGGCAACCTGAGCCTCTGCCCCCACCTGGTTGACTAGGCGATCGAGCGTCCGGCTGAACGGCAAAGGGCGAGCGGCACGCCAGGCGATGACGGCGAGGGCGCGATTCAGCATCTGCTGGAACTGCGGATGGCTGGCAGCTTGCCGGGCGGCGGGAGCCTCGAGCCAGCGAGCCTGGACGAAGCCTTCGTCTCGGGCCGGCGTCGTGGTGGTGGTGGCCGTCGTGAAGAGGAACCAGTCGACAGTCTTCGCCGCTGGCGTGCCGTCGTTGTCGATGAAGGTGTACGCCTCCTGCCCGAGGTACGCGCTGAAGTGCGTGTCGGTGAGGCCGGCTTCCTCGGCAACCTCCCTCTTGGCTGCGTGAAGTGGTGACTCGCCCGGCTCCAGGCGGCCCTTCGGGGCAACGGTCTGTCGTTCACCGGTCTTGCGGACCTGATCGAGGAGCAGGATGTGAGGAGAGCTGAGGTCGTCGGTCACGACGACGGCGCCGGCGGAGGCGTATCGACGGTTCATGGCTGGATGCCTCCCGAGGACGTCTGGATGGTCTGGAACGCGTCGCGCAGACGAGCCCTGAAGGTGACGATGTCGGTGCTGTTGTCGATCCAATGATCGGCAATGGCGCGCCAGGTCGGGATCTGTTCGAGGACCGGCTTGCGCTCGTCCTTGCGGCGGTGGTTATTGGGCGTGATCTGCGCTGAGTCCTCTGGACTCCGCCAGACGGATGACGCGGACGAGCTGCGGTGCGGTGGTGAAGATGATCGCGCCACGGCACTGCCCATGTTTGCTTGACGGTGGTAGCGAGGGCATCGTCGATGAAGCTCTCGACTGCCAGTGGCGCTGCGCCTCGGCTCGGCAAGCACGCCGACGATGTGGGTGAGGATGCCTTCGAGGAGCACCCGGTGTTGACGCGCAGGACGGACATGTCGCGAGTGGCGCCGATCGACGCCATCACGTCGTGAATGAGTCGTGACGGGATAGTCCCTCGACGTTCAGCGTATCGATGAATTGCTCCTGGCTGTGCCAGCTTGTTCGTAGCAGCTCGGCTGCTTCCTTCACTGGCACGAACCGGCAATGAACCTGCAGGCCTGTGTCCCATGCTGCCGCGTCACCGACCATGGTGTGCGTCCACGAGTCGCGTTGTTCGTCGCTGGCTAGGTGGAAGTAGATGCTGATGCGTGGAGCGCCTGTGTCGTAGGTGCCTTGCTGTACTCCGACGACTCCGCGCAGGTGCAGGCTGCCGTGGATGCCGGTCTCTTCGATGGCCTCGCGGATGGCGGCGGTGTCGGGCCGTTCGCCGGGTTCGACGCCGCCGCCGGGGAGGTGGATGCCAGCGGTCGGCGTCGACGGATAGCTGAACACCAGTACTTCGGGGCCAAGCGGGCTCGTTCTGGTGATATATGAGGTCGCTCGTACGCGGGCCACCGGGCTCATGTCGTTCTCAACTATCTGCGGCGAATTGGGTGGTGGGCCGGTCATGCGCCGGTCGACGGAACTGCGGGAGGAGAGAGAGCGCGGCTACCGCAAGTGTGAAGAGACCGCCGAAGAGTATGGCGCTGCCGAGGTTGTAGTGGGCGGCGATGAGGCCGCCGATCGCGGCGCCTATCGGTGCGGCTCCGTTGCCGATGAGGCGGAAGACATTGACGACGCGACCAAGCATGCGGTCGGGGACGAGTTGTTGTCGGGCGGAGACCGCCGCGACGGTGCTGACGGTGAAGCTGGCACCGATGACCGCCATACACGCTGCGGCGAGGTAGGGCGAGGCGGTGAACGCGAGGGCCAGAAAGGCAGCGGCGCGCGAGACTTGGGCGATGGGCAGCATGGCGCGGAAGCTCAGTCGTTTGGACAGGCGGGTGGCTGCCCAGCCGCCCATGGTCGCGCCGATGGCTTGTACGGCTAGCAGGAGCCCGAATCCCCACGCGGTGACGCCCAGGTCCTGATGGGCGTAGAGCACAAAGGTTGCCATCGCCGCGTTGGTGGCGAGGTTGCCTCCGGCGATGAGTAGGGCGAGTTCGAGCAACTGCCGGTGGCTGAACATCCAGCGCGTCGCCTCCTTGAGGGAGGCGATGATGCCGCCGCCGTCGTGCTGTGGCGTGGGGGGCTGCGGTACGGCGCGGAGGAGTGTGGCGGAGGCGGCGAAGCTCGCCGCGTCAGCAGCAATGGGTATCCATGGCGATACGGCGAAGAGCGCGCTCCCAACGGGTGGTCCGACGAAGCCGGCGGCGACACTCTCTGTGGTGGCGATCCGGCTGTTCGCAGATGCCAAGGCTGTGCGGTTGCGGCCAGCCAGGCTGGGGATGATGGCTTGGGCGGCGGCGTTGTGGAAGCTCTGGCCGCTGGTGAGGATGAAGCCGGTGATGGCTAGGGCGGGGATGGTTGCCAGGTCACTGAGGACCAGGGTGGCGAGGGCCAGTACGCAGATGGCGCGGATGAGGTCGGCGAGGATCATGACTGTTCGCCGGGGCCACCGATCCACGAGTGCACCAGCGAATGGTCCGATGAGGAACCAGGGGGCCAGGGTGGCGGTGGCGACGAGCGAGATGGCCACGGGTTCTTGGGTGATGGTGGCGGCGAGCAGGGGGGCGGCTGCCAGGTATGCCCCGTCGCCGAGGGAGCTGGCGGCGGTGGCCGCCCACAAGGCGCCGAGCCCGCGAGGCGTGCTCGCGGGCTCAGGAGTGTTGTCACCGGTCACGTAGGGTTCAGCCTTCGGGGGTGAGCGAGCCGTCGAGGAGGCCCGCCGTGAACGCGTCCCACTCGCGCTGGTTGAACGTCAGGACAGGGCCCGTCGGGTCTTGGAGTCGCGCATGCCGACAAGGCCGTCGGCGTAGGCAAGTTCGACGCATCCGCCGTCGTCGGAGTGCGCGGACTTGTGCCAGTTGGTGAACTCGGGGTCCTGCATGGCTCCTCCAGCTTGGTGAGGGGTGGGCTGCCGCCCGATCGCTCCTCAATCGATGAGCGTTCGGGCCATGTGTTGTATGTACGCTGCGGAGTCCTCCGGTAACAAGCGGGAATTAAGACGCCTCGCCACGACGGCGGCCAAGATCCTCGACCTGCCAGACCATGTCTGGATCAACAAGCCCGACCAGAAACGGAGCCGGAACCGCTGGTCGCTTAACTCCCACTAACCTCAATCCCTTGACACGTTCCGGGCGGCCTTGTCGGGGGTCATCTGTGTGGCGATCGCGCCCGGCACGACCGTGTTGACGCGGATGCCTCGATCGGCCAGCTGCCTGGCGGTCACCCGGGTGAGCGCCTCCACGCCGCCTTTGGCGACCGCGTACCCGAGTCGCTCCGGGTGCCCGTAGTGGGCGTTGACGGAACTGACGTTGACGATGGCGGCAGGAGCGGCGGCGTACGCGACGAACTCACGGATGACCAGGAAAGCGGAGCTCAGATTGACCGCGAGCATCCGCTCCCACTCCGCGACGTCCGCATCCATTATCGAGCTGCGCTCCACCGCTCCCGCGCAGTTGACTAGCCCACCCAACGATCCCGGCTTCACGTGATCGGGCAAGAACGACCGCACCTGCTGCTCGTCCGCGACGTCAACGTCGTGCCAGGAAGGGCTCCGATCTCCGCGCGGAACGTCTGCGGGCACATGAATATCCAGCCCGTACACGGGGAAGCCCCTGCTCATGATCGCTCGCACGGTGGCGAGCCCGATACCCCGCCCCCCCCCGTCACGATCAGGGCGGATGGAACTGTCTCGTGCTCCACTGGCACCTCCCAGGGTCGTGAAGAACCAGGGCGGATCTGACGAGTGGTCGCGCCCCGTTCTCCTCACACTCGCCCTCAGAGTCGCTGTCGTGAATGCCGAGCATGCGGACGAAGTGGTTGTCCGCATACGGCGCGCCTCATGGCCGGCCGTCATGCGGCGCCATTCCCGACGTTCCTGGTTGCGCCGGGCTGAACAGTGAGTGACCCTATGTGCGCGATGTCCACGCTGCTCAATGCCATCGGCTGCGAGCAGCCCGAAAGGCGGTGCCATGGGCCAGACCCCGCGGGCGCTTCAGCCATCCCTGTCCGAGCGCCACTTCTTCGGCGCCGAACTGCGTCGGCTGCGCGAACGCGCCAATCTTTCGCAGGCACGGCTGGGCACCATGATCCGTTTCAGTGCCGATCTCGTGCGACGCGTGGAGACAGCCGATCGGTTCCCCTCCCGGGAGTTCGTCGAGGCCTGCGACAAGGCGCTGGCGACCGGCGGCTCCCTGATGCGCCTGCTACCGCTGCTCGACAAGAACCGAACCAGCGAAGGCAAGCCGACCGCCGCCTCACCAGCCGGTCACGGCAGCCTCGGCAGCCTGCTGTCCAATCGCCCGGCGGAGACGTCGGGGCTGGCCGAGATGGTCGCTCGGGTTCCGTTCCAACCCGGTGTCCTCGATCGCGCCGCCCTGGACTGGCTGAACGCTCCGGCGGGACCCCGGCTGTCCGCAGCCGGACGGTCCGGCTCGCCTGAGCAGGTTGACGAAGAGGACCTTCACTCGGCGGAGACCGCTCTGGCGATGTTCCGGCAGTTGGACCACACCCACGGCGCCGGACGAGTCCATGCCCAGGTGCAGCGGTACGTCGAAGGCGAACTGAACCGGCTGCTGGCAAACACCCCCACCTCCGACGCTGTTGGTCGGCACCTCTACACACTGGCGGCGGGATTCTTCGAGCTCTGTGGGTACCAGGCGGTCGACACCGGCGCCCATGGCCTCGCCCAGCGCCGCTACCTTCGCGCCCTACATCTGACGGAAGCCGCCGACGACCGCCTGTACGGCAGCTACCTACTCGCGGTGAACATCGGCCACCTCGCGCTGCACTGCGGCCACCCCGAGCCGGCCCGGCGCATGGCGCTGACGGCGGTGAGAGGAAGCGAGACCCAGGCGACGCCGGCTGTGGCAGCCGCGCTGCACGCGGTGGTGGCGCGCACGCACGCCCGCCTTGGACGCGAAGGCGATTGCTTGATCCACCTCGGCGTTGCGGAGAGGGAACTGGCCCGTAGCAAGCCCGAGGACGAGCCGGCGTGGATCCGGTACTTCGACGCGGCGTACCTCGCCGACGAGATCGCCCACTGCTTCCACGACCTGGGCCGACCGCAGCAAACCCAGCGGCACCTGGGCGACGCCCTCACCGCGCTGAGCCCCACCCACGTTCGGCGACTCGCCATCGACACCGCGCTGCTGGCCTCGTCGCTGGCCGCTGCCGGCCGCATCGACGAAGCCTGCGCCACCGCACGCCAGGCAGTTGACTACGCCGCACGGACGACTTCACACCGCTGCCTGCAGCGCATCGTCGAGGTACAGGCCGACCTCGAGCCCTATCGGGGTGAACCGGAGGTCCGCGAGTTCGGCGAGTACGTGCGTCAGCGACTACCGCTGGCGGCCGTGTAACCGCCGTGACCGTTGGCCGCATCCGCCATCACTGCGCGGTAATGAGCCAGCTCCGCGTCCAGCGCCGCGCCCGCTCGATGGGACGTCGCCACATAGTGACCGACATCAGGAAGGAGCAACACCTCGGGCGCCATGCCGAGAGACGTCAACTCGTCGGCGAGGTCGCGGACATCCTCGACCACGGCCACCTCGTCGGCGGTGCCATGAATGAGCAGCACCGGCCGTTGGGCAGCGGCGGCACGGACCCGGCCGGCACCACCTCGCAGCCGCATCGCGTGCGCCCGTTGGAACCGCGGCATTGTCTCCGCCCACCGGTCAGGATCGACGATCGCCGACACGGCGGTGGCAGCGGCGAACGGGCCGTCCTGTGCCATCGCATGCAACGCGGTGTATCCGCCGGCGCTGGCACCCCGGATGAATACCTGCCCCGGCACCGCCCGCCCCGTCGACAGCAGGTGCACCGCCACCGCCGCGCAGTCATCAACGTCGTCCAGACCCCACCGGCCGTACAGCGATTCCCGGAACGCCCGGCCGTATCCGGTGCTACCCAGGTAGTCGACATCAACGACGGCGAATCCGCGGCTGGTGAAGAATTGCGCCTGCCAGTCCAGGCGCAGCAGGCAGGAGGCGGTAGGCCCAGGGTGCGCCCGAACGATCACCGGTGCCCGCCAGTCCGCCGCCGAGCCCGTCGGCGGATACACCAGGGCAAGCACCTCCCGATCGCTCGCCACTCGGACGCGCAGCTCCGTCGGCGTCGATACTCGCGCCCCGTCGAGTTCGGCGTGCTCCGGCCTGGCAAGCACCTCGATCTGCGGACCGGCGCCAGCTAGATCCACGAGCGCGACCTGCGGGGCTGCGGTCGGTGACGATCCGATCAACGCCACCGTCGTCCCTCGAACGGCCAGATACGGCTTGATCGACGTGTACGGGAGGTCGACCGGGCGGACAGTGCCGTCGGGCTCGATGACGACAAGGCGGTGTCGCGGCCCCTCCTGCACCGCCACGACGATCCGGCCGTCGTCGAGGAAGCCGTACGACGTGTAGCCCAACTCCCATGGCTCTGCGGCGCACTCACCCGCGATCGGTGCCACCGCCTCCACTTCGAGGCCGTCCCATCGGTAGAGGTTCCACCAGCCACTGCGGTCCGACACGAAGTACAACGCGCCGTCGGGTCCCCACCGCGGCTCCACCGCCGATTCATCCGGACCGCCGGCCAGTTTCACCGGGTCCTCGACCACGCCGCGCGGCGAGTAGGAGGCCACCCATACCTCACACGCATCCCAGGGCATGTCGCGCTCGCTCCACGCGGTCCAGGCCAACACCTCCGGACCTGGCCGAGGTGCGCCGAGGAATCCCGGGGACACGGTGAGAGTCCGCATCTGCGGAGCACCGGTGAGCGACGCCGCGACGAGTGCGTCACCCTGCTCCGACTCACGCACGGCGAGCAACTCGCCGTCGCCGATCGTCAGGTCACCGAAGGATCCGTGGCTGATCATGTCGAGTTCCTCGCCGTGACGACGGCTTCGGTAGAGGCCATCTCCGCCGACGCACCACAACGTTCCCTCGACGACGGCGAACGATCCGCCTCCGTACGCGTGAATGCCACTAGTTACATCGAAGCCCTTCGGACTGGCATCACGCTTGCCCTCGCCGGGCCGCCAACGTGTCAGCGTCGCAACCCCGCCGGCGTCAGGGCGAGTCTCCAGCCAGTACAGGCCGCCATCACCCGTACGTAGTTGGTCGTAGCTCACCGAGGCGCGGACGGCGTCATCCACCGGCACTGCAGCGATCCTGTCCGCCAGCCTCACGGGTCCTCCTCGAACAACTTCCACGCGACCGGACGACAGCGGGCTGTCAACCGGTCGCCGGGGCGCCGGCGAGGGCCCAGCGGAAGTCTCGGGCCTCCGGCCGGCGCGAGTACTCAGACGTGGCCGACTCTACGCCCGAGCACCATATCTGTGCCGCTGGATGTCCTCTCGCCAAACTGCCCGTCGGCCCGTTCGTTCTCGCGGGGACGACGTCGATGCGGACAACGGTTCTTGTCCGCATCTTCGGTATCGACCACGCCATTCGAATCGAGCGACCATTCGGAGCGTAAAGCCATTCACGGGCGGCGCAGCAATGAATGTTCCGTCCCTCGATAACGACTTCAATGGAAGGGTCCGATGCAACTACAGGAGGAATTGTCGCGCTACGGCTATCGCCAGGAGTTGGCCCGGAGGCTGCGGTCCCGGGACTTGGTCGCGTACGGGCTGGTGTACATGGTGCCGATCGCGCCGATGGCGATCTTCGGCAGCGTGTACGCCGGCTCTGGTGGGATGGTGGCTCTGGCGTACGCGGTCGGTGTGGTGGCGTTGGTGTTCACCGCGTTCTCGTACGCGCAGATGGTGAAGGCGTTTCCCATGTCGGGAAGCGTCTACAACTACGCAGGCCGGGGCATCAGCGCACCGGTCGGTTTCCTGGCCGGCTGGGTGATCCTGCTCGACTACGTTCTCGTCCCGGGGCTGCTGTATCTGGTGGCGTCGGTGGCGATGCACGCGACGGTGCCGGCGGTGCCGGTGTGGTTGTGGCTGGTCGGTTTCGTCGCGGTCAACACGATCGTCAACTCGGTCGGGATCTGGATGACCGCCGTGGTCACGAGGGCGATGCTCGTCGGCGAGCTCATCGTTCTGGCGATTTTCCTGGCCGTCGCCGGCTGGGCCCTCGCGACGGGGAAGGGCCGGTTCAGCTGGGACGCCTTCTACAACTCCGACACGTTCACCTGGTCTCTGGTGGCGGGGGCGGTGTCGATCGCGGTGCTGTCCTTCCTCGGCTTCGACGGGATCAGCATGCTGGCCGAGGAAACCAAGGGCGGCTCCCGGCAGATCGGCCGCGCCATGGCCGCCGTCCTGGTCTTGGCCGGCGTGCTGTTCATCGCGCAGACGTGTCTGGCGGCGATGCTCGTGCCCGACCCCGATGCCCTGCTGGCTGAGGGCGACGTAAACGGCACCGCGTTCTACGACGCCGCCGCACTGGCCGGCGGGGGCTGGTTGGCGACTTTGTGCGCGGTGGCGACGGCTATCGCGTGGGGATTGCCGAATTCGATGGTCGCGCAGGTCGCCACCTCGCGGTTGTTGTACGCGATGGCCCGTGACCGGCAGCTCCCGGCGTTTCTGGCGAAGGTGTCGATCCGTCGCAGCGTGCCGATCAACGCGACCCTGCTCACCGGCGTGGTGTCCCTCGTGCTCGGCCTGTACATGGCGACCCGGGCGGATGGGATCACGCTGCTGTCGTCGCTGATCAACTTCGGGGCGATGGTCGCCTTCCTCGTCCTGCATGTCTCCGTGGTCGTGCACCACCTCATCCGCCGGCGCAGCGGCAACTGGTGGGCGCACTTGGTGATGCCTGCGGTCGGGTTCGTGATCCTCGCCTTCGTGGTGGTCAACGCCAACATCGCCGCGCAGCGTCTCGGCCTGGCCTGGCTGGCTCTCGGCGTGGTCGTCCTTGCCGGCCTGTACCTGTCGGGCCGCCGGCCGGTGCTGTCCGGCCTGGCACCCGCCGCGTCGCAGCACCTGCGCGACGTGGAGAGGGTGTGACCGGCATGGAGAAGATCACCTACCGGCCGGCGCGGGACGAGCTCGCCTACACCTTCGGCGGCCGGATGCCGGTCGCGCATGTGCGCTCCGGTGACGTGCTGGAGGTGTTCACGGAGGACTGCTTCGGCGGCCTGGTGCGGGGGCCGGGGGACCTGCCGTCGCAGGTGTGCCGCATGCCTTACCTCAACCCGGTGTCGGGGCCGTTCTTCGTCGAGGACGCCGAGCCCGGCGACACCCTCGCCATCCACCTCGCCGCCATCACACCGGCCCGGGATTGGGGTGTGTCGTCGACGTTCCCGCACTTCGGCGCCCTCACATCAACCTCCCACACCGCCACGCTTCAGCCACCCCTGGAAGAACGGGTGTGGATGTACGGCATCGACCATCAGGCGGCCACGGTGCGGTTCAAGGCCACCGAAAGCGACCACACCGTCGACCTCCCGTTGGATCCGATGATCGGCACGATCGGGGTCGCCCCCGGCGGCATGGAGGCCCGCTCCACCATCGTCCCGGACACCCACGGCGGGAACCTCGACACGCCCCATGTGAGAGCCGGGAGCACCCTGTATCTCGGGGTGAATGTGCACGGGGCGATGCTCGCCCTCGGTGACGGCCATGCCTGCCAGGGCGAGGGCGAGGCCTGCGGCGTCGGGGTGGAGATCGCCACCACCACAACCCTGATCATCGAGGTCATCAAGGGCGCGCCGACACTCTGGCCGCGCCTGGAGACCAACACGTCGATCATGTCCATCGGATGTGCCCGCCCGCTGGAGGACGCCTACCGCATCGCCCACCACGACCTGGTCAGCTGGGTCAGCGCGCTGACCGGCCTGGGCACCCTCGACGCCTACCAGCTGGTGTCCCAGGCGGGCTGGGCACCGATCGGCAACGTCTGCAACCCGAACTACACGATCCTCGCCGCCGTCGACAAGGCGCTGCTCCCGGCACCTGCCACCGCCTATAACGAGGTGCACGACCGGCTGCGCCAATCCGCCGCTGGACTGCGGTAGGCGGCACTGATGATCGTTCCTCAACTACCGCTGCGCGACGAACTATTCCTGCTCGGCCACAACGACGACACCGGCCAGCCGCACATCCACCGACAAGCCCTCGCTCTCGGCCTCGCCGGCGCGGTACTGATCGACCTGTTCCTGGCCGGACGGATCGTCCTCGGCCCGCACGATGACCGTCCCGCCGCGGACCGGTGGCTGCGCCTGCACCTCGACCGACCGGTCGGTGACCTCATCGCCGACACCGCGCTGGCCTCCATCCGCTACGCCCGCACCGCCCCACCGGTGAAGGTGTGGCTGCGCGGGTTCGCCGACGACCTGTACGAGCGCACCCGCGCCGGCCTGGTCGCCGCAGGCGTCCTCCGGCACACCGCCCGCCGCCGCCTCGGCGGCATCGTTCGGACCGACACCTACCTCGCCACCGACAGCAGGTGGGCGGTCGTCGCCCGCGCCCGCCTGCGCTACCTCGCCGCCGGCCGGGAACAACCCGACAACCACACCGCCGCCCTCGCCGGCCTCGTCGCCGTCCTCGGCCTGACCGCCCATCTCTACCTCGACGATGACACCACCACGCTGACCGCGCACCTGAAGACCATCGCCGCCCAGCACCACCACCCGGTCCGCGACATCACCGCCACCGTCGACGCCGCGGTCGGTGACCTCGCCACCGCCACCTACCGCTAACCCATCGGAGCAACAAACATGTCCTCGCGAAGTCGTGTTCGTGCTGCCCGCTGGTCGGACCGAGAGGCCGTCGCCGGGCTGATCGCCGACGCCCTGAACCCCACCCCGCTCGCCGCCTGGCTGATACCCGACCCGGCACGACGGCGCCAGGCCTTGGCCGCCGTCGCCGCGATCTGGGTGGAGCACGCGATGTTCTTCGGCGACATCCACCTCACCGACGACCTCACCGCCACCACCGTCGGCTTCCACCGCTACCGGCCCATCCCACCACCGGCCAACTACCACACCCGACTCCGCAAGGTCACCGCCGTGCACGCCGACCGATTCGAGTTACTGGACACGCTCGTTGCCGACAGGCAGCCTACCGAGCCGCACTACCACCTCGCGTTGCTCGCCGTGCACCCCGACGCCCGGCACGCCGGGTTGGCCAGGGCGATGCTGCGCTACCACCGTGACCGCCTCAACCGCGTCGACCTGCCGTCCTGGACCACCACCCTCACCGGCGGCGACCGTCTGCTTGCCCGCTACGGCTACACACCCCTACCCGCCGTCACCCTGCCCGACGGCCCGACCCTGCACCCGATGCGCCGCAACACCCACCGCGACCACCCCGCGATGCCCATCAACGCCAACCGCCCCGCCGACGCCCACTGGCACGACCTCCACGCCTAACCGCCGGCCGGCCACGGCGCAAATTCCGGCACAGCCCGACCACAGCCATCCCACGGACACCGACATCACCCATGGCCTTCCCCCGCAGATACCCGCCAGACCTCATCGACACCGTCGTCCAGCGCGTCGCCGACGCCCGCGCTATCCGCGCCTACGGCGCCATCACCACCGTCGCCCGGCAACTGAACCTCGACCCCCGCCTCGTGCAGAAGTGGGTCACCAAAGCCACCACACCACCCACCGCCGCACCTGCCGAAACCGGATCCGCCTCACGGCCAGCGGGATCCCCACAGAGCAGCGGTGACCCGTGCGAGGTATACCTGCCGGCGGGGCTGCTGCACTGCAAGTTCTGCCGCCAGCCCATGGACCAGGCCGAGCTGCAGAATTCCGTGCGCGGCTACCAGTGTCGGGCGGACTGCCGTCCCCGACCCCTCGACGCCACGGCCGTCGCCGACACCGTCGGCCGGGCCATCCTGCGACACGCGCCCCGGATCATCCCCACCACCGGCGCGCCGACACTGCCACACCTCGCCGCCCTCCACGCACACCGCGTACTCGCCCGCATCACCATCGGCGCTACCCCCACCGACATCACCCTCGCCTGGCGTGCCACACCCAAACCCGTCGCCGACCGGCTCGAGGCCGAAGGCGCCCACCGTGTCGCCACCGCCCACAAACTCGCCCTCAACGACCCACTACGCGCCCGGCAACTCCTGCAGGGCACCCTCACCGGCGTCGACCCCGCCACCGCGCCCGTCCACCGACTGCACGCCGAAGCCGCCGCGCTCTTGGCGGAACTGCAACTCCGGCTCGGCCACCCCGCCGACGCCATCTCTTGGGCCACCTACGCCCACCACAGCACCTCCCACCTCCACGGGCCCACCCACCCGCACGCCCTCCACGCCCTCCACCTCCACGCCATCGCCCACCGACGCGCCGGACACCACCAACGCGCCTACCACCTATACCGCCAACTCGCTGACCACCTCACCCACGAAGGCCCTCATGCCCACCGAACCCTCGCCGCCCACGCCGCCACCGCTCTCGTTCTCCACGACCTCGGCCACTGCCAAGCCGCCCGAACCCTCCTCGCCGACACCATCACCATCCACCGACGCCACCACCCAGCACATCCGGCCACCGCCCGGATGACCCAGCACCTGACCCGCATCTGGCGCGACTGCGCCGCCAAGGGCCATCACCATGACACCTGACCACGGCCGTAGTGCCGTGGTGGAGGATCCGCATGCGCGACGAGCGCTGCACGCCCAGCCGTAACTCGTCGGGCCGCCCGTTCGTCGGCGGGTCGTTAGCGCAATAGGGCTGAGGACTTTTAATCCACAGAATTTTTGTTGGCGCATAGACGATCAGGCACTTGATCTATGGAAAGTCCGCGCCCCGGCAATCCACTGTGGTTCGGGATGCTCGTGGGTTGCTCGTTTGTTTATGCGTGGGCTTGTCTGCCGCCCCTTGGGTAAGCGGGGCACGGTTCGGGTTGATCCGGAGACTCCGTCATCGCAACGGTTTGGAAAAGGAGTACGGCTAACGCCCGTGCTGGGTGCATGACCTGCCGCTACGGGCCAAGTCCAAGACAGCTCATCCAAGATCAGTCCGTGGATACAGTAGTCCGCGGCGGTTCGGGCCGTCCTTGCCTTGACGCCGGGCGGATGGTGTAGATAGAGGATCGGGAAGTTGCAAGAAGACGAAGCTCGTCAATCACCGCCGACGCTGCGCGGTTTATAGATCAAGTTAGACGGCGAGAGATTCGCCCTTGAACACCTCGCGGCGGTGCCAGGAGATGTGTTCGACTGCGGGGACCTGCGTCCCGGGGCAAGGCCGCAGCATCCTGCCGTGCAGGTCATAGGTTGACCGGCCGGCCGGCGTACGAGCCGTGAAGGCGGCCGACACCTCGATGCGCAGGTCGGCGTCGAGCCCGAGCGCGCCGAAGTCGAACAGCTTGTGGTGCAGCACGCAGAGCGCCAGGCCGTTGTCGGGGCTGTCCGGGCCGTCGAAGGCCCACCAGCGTACGTGCGCGGCCTCCACGCCGACCGAGGCGTGGCCGAGCTGGCCGTCGTACCCGCAGAACGCGCACTGCCGGTCCCACGCCTGGAGCACCGCCACCCGCCAGGCCGCGTCCCGCCGCCGCGCGGGGACCGGGGTGACGCCCGGCGCCTGGAGGATGTCGTCCGGGTCCAGGCCCGCCGCGGTAAGCACGTCGGGCGCGATGGTGGGCGGAAAGTGTTGCTCCACTAGGGCGCGGGCGACCCGCCGCACCAGCTCGGGGTCCCGGCGCAGCGCCGATTCGGTGGCGGCGTCGAGACGCCCCGCCACGTCGTGCGTCGCCAACGGCCCGACCAGATCCATTGGTACGTCCCGGTTCAGCGTCCACACGCCGTCGCCGCGGAGCCGGGTGAACGGGTACGCGGCACTCTGCGCCCGCCCGGTCTTCGATGGCGGCCCGAACTCGGCGATCAGGTCGCTCAGCCGTTCCTGAGCCGCCGACCACGGCAGCTCGCTCGACCCTCTCCGAGTGAGCTGCCCGAGCGCCAGCAGCACCAGCAGTGGCTTGTGCGGCGCGCGCCGCCCGCGCTGCTGGTGCAGCCGCAGAGAGGTCAGCCGGTCCAACACCTCCTGACGAGTGCTCATGCGGCGATGGCCCGGGCGGCGGCGTACATGTCGGCGGGGAGCGCGTGGTGCAGGCGCCAGATGATCCGCATGGGCCGGTCGCCGGTGTGCTCCCGATAGGTCATCGGGCCGGCGTAGAGGTAGGCCGGCGCGCCCAGGTCCCGGTCGGCGACCCGGGTCTCCCGCACGAAGAGGTGCACGGTCGACCCGCGCGAGGCGTGGTGGATGTAGCGCTGGCCGGTCGCCGACGCCGACGACGTGGTGCTCTGCGACTCCCACTGGAACAGGGTGTCGGTGATGGCGCGGTCGGCGTACATGGTGGTGGGGGAGTAGTGGGCCTCCGACTTGACCAGAGTGACGAAGAAGAGGTCGGCTTGGGCGTCCGGGAGCCACTTCACGCCCTCGCGCAGCGACCCCGGGTTCGGCATCCCGAAGGCGGCGCACGCCTCGTTGCGGCTGTATCGGGCGTGCACCCGCAGCGGCACCGCTGCCGACAGCGGCTCCGGCGTGACCCGGTGGATCCGGTCGCGCAGCACCTCGGCCACCTCGCGCAGCTCGGCGCAGCGGGCCGGCTCCGCCCGGAGCCGCGCCAGCCGCTCCTCACGAGAGGTCAGCGGGGCGTTCGGCCCCCACAGGTCGAAGTGCAGCATGTCCCACAGCCGCCCATCGCCCGGCCGCTCGCCCGCCGCCACCCGGGCCAGCAGGTCCAGCCGGTCCGGGTCGTCGAGGTGCAGCATCCGCCCGATGGCCCGGCCCAGCTCCCGGTCGTCCGGCCCGGGCGTCGAGGCTTCCAGCCCGGCGAGCCGGCGCAGCCCGGTCCAGCCGCCGACGCTCGCCGACCGGTACACGTCCTCGATCTCCACGCCCGTCTCGCGCAGGAACTCGCCCAGGCTGACGTCCCCGAGCAGCCGCAGCTCCGCTACCAGGCCCCGCTTCGACGTCGGCAACGCCGAGCGCAGGTTGCCGAGCACGATGTCCTTGGCCACCCGGTCCAGTTCGATGTGGCAGCCGCTCGGCAGGCTCGGGAAGTCCTGGTCGACCGCGTCATAAACGGACTTCCGGCTCACCCCGGTCAGGGCCCGCCAGCGCAGATCGAAGCGGAAGTTGGCGTGTTGCCCGCCGATGAAGTCAAGCACGGTCAGGCAGGGCTTGTCGGCGTCCAGGCGCAGCCCGCGGCCGAGCTGCTGGAGGAAGATCGTCGCGCTCTCGGTGGGCCGCAGCATCAGGATCGTGTCGACCATCGGCAGGTCGACGCCCTCGTTGAACAGGTCCACGGTGAAGAGCACCCGCAGCGTGCCCTTGCGGAACTCCGCGAGCAGCGCGTGCCGATCGGGCGTGTCGACCTTCGAGGTCACCGCTGCCGACGGCACGCCGTGCTTCGTGAACCAGTCCGCCATGAACCGGGCGTGCCCGATGCTCACGCAGAATCCGAGCGCCCGCATCCGGGCCACGTCGACCTTGTCGCGTACCGCCCGCAGCACCGCCCGTGCCCGCGCGTGGTTGCCGGTGTAGACGACGTCCAGCTCGGCCGGGTCGTACCCCTGCCCGCGCTTCCAGCGCAGCTGCGACAGGTCGGTCTCGTCGTGCAGCCCGAAATACTGGAACGGCGCCAGCAACTGTCGCTCCAGGGCGTCCCACAGGTGCAGCTCCACGGCGGCACGGCCGTCAAACCACCGCCGCACGTCGCCGCCGTCGGCCCGGTCGGGGGTCGCCGTCAGCCCCAGCAGTACGCGCGGCCGCAGCCGCTCCAGGAGGCTGGCGTACGTCGGTGCCTCCGCGTGGTGGAACTCGTCGACGATCACGATGTCGTACGCCTCGGGGTCGATCTCCCGCCGATGCAGCGACTGGATGGAGGCGAAGACGTGCCGCCAGTGCGTCGGCTCCTTGCCTCCGACCAGCATCTCGCCGAAGCTGCCGTCGCCCATCACCTGCCGGAACGTCGCCAGGCTTTGCCGCAGGATCTGCTCCTGGTGGGCGACGAAGAGCAGCGAGTCTGCCTTGCCCGTCTTGTGTAGCCGGCGGTAGTCGAGCGCGGCGACCACCGTTTTGCCGGTGCCGGTGGCCATGACGACGAGGTTGCGCCAGCGCCCGTGCACGTGTCGCTCGGCGTCCAGGTCGGCCAGGATCTCGGCCTGGTACGGGTACGGCCGCACGTCCAGGTTGGCGATCTGGATCGGCGCCTCGCCGGGACGCTCCCCGCTGAGTGCGTGCCTGAGCCGCTCCGCGTCCCTGTCGGCGTCGTAGTCCTCGAAGGCGGGGTCGTTCCAGTAGTCCTCGAACGTGGCCGTGAACGTGTCGATGACGTGCGGCTGTTCGACGTTGGAGATCCGTACGTTCCACTCCACGCCGTCGACCAGCGCGGCCTTCGACAGGTTGGACGAGCCGACGTACGCGGTGGTCATGCCGTTGTCCCGGCGGAACAGCCAAGCCTTGGCGTGCAGCCGGGTGGTCCTGGTCTCGTAGGACACCTTGATCTCGGCGCCCAGTTCGGCGAGCCGGTCGAGCGCCCGCTGGTCGGTCGCCCCGAGGTACGTCGTGGTGATGACCCGGAGCTTGCCACCTTGGGCGATCAGGTCGCGGATGGCCGGCTCGACGATGCGCAGGCCGTACCACTTGATGAACGCGCAGAGCAGGTCGACGGACTCGGCGGAGGCCATCTCGTGGGTGACTTCGTGGCCGATGCGCGGCTGGTGGCGGCCGTTGACCAGCAGCGCGCCGGTGGAGAGCGGGGTGGTGGGGCGCTGCGGGAAGGCGGGCTGCGCGGGTGGGGTGGGTGGGGCGGCGATGGCATGCAGGAGGTGCTTGGCGTCGGTGACCTGATCCTGCGCCGTGGCGGCCTGGGGGCTTACGGCGGCGATGGCGTCGGCGATGCGGTTCGCCAGATCGACCTGCCGGGCGAGCTTGTCGTCACCGCCAGGAAGGGCGTGCAGGGCACGGTGGGCCAGGGCGGCGATGTGGCGGGCGAGGGTGTCGGGGGCGTCGGCGGGGTCGAGCTTGTGGTGCTGGACGAGGACGGGGTCGACGTGCCGGAGGCGGTCGGCCAGCTCGCGGGTGATCAGGTGCTCGTAGATGCCCCGCTCAAGATCCGTCACCCCGGCAAGGTAGCTGCCTTCGTGCTGTGGTGCTGTCCCCGACCACGCGTATCGTATCTGCTGTCGGGTCTGTGACAGTCGTGCTCTACCTAGTGCCGCATCAGGCAACGTTTGCCCCGTGACGACGCGCCGCGCGGGGTGCTGGTCCGGGCGGCGTGGTGTCGTCAGGCTGTCCGGGTG
>NZ_JBVJGT010000077.1:0-25841 GCF_055587185.1 Micromonospora sp. NPDC048040 | reverse complement strand
CCACGGAGGCAACTAACGGCAGAGCGAACCCGCCGGACCGATTCAAGCCTGACACTGGAAATAACGGCTGATCGACCGATCAGGGGAGAGACGCCGGATGGCGACCGAGATCACCTCGGGGCAGGAACTGGCCGTGGGGCCGGTGGGTGCGATGACGGATGAGCAGTTGATTGCGATGCTGGTCGATCGGGCTCGTGGTGACGGGCTGAAGCTGACTGGGGAGGGTGGGCTGCTGCAGCAGCTGACCAAGCGGGTCCTCGGGCCGGCGTTGGACGGTGGGATCACTGACCACGTCGGCTACGACAAGCACGACGCTGGTCGGGGTAGCGGGAACACGCGTAACGGCAGCCGGACCAAGATCGTGCTCACCGATGTCGGGCCGGTGCAGGTTCGGGTTCCGCGGAACGCGGCGGGCACGTTCGATCCGCAGATCGTGCGGAAATGGCAACGGCGGCTGAGCGGGGTCGACGACTTGGTCCTGTCGTTGTCGGCCAAAGGGCTGACGCACGGGGGTTCGCGGCGTACCTGGCCGAGGTGTACGGCGCCGACATGTCCAAGCAGCATCACCGACAAGGTCCTCGAGGGGATGGCCGAGTAGCAGAATCGGTCCTCGACCCCGTCTATCCAGTCGTCTTCATCGATGCCCTGGCCGGCGCCTTCGTAGCCTGAGTCGGCCAGGGTCGGCAGCCGCAGTTCGGAGGCCGCCAGTTGAGGCGGCCAGCGGCTGAGACGACCCCACATCACCACCGACACCCCGCTAACCAGTACCGGCACGATCACCGCACCCCGGACCACGCCTGGCCGACTCGCTCACCTCGGTGTTCGGGTCCTGGCGAACCTGGCCACCTCGCGCGGCTGCACGTCGTCGGGCGGGCACCGACCACGGACCGTTCGGGGTGAGCCTCGGCCCCTATTGCGGCGTCACCGATCTAACCAGCCCGGACAGGCGTAGGCTGGGGCCATCCCGGAATCGACGACATCCACTCCTGAGGTGCCCGCCACGCCGGCTCCCCCCGAGGGATGCCATGTTTCGTACCCGAAGCACCCGATCCGCAGTGGCCCGACCGACCGACCTCCCGCCGTCGGAGCATGAGGGAACACTCCCCCTCCCACCGGGCCGGGTGCCGTTGACCCGCGCCGGCGCGGCCCAGATCGGCGTCGCACCACGTCGCGCCGCTCGCGATCGTCGCCATGGTGGTCCACACCGCCCGCGACACGCAGCTGCAGCGCCGCCACTGAGCGGGGCGACCGACGACCCGGCCGTACGGGTCAGCGAACCGGCACCCCACCCGGCGGATGGCGCGGCTCCGCGCAAGACCGAACCGCTACGCCGCGGTCACGGCGATAAGGATCCAACGTGACGCCATCGACCAACGCCCTCGCTCCCCCTTCGCCTCCGTCGACGCCGCGCCTGCGGATCGAACCGACCCGGGCCGCGCGCACGCTGCTCGACGGCGGCTGGTGGCCCCGCTCGACTGATCCGCTCGCGGAGCTGCCCGGCCTCGTCCTCGCCATCGACCTGCTGCACGGGCCGATCGTCCGGCTGCTTCTCAACACCGAGACCTGGGACGGCAACCCACGCCGCCTGACCATCGGCGGCAGGGTGCTGCGGTTGGGCTACTTCACCAGTCAGCCCGCCAGCCTGCTGACCGCCATCTGCCTCAACGAGGCTCGGGTCGACCTGCTGGTCGTCCCGCCGGATACCCCGGTCGACCTGCTGGTCGTCCCGCCGGATACCCCGGTCGACCTGGCCGAGGCGGCGATGGCGCGCGCCGCCGCCGCCGGCAACATTGTCCATACTCCGCAGCTGCTCACCGTCGCCGCGCACGATGTCCGAGGCGACGGTCGACAGCAGGGGCTGGCACACCTGGGAGGGGGTGGCGGCCGTCTCCGCACCGCCCCCGGCGACTTTGCCGCGGTCGCTTCCCGCATAGCCGACGCTGGACCCGCCGGACATTCTGCGCCAACCGAACCGGCGCCCGCGCCGACAGCACCTCCGCCGAGGCAGCGAAGGACCGGCAATCTTCCCACCATCGCCACCGAGGAGCAGATCATGACAATCGCCCGGCACACGATCGTCTCCGCGCTGCGTCGGCGCGGTCAGCACACCAGGGCCGACTGGGTCGAGCGGGAGCTGCCGGAGCAGGTCGACACCACCCGGCACGCCGGGCTGCTCGCGACCCTGCGTCTCGACCCCGCCGAACTCGGCGAGTCGACAGCTCGGTGAGAGTGGCCCTGCTGGGACCGCTGGCCTGGCGGACGCCCCGCGCCACTACGGCCCACGGGAACACGTGACCGGCCTCCGGGCCGAGGGACTCGTCGCGCGGAACGATCGCCGCCCAGCCCGACCGGCTCCCACCGGCACGACCCGGCCTGTCACGACCTCAGCACACAGGAAGGCAACACACGGATGTCCTTGTTCGCCGCAGCGTTTACCCGGGTCCACGCCCGGCGCGCCAACCCGCACCGTTCGTCGCCATAGCTACCCTCGTTGCGACATCCAGCGCACCCCTGGAGCAGCGCCCCGCCCCGTCGACCGGTTCCTGACGAGCCGACGTCATCCCGGTCGCCGGAACTGAACTGCCTTCATGCCGAATCGAGCAGCAGGACCTACGGAGACAACCCCCATGCGCTACCTCAGCGACGTCAACCTGCGCGCCGTACTCAACGTCCTCATCGGCCGGGCCGGTGGCACTCTGGAGATCAGCAACGAAGAACTGTACGACGCGATGCTGCCCGACCACAGCCACGGCGAACGCGTGCTCATCGAGGAAACAGAGACCGGCCTCCGACTGTCCATCGTTGCTCGCCCGTAGGCCGGGCCGCGAAACGTCAAAGCCGCCAGGTCCCCGGACCGCGCGTCGCTGAATCCTCGGCGAGCATCGATCTCCAGTTCGCCGCCATACTGACCGCAGAACCTGCGGATTTCCCGCGACCGGTGAGCCCGCCTGGCGGCTCTCCGTGAGAGTACACGGACAACGCTGTGCGCGCGAACGAGAATACGAAATTCACCTGGCCACGGAATCCAAGTCCAGTGTCAATTCGACGTCGACGCGGCCTCGACATCAGACGGTTTCTTTTTGCAGCCACTCCTCGTCTGGGACGACCTCTCCGGACACCTCCGCGACGCCTATCACATCACCCGCACCGAACCCGAGGAGATCACCGAACCCCTCGTCGACGCCCACCACGACCTGTGCGAACGCCTCGACCTCGACGCGGAGAAGATCGGCCATCGACTTACCCGCCTCATCGAACTCTGCCACCACAACACCATCGACATCGACACCTATACCGACCTCCTCGGCGAACACGCCAGGACGATCACCCGCCCCAGCCACCGGTAGCGGCGCTCGCGCACCGGACGCCCCACAGCTGCAGCCCGAGCGGAGCTGTCGACGCCACCGATGATCTTCTCGATCGATCGGAGGTACGCCGCTGAAGCCTGATGCAACAGCGGGTGAACACCCGCGACGGCGCATCCGCCGCTGGTCGGCAAACACGATTTCGTCGCCGCCACGTGTGGCCAAACGGTGCGGCTCTCGGCCGCGGGCGTTGTGGCAGCACGCTCTTCGGAGTGCGGTAGCGGTCCGTCACGCACTGCGGCCGGCGGGTGTTCGTCCCGTTCTCCTACTTCCGGCCGCTATTCGGCTACTCGTGCCATGGGGTTCGGTCGTCCCTTGTCGTCGAGGATTCCGGGGAACTGAAGCTCACCTGAGGCGTACGCGAGGCAACGCTCGGTCAGCTCCGCCGCCATGCCGGTGTGTTCGGCGAGGAAGCGGATCCACTCCGGTAGCACCGCGACGAGCGCAGCGGCGAAGTCATCGTTGTAGAAATCCCGCAGGTGCAGCACGGTCGCCGCTACCTTGTGCGGCGAGCAGAACGGATACAGCGCGGCTTGATCGTGCGGGGACCAGGATTCGGCCATCTCCGCGGCGAGTTCGTCAGCGCCGGCCGAGCCCGCGTCCGGCCGATCGCCTGCCGTGCCGTCGTGGTAGCCGAGCTCCCGCAGCCGCTGAGCGAACTGCGCCTCCGCTTCGGCAGCCGTGAGCCGTACGGAAGTCCGGCCGCGCACCCGGCGGACCGCCTCCCGCACGGTCCTGCCGAGCCGCCGACTGCGCAGGAACTCGGCGTACTGTTCCTCGTTCTCCCCGCCAATCCGCAATCTTTCGACCTCGCCGCTCAGCAGGCTGCCGAGCGTTTCCACGTCGTCCACCGGTATCAGATCCGCACCGGCCGCCGCCTGCCCGACCGATTCACCCCAAGCCGCCAATGCGGACTCGGCCGAGGGGTAGAAGCCGCTGTGCACGGCGACCACCTCGTAGCCGCACGCATCCACGTCCCACAGGTACCACCGATCCGGGCCGTCCGACGACGTGAACGGTGCGACCACCGCCCGACGACTGCCGTAGACATCGTGCGTCCACAACACCGGGCCCGCCACGGTACGCCCGCGCGCGACCTGTTTCGCCGCGCCGGCACTCAGGTGCCTGGCGACCAGATCGCGGGCGGACTCGCTCAGCGGGACCGGCAACACACCGGCAACAACCGTCAGCAGCCGTTGGAGAACAGCGACGTCCGCGCCAGCCTCGGCTGCTTCGTGCAGCCGCTCGTCGATCACTGCCAGCAGGGCGTGGGTGAAGTCCTCCGGGCTGACCATGTCCTCCAGTGCGTTGCCCTCGAACTGCGTCATCGCCGCGCCGTAGCGGGCGCAGAAATCGTCCTCGAGCTCGTCGTCGGACCGGCCTGGGGCGACCGTGATCAGGCCGTCGATCACCGCCCGGGCTGCGTCCCGGGCCAGCGCGGTGCGATGCTCGGCGAGCTTCCGGCGATAGTCGAAAAGCCCACCGAAGGCATCGGCCAAGGGCGCTCTGCTCGACGTCGAGACCGTCGACTGACGCGGGGACCTGCGGCCGGACCCGGACTTCTTCTTCCGCTTACGAGACACGGGCACCGCCGCATCGTACTCACGGCGAGGCGACCCACCGAACTGACGGCATGCCCTGTACAGCCAACCCGTCACCCCGAGCGCAGCCGCGTCAGACGACGCCGTGACGCACAGCGGCCACCGCCTGAGCGCCAAGAGGTTCGCCTACTCCATCGAAATGGTCGGGGCGATGGCCGTCGGCATGGCGGTCCTGCACATGGTGTGGCTGTTCGTCCTCGACGCCACAGGGCTGATGCACAACCCGCACACCGGCGTGCCGATCTTGGCGACGAACCTTGACTGCGCCGCTACGGCCGGCTCACCTCGACAAGTTGCAGAAGAGCCGGCTCACGGCAAACTGAGCCGTAGCTCGGCAGGCGCACGCCGGCGCGGTCAGACACCGGAATGGTCACGGCGGTGAGGACGAACCGGCGGTCGACCAGGACCCGCCCGGGCAAACGCCGTCACCTGGGTTCCCTCGATCATCGGAACGGGGCACCAGCAGCCGGGCGGTGACCGCCCCGGCCGCGTCGACCACGATGTCCACCTTGGTGAAGTCCAGCCACCGGCCGGTGAGCGGGAGCCGCGAGCTTGCCTGAACGGGGACCGCACAGCTGCAGTCCAGCCGGGCCCGCCCCCTGCACGGTTGAGCCAACAGATGGTGCGAGTGGCCGAGTCCCACGAACCGATATATCGTTAGCCATCTATATAGAGACAGATGGTTGCAACTCCATGTGCGGGAGGGCTCTGATGCAGTACACGCCGGAACTCGACGGCACCGACCTGCTTGGCTGGTGGATACGGCAGCCGAACCAGCGAGGCCGCCAGCGGGAGCGGCGCGCGACAGCAGCAAATCCATCCGGCATCCGGTTCGCGTTCTACGGGCGGATGTCGACCGTCGACTTTCAGGATCGGGCGTCGTCGTGTCGGTGGCAGCGCAACTATGCCGAGGACCTGGTCGCCGGTCATGGTCGGATAGTGGTCGAGTTCTTCGACGAGGGCATCTCTCGCCGGGTGGCTTGGCCGGACCGCCCGCAGGCAGCACGACTGCTCGCCGCAGTGGTGGACCCGGGACGCGGGTTCGACGCGATCGTCGTGGGCGAGTACGAACGCGCCTTCCACGGCCAGCAACTCGAACAGCTGACCCCCACCCTCCTCAGACACGGCGTGCAGCTGTGGCTTCCGGAGACCTATGGCCCGGTGGACTTCGACAACTCGCGACAGCTGGCGTTGCTGGACCTGCTGGGCGTGCACTCCCAGCGGGAGGTGTCCCGGGCCCGGCACCGCACTACCGCGGCCATGCGCGCCCAAGCCGAACTCCAAGGCCGGCACCTCGGCGGCCGGCCACCCTACGGCTACCGGTTGGTCGACGCCGGCCCTCATCCGAACCGCGCCCACGCCGCCTGGGGACGCCGTCTGCACCGCCTGGAACCCGACCCGGCCACCGCACCCTGGGTGAGGTGGATCTTCGAGCAGCGGCTCGCTGGCTGCAGCGTGGCCAGTATCGCCCGCAGGCTCAACGACAACGGTGTGCCGTGCCCGTCCGGCGCCGACCCGGCACGCAACCGGCACCGCAGCGGCCAACGCTGGATGCTGACCACCGTCGCGGCGATCCTGGCCAACCCCCGATACACCGGCCGACAGGTGTGGAACCGGCAACGCACCGACCACGACGACATCGAGCCCGACGGCACCATCACCCGACACCACGAGGTCCAGCGCTGGAACGCCGCCCCGCACTGGGTCATCTCCCGCCAGATCGCTCACCCGCCGCTGGTGAGCGAGGAGCAGTTCGTCGCGGCCCACGCCATTCACACCGCGCCCACCCCCGCTGACGGCGCTCCCCGCCACTATCTCCTGGCCGGCCTCGTATGCTGCGCCATCTGCGGGCGCACCATGGACTCCCACTGGGTCCACGGCCGTCCCGGCTACCGATGCCGCCACGGCCACACCAGCAGCCGCACCACGGCCTCTCCCCGAACGAAGACCCTCTACATCCGGGAAGACCACCTCCTCGACCGCATCCGACACGACCGCCGGCTGCACCGCCACCACCCCGCGCTGCGCAGCCCCGACCCGGACAAGGTCGCCACCCACCTCCGCACCAACAACATGATCATCGTGGGCGACCACCACACCTGGACCATCGAAGCCGAGACCGCGACCTACACGCTCAACCCTGCGGGAGGCATCCTCGCTACCACAGCAAAAATCCCCGCCCAACGGGACGGGGATCACGCAAAACACGAGAAACTATCGCGCTTCGTGTGGAAATAACGTGTCCGAGGGATTCGGCCACCCGTGCGTAGCACCCGCTATACAAACGGGTGCTCATGCGATAAGCCTAGCACTTCACGATGCGTAACACTACAGGCGTGAGCTGCCACGTGACGCAATTTAAGCAAACAATTCGATCTGCCTGCGCCGATGACAGCGCACTCATCAATCCGGACACGGAGAAGGGCGCCTCCGACAGGCCGAGTCCGCACGGAGTTCGCGCCGCGAGGCACCAGCGACGGCGCAGACGCGAAATCTCAAGAGGGCGGTGGAGTTGTCAACTCGTCGGGTACGCGCCCTTAAGAACAGCCAGAAGGTTACGCAGATAAGGCTCTGGGCCAAGCTCGTCGATCAATCTCGCGTTCGCCGCAACCCATTCTTCCTCGGAGATTATCGGATCGCGCGCGACAGCCAGGTCAGGATCGATATTCACGGCATAGAACGGGTTGCCGATCATGGCAGCAACGTCACCGGGAGTCCAATCGCCGCCTGCGCCGTCCATCCACAACTCCCGTCACTCAGTCCAGGGCTTCAACCATCCTCGATAGTTTCACACCTCCCCAGCCTCCTGGCGGAACCAGGCCCAGTCGGATCGGTGTCGCTCATCCCCAGGCTCCCGCCCTGGCCTGTCGCTTCGTGCGGCGGAATCCAGGGCTCCTCCCCCACCGGCCACACGAAGCGACAGGATCTCATCCGATATCGATCAGTGGCGAGTGGCTGTGGGCCAGGCGGCCCGGGTTTCTTCCATCGTGGCGAGTGGGTGTGGTTGGCCGGTCATCGCCGACAGCGCATCCGCGACGGCGTGCAGATCAGCCTTGATATAGGTGGTGGTCGAGGATCCGGGGCTGTCGGTGTGCCCGGCGTAGGCGCGGGCCACACCGTAGCCGAAGTGGCGCTCCACCCAGGTGAGGGTGGTGTGCCGCAGCCAGTGGGTGGAGATGCCCTGAGCGGCCACCCACGGCAGGCGCTCCCCGATGCGTTTCCACAGGTGGTCGTAGCGGCGGCTACTGATCGGCAGGCCGTTGCGGTAGCGCAACAAGCGGTCGGTGGGCTGAACGGCACCGCGGACGCGGGCATGTTCGTACAGGTGCTCGGCGAGGTCGAGGCTGACCGGCTGCCACCGCACAGTGCCCTTCTCGGCCAGCCGCACAAGCCCGCTGGGACGATCCAGGTCAACAAGCCGCAGGGCGAGGCCACCGCCACGCCGGCAGGCGCTCTCCGTGTGTAGGCGCAGCAGGAGTGCGTCGAGGATGACATCGTTGCCGCTGGTCCGCGCCACCATGTTGATCTTTTCCAGTTCGTGCGGCGTCAGAGCGCGGCGGGTGCTGGGGAGGCGGCGGGGTTTGGCGACGCGGTGGGCGGGACTGGCCGACGCGTCGATGAGGCCGTCAGCGACCGCCCGGGAGAAGAAAGCGCGGGCGGCGGCGATGACGTGCTCGCCGGCGTGCCGGCCGTTGCGGCTGTTACGCCGCGACCGGGCTGTGGCGACCATCTGCTGTTTCATCGCCTCGATGTCGCTCGCTGCGACGCAGTTCAGAGGCCAATCACCCCACGCAGCGGCCATCCGCTCCCAGTACGTGCCGTACGTCCGTCTCGCACCCGGGCCCGCCGCCGCGATCACGCGCGGCAGATACTCCGCGACCGTCGGCACTGGTACCAACACGCCGGCGTTGGACTGGAGGTCGGCCAGGGTGACACCGAGATGCGCGAGGACCTGCCGGGCGGCGGCAACGGCGGCAGAATCAGCAGACATGGTCGCCTCCCGCTACCTCGATGTGCAGGTCGGCGAGCAGCCGAGTGACGGCGCCGATCGGGTGCACAACAACCAGGTCATGGGCGACGAGCGCGGCGAGCAGGACCGGCTCGCCATGCCCAATCCGGCACATACGTCGGCTGGAAGCCGGCAGGGGCAGCGCACCTCGGCTGCCCACCCGGTCCCGACCATCCTTGGCCGAGGCAATAACGAGCACCCTTCGGTGCGGGTGGATGTCAAGGCGGTGGCCCGGCTGCCAACCCAACGCACGCAGAATGGGCTGCGCGGCCACCCGGCCGCAGCGGGATGGGACAGCCATCCCCAACAGAAGCTCCGCGGCATTGACAACCGCCGGTAGTTGAACTCGAGCGGGCAGTACCGGCATCGGTACGGGACGAGGACGTGAACGGGCGGGCAGGGCAGCAGGAACAAGCGGACGGACAAGCTGTTCACCGCTCGGGACAGGAGGTCGTGTCATGGCGGTGACAACAGGGCGCCCATGTCTCGGGCCTCGTCGTTCCTGACGGCCGGGAGCCACCGGTGGCCGATGGCGCGCACCGCTCCGCGTGGCACCTCTGCGCCCAATGATCGGGCGCTCTCTCGAGGAAGTACACCTCCCAACGTGACGAGATCCGCACCGGGTCGGAGGATCGGCCCGGTCTGCCTTGCTCGGTGGGCAGTTACCCGGGGGCCGAGGAAGTTCGGTACACCTAACGAAGGGGCGCATGCACTAGCGAAACGAAGGATGCCCTCCGCAGCGGGCCGCCGTCCTCGATCTTCACGCTGCCGGCGTCGATGAGCGGCTTCAGTGCCTTGATGACGTGTTCAGGTCGGTACACCGTCTCAAACAGAGCGAACTGGCGCAGGTCCTCTACGCGGACCGGTTCGCTGTCACGCAGCCTCTGCTGCAGCAACCGGGTCAGTGGCCCGAGAAGCGGTTCGTCCATGGCGAACAGGGTCTCTGCTTGTTCGTCGCGGGGATCGCGGAAGCCGACGCCCTGGACCCGGTCGACCTCCCAGAGGCTGTCTTTCATCTTCTGCACGCCGAGGTGATGCCCGGTGCCGAAGACGAGGTACAGGGGTTGGCCATTCCGGGGGACCAGTTCGAAGTCCAGCAGGTACGGGAAGCCCGCCGCCTGCAGAGCCTGCCGGTAGCAGGTGAGGATGTGCCGGCTCTTCGCCGCTGGTGGCAGGTTGACGACATCGCGCCACCGCGGGTCGCCGCCGAACACGTCGTCACCCGCCTCGCCCAAGTTGCTGACGAACCGGACGAAGTGCTGCGGGAGCAGCGTGACGATGACCTCGGTGGATACGTTCGCGGCGAGGCGCTTCAGCAGCCTGAAGGGCACAGGTGCATTGCCCCAGGAGTCCAAGTTTGCGAATATCGGCTGGCCCCAGGCGTCCATGCGGTCGAGCGCTGCTTCGAGATCGTCGGCGCAGGTGCCTTTGCCCATCGTGACGGGCATCGCGAACTCGGACCGCGGCCGGTCGGGAAACGCTTCTTGGAGAGTTTTCCGGAGCATGTTGACGCAGCGCTGGTCGTCGTCGATGAAGACGAATCGGGCGATGCCCTTGGTCGCGGGGACCTTGTCGACGAGCGCGCGGATCGCGATGACGGGTGACCCGGGTTCTCCGCCGCTGTAAATGCCGGGCCCGGCGAAGCCCTCGGCGTAGGTGACAGAGGGGTAGGCGTTGGAGCCGGCGAGGAGAATGGGGAACCATCGCTCGAGGTAGCGGCGGTAGATGTCGTGCTTGGCGCCCGTGTGCTCCGCACACGGCCACGGCACCGGGCCGTCGACCGGCATGCAGCCCTCCCGATGATCACGAGGTGTTACGAAGAAGTGTCTCATTGCGACATCGGGAGGGAAAGCCTCTGCGGCGGCGCCAGCTGGCCGCACGTGCGCCTGAGGATGCGCTTGTCCCCGCGGCGGTCTGACCTGCCGGGCGTAGACCGGGAGGAGTCTCAGGGCGCAGTCGAGCTGAGGGGCATGTCGTCCCATGTTCGGCCGTTCAGCTCGCGACCGCCAGCCTTTGGCGTGCGCCCGCCCCACTGCTTGAAGAAGAACGGCACTCCGGCGCGGGTGCACTGATCGCGCAGGTCCACAACCCAGGTCGGATGTAGCGGCCGGGCGTTGGTGCCGCTCTCGCCGCCGGCGATAACCCAGCCGATCCCGTCGAGATTCAGGTCCGACAACGGACCAAGCAGTGGTTCGCATGACAGGAACCGCAGCGCTGCGGGCACGTCCCGCAAATCATCGATCCGATCCACCGCGTCGGCATCCTCCACCGAGACGCCCACCCACAGATTCGACGGCCAGGTCAGCGAGGGTGCCAGCCGGCGTAGACGGCGGGCCCGCTTGGTCAACACCTGATAGGTGTGCTGTGGAGTCGCCGCAATGGCCTCGAAGACCTGGCGGACGAACTCCACCGGCACCTGGGCGTGAAACAGGTCGCTCATTGAGTTGACGAACACGAGCCGGGGGCGCCTCCAGGTCAATGGCAAGCTGAGGCTGTCCGGGTGGAGCGTCAACCCGAACCCCGGTCCACTCGTCCGCGGATCCCCGTCTCGCTGGTACCGTGGCTGCCCCATCGCCTTGAGCCGCTTGGCAAGCGTCAATGCGTAGCAGTTGTCGCATCCACGGCTGACGCGGTCACAGCCCGTCGTAGGGTTCCACGTCGCCTCTGTCCATTCGATGGCGCTGCGGTCACCCATAGCTGATCCTCACTTCGCGAGAGTATTCATTCGAACGAGAGTTCGACAGAGCGGACGTCGTCGAATCTGCTCATCGCGGTGGTTTCGTCGCCTAAGCGGCCCGGCGTACGGGTCGCAGCAGGGTGAGAGCGCGGAGGGCGTCGGCCCGGGAGATGGGCTGGTCGTCGTCGGATTGCATGGTCAGGACGATCTCGATGGCTTGACGGATCCAGGCGGTTTTGGTGACGCCGGCTTCCTTAGCAGCTGCGGCGACGGCTTCGTCAAGGTCGATGGGCATGCGTAGGGACCGGACCACCATGACTTCAGCGGCCTCAGGCAGGGAAGCGAGCAGCTCGGCCTCCCGTTCAGGGGTGGGCGGCGGCTCGAAGGTGAGGTTGTTCATCAGCGCGGCCACCTCTTCAGGGGTGGACGGCAGGTGCTGGTTGTCGCTCATCGCGTCTGCTCCCATCGGGTGAACTCGGCCAGCTCGGCGTCGGCCATGTCACGCGCGCCGATGATTTTCCAGGTAAAGCCGTGGACGTGGTGCACGGCCACGATCAGCGGCCGGCCGTCGTGGGTACGGGCCCAGACGGTCAACACTTGGAAGCCTGCGGCATCGGCGGCAGCACGCGGCCACCGCTGCTTGGCCTCCAAAGCTTGGCGTACCTCATAGGGCTGCACGCCAGCGAGCGCCTGCAGGGCCCACTCTTCCCACTCGTACGGCACTCCATTAGTGTAATACACGCGTATTTCGGCAGCTAGTGGTAGGGCAGATGCGGGGCGAGCGGGCAGCGCGGACCGGCCTGGGTCGCCCCGCCCTGGCCGTTTAGCGGGTGAGGTTGGCGAAGTCGTCGGGGTCGAAGCCGCAGCCTGCGCCGCTGCACGGTCGGCTCGCCGCCGGGGGCCGGGCAGCGGCGCTCGTCGTGCGGCGCGACGGCGGCGTAGAGCGCCATCGTGATCACATCGGTTGAGGCGAGCAGGAGACGCCGGCGGATCAGCTCACCGCCGGTCAGCTCGCACGCCGGGCCAGCCTGCGCGCGGAGGTGCTCGCCCAAGATCTTGGTCGTGACCTCCACCAAGTCGTAGGGGCGGGGGCTGCCGGTGAGGCGCTGCACGGCGGCGAAGATCGCGTCGGGGATGTGGTGGCCGATCTCGGCCGGGTACTGGGGCAGGCGGCGGCGCGTAGGGCGACGGCCGACCGAACGTGCCAGCGGTGAACGGGCAGCTCGGCTGGTGGACCTACCTGGGCCCCGACCGCCACCTGCCACCGGCACCGCTGCCCGAGATCGCGGCCCAGGCACGCCGGCTCCCGAACGGCGCCCTACTCGTCGAACTCCTCGACGACCCCGCCACCGTCGACCCGCTCCGCTACCAGGACATCCATACCCGCCGGCTCCAGTCGGCATGAGCCCAGCGAAGCAAAACCCCTTGCAACACTGGCGGCCCAGCTCACGCACGGCGGAAGATCCGGGTACCTGAAGATGCGCTGCTTCAAGGCGGACAGCGGTGGGTTGCTGCGTGTGGGTGACTCATGCCGGGCCGCCTGGAGCGCCAGGCAACGCGAACCAACGGCCTTCAACCACCTCGCGTAGGGGGCCCTCGCCGGCGAAATGGGTGCAGGCCGCCACGATGTCCTCATGGCTGTAGCCGTCATCGGCGGCGTCGTTGAGGAACCAACGGATTCGCCAGGCGTCGAATGCTTCAACCTCGCGCCCGAGCAGGGGATCGGTGACCAGGTCGACGTCGACCTCCCTGCCGTCGGAGCTGATTAACCGGCACCCCGCGCCGTGGACGGTGTACTCGATCCCGCTACGGGTGACACCTTCCCGGGGCAACTCTCCGCGCGAGCGGACCGCAGCCAGAAGATCCGCGATGTCCGCGACGGGAAACAAGTCGGTGAGCAGTCGACCACGCAACTCGCGCAGGGCGGAGGCGAAGCGCAGAATAGCGTCAACCGACGAAACATCCCGAGCCATGCGCCCAGTATGAGGATCCTGCATCCGCATATCGGCGCGACTCCGCGCCTGGCCGGCGACGGACAAGCGGATTGATCTTGCAGGTTCGGTGCACTGTTCCACCATCGGGTGTGGCAGGGTGGCCGCGTGATCGACAGCCGTGGGGCCTTGGAAGCCGTGGTCCGGCACGCCGTGGAGCTTGAGGACGATTACGACGCCATCGCACCGACTCTCAGACAGTTGGAGGCTTGCGGGGACATCACGTTGGTGTCCCACCTGACCGAGGCACTCGACCGGTTCCTTGACGAAGGGAACTTCTACGGCCGCGACCTGATCGCCGGCGTCTTGGCCGGCATCCAGGGTGTGGCGGCGCTTCCGGCGCTGCTGCGCGCCTCGGCCCGCGACCTCGGGGACGACCAGGACAGCTTGCAGGCCGAAATCATCCACCTGCTGCACGGGGACCGGCCAGCCGCCCGGCGCGCGGTGCTCGAGTTGGTCACCGGTAACGCGCTCGAGTTGCGCCGCGAAGGGCGGTAGGCACTCGGGTTCGTGGCCGAAGCGCAGGACGTCGAACTGCTGGCAGCTGCGGCGACCGACGCCGATCCGAAGATCAGATCCGTGGCAATCGCCTCGATTCCTGACTCAGCCGCCGACGACCGGGCCTTCAAAGTTCTCATCAAGGCACTGCGCGACCTGGACGACCAGGTACGAGTATCGGCGATCAGCCAACTTGGCTACAGCGGCAGGGCTGACGCGGTGATGCCGCTGGTTGCCCTCGCCGCCGACCTGGCGCCCCGGGTACGATCCATGACCGCGTACGCACTCGAGCAACTCGGCAACCGCGAGGCGACCCCGGCCCTGCTGCGGCTACTCAACGACCCCGACTCGCACGTCCGCGAGAACGCCCGCAACGCCCTCGGCGCAGTCGGCGGACCGACCGCAGTCGACGCCCTGCTCACGCTCGCTGCCGACGAAGACCCGGAACTGCGGATCGACGCCGCCCACGCGCTCGCGAAGGCGGTCGACTCCGATCCCCGCGTGGCACCGCAGCTCATGGCGCTGGCGCGAGACGACCAGGCAGTGGTACGCGCGGCCACCATCCGTGGACTCGCCAGCGCCGGTGGCAGCCCAACGCACTGGCAGAAACTCCTGGTTGAGCTCGCAACCGACCCGGCCCCCGACGTCCGTCAGCGGGTCGCGGTTGCGGCGCGACATCTCGCGCCTGACGCTGCCCCGGACATCCTCCACCGGTATGCCAGCGACCCCGACCCCGTGGTGCGCCGGCTCGCCGGCACCGAACTGGGCCGACTGACCGCACCACCCACTGATCCGCCAACCAGCAATCGGTGACACCACGGCGCGGCACCTGATAGACAAGCCGAAAGTACGCCGAATCATCGGCAAAGCCGCGAGCGGCTGGCTATGTGCCGGAGGCCATGTACGCGCCCAGGAGGGCTGTGCGAGGGTGCGTCGCTCGGCCGTGAACATCGAGGGTCGCTGCCTCGGAGACTGGGGTGGTTTGCGTGAGCACATCCAGCGTCTACGCGGCAGGCACTATCGCCGAGTCCGCGGGGTGAGCTGTTCTGCTCACAGCTCCGGCGGGAGGATGCTGTTGTTGGACCCCGCCCTTGAGAACCACTGCGAGATCATCGCCAGGGGGATTGAGTCCGGCGGGCCGCATCGGCGGTCCCGATCTGGGTGGATCTCATGATCGGCAGCATGCTTGCGCGCGTCACCGACACCGGAGGTCGCGCTCGCGTGGCATCCGCGAGTTGACCCCCTGAGGCCTGGCAAGTGGCTGATTTTTGACGCCCACCCGAATGCCCCGTTGGTTTTCGGCTGGGCCGGACCCGCCGGGTTCAAGAGGTGGTCGGCCGTCCCGCTCGTGGATGGCCGAAGGGCAGACCCGGCAGCTGGAACGACCAGTGTCCGGGACCGATTTGACGTCGACGTCGGGAAGCCCAGAACTCGCCGGCCACACATGGTGACTCGGCGAGCTCCGGGCTTGCTCGCTGCGCTCACTGCATCCCCCGCTTCACCCCTCTGCGCGGTCACTGGCGACGGGCGGTGTGGGGCCTCGGCGGCGCAACGCATCGTTCTCGTCATGGGCTCTCTGCTGAGAGTGGATCCGCCCACGACAATGCTGCAGCACGGTCGTCCACGCGACCGCCCCCTCCGTGATCGCCTGACGCTCAGTGAACCTCGTAGGCCCGGATCAGGGTCTGGGTGACCGCGCTGCCGTGACCGTCGCGGGCGCTGACCCGCAGCGACACGTAGCCGGAACCGACGGCGGGCACCGTCACCGTGTATGACCCGTCGGATTTGCGCTTCGTCTCGGCCGACGACCAGGTGCCGCCGTCGTCGCCGGACGCCCAGACCTTCAGCTCCTCGAGGCTCGAGACCTCGCCGGAAGCGGTGAGGATGGACAGGTCGAAGGTCCTCGTGCCACGGGCGGACATCCGGTTCTGGTCGTCCAGCTCGAGCTCGTAGCGCGGCCACAGCATGGCGAGCTGCTCACTGTCGGCCGTGGGACGCGCCGACTGGAAGGTCCACTCGGTGCTGGTCCTGGTCGACAGCGGCATCCAGTCGGGGCGCTGGGTCTCGAGGGTGAGCCGGTAGGTGGCGTTGTCGGCTCCGACGGCGATCACGTTGCGGCACGCCGGGCAGGGGATCTCGCGGACCAGCTCGCCCTCGCGGAACAGCCGGGCCGTCGCATGATCGGTGGTATTGCCCGACCAGCCGTAGTGGCCGCCGCTGTCGACCCACTCGGGAAGGCCGAAGATGAGCGCGTCACGCTCGCGCACGGCGCCGCCTCCCTGGGGTCCGCCGGCCGTGATGGCCGCCCCCAGCCAGGTCTCGTCTCGGGTGCTGCCGGGCGCGTAGCCGGTGATCGCGCCCATGATCTGTCGCGAGATGTCTGCGTCATCGGCGTGGACTGTGTGCCACCAGCGCATCTGGTCGCTGGTCGGCCACTTGTTGCCCGTGGAGTACCACTCGGTCCGGGAAGAGGGTGCGTCGAAGTAGTCGATGAGGTTGAAGAGTGACGCTTCCCCCGGCCGAACCGCAGCGTTGGAGTCGCCGATGTAGGTACCGGCCGGGCCTCGGTAGTCCGCGTGGGTGGTCGCGGAGTTGGCGGAGGTCACGGCGTCGGTGGGATCGGCAGGGATGGTGTCGGGGACCATCAGCGCCACGTTGTAGACCTGCGGGTCTTTGCCGATGCCGCGGAGGCTGACGTTGGTGCGCCCGTGGTGGATGCGGGCGAGCAGCTGCTGACCCGCGTCCTGGGTGAGCGACCACGCGGGGATCTTGGTGCGCAGCACCCGCGGGACGATCGTGGAGAACGGGCCGGGACGGTCGTTGACCAGGACCGCCGCTTCGGCGCCGGTTGTGGCGATGGCGGCCAGCTGGTCCATCGTGCGCACACTCGGGTCGCGGGTGATCACGGCCAGCTTGCCGCTCAGGTCGCGGCCCTCCAGCTCGGCGGGACGGGCCAGACCGGCGTCGACGGCCTGGAGCGTCTTGTTCCCGTAGAGCGACAGGGCGTAGGTGACCGGCCGCAGCGGGATCGCGCCTGTGCCGTCGGCGTACGCAGCCTTGATCGTCGGCGAGGAGGAGCGCTCCTGGTAGTCGAACTCGAAGTCGCTCACGCTCGTCGGCTCGGTGGGGACGACGTAGACGCCGTCGAGGTTGCTGCCGAGGGTCTTGAGTGCGTCCAGCCCACCCAGCCCGGGGATCTGCTGGCGGTAGCCGAGCTTGCTGATGGTGACCACCGACTCCTCGGGGGTCGAGATCTGCACCTTCTTGGCGTCCCGCGCGTCGACCGTGACCGACTTCGGCCCTTCGAGGACGAGCTCGGGGTTGCCGCCGAGGGTGAAGTCGGTGAGGACGCCCGACGCCGGGTCGGTGGTCCGGATGTAGGCCATCACCGAGTAGCGGCCGAGGGGAAGCTGCACCGTGGTGGGCGTGGTGCTGCTGAAGAACTGACGCAGCTTGCGGTTGTCGAGGTCGAAGGCCACCCACTCGGTGGGTCCCAGCTTTCCGTGACGGTCGATGCCGGTCAGGGTCACGTCGACCATCGGGATGTCCTTGGTCGCACCGACCGTGGTATGGAAGGCCGTGCCGTCGCTGGAGGTCGCGGTGATGATCGCGGTGTAGTCACCGATCGTGCCGAGCCGCGGGTCGTAGGTGAAGTCCACACTGCCGCGGCCGTGCGCCGGCACGGTGAGGTTCGTGGCGCCGAGGGTGAACATCCCCTCCGGTGGCGCCGACTCACCGAACGCCACCATGTTGAGGGCCACTGTGACCTCGGCGTCGGTCGGGTTGACGTACTCCAGAGGGCGGGTGACGGGCTGGCCGTCGCGCTCGTGGCGACCCAGGCTCACCACGGCCGGGTCGGCGTAGACGGTCGCGTCGAGCGCCTTCGGGACGTCGACGCGTCCGCCACCTTGCTGGTAGGCCGTGAAGATGCCCGACTTGGCGGTGCCGACGAGGACCTGCTTGAGCCTGTCCGGGGTCCACTCGGGGTGCTTCTGGGCCAGGAGGGCGGCCGCGCCGGCGACGTGCGGCGAGGCCATCGAGGTGCCGCTCGCCGAGGTGTAGGTGGCGTCGACGGGCGAGCCCATCGTGGTGCCGGCGGCTCGTGCGGCGACGATCGCCGTGCCGGGCCCGGTGATCTCAGGCTTGACCGCGAAGTCGTTGAGGCGCGGGCCGCGACTGGAGGTGGGCGCCAGCGCCTCCTGCTTGGTCACGTTGCCCACGGTGAGCGCGGCGTCGGCGGCACCCGGGGAGCCGACGGTTGACTTGCCGGGCCCGGAGTTGCCGGCGGCGATCACGAAGAGGGCGCCGCTGGACTCGGTGAGCCGGTTGACGGCCTGGCTGATGGGGTCGGTCCCATCGCTGGGCGACGAGCTGCCCAGGCTCATGTTGATCACGTCGGCGTCGACCGTGTTGGCCGCCCACTCCATGCCCGCGATGACGCTCGACTCCGAGCCGCTGCCGGCGCCATCGAGCACCTTGCCGATGTAGAGGTCGGCCTTGGGCGCCACGCCCTTGTATTTCCCGCCGGAGGCGGCACCGGAGCCGGCGATCGTCGAGGCGACGTGGGTGCCGTGGCCGTGGTGGTCGACCGCGTCCGCGTCCGTGGTGAAGTTGCGGGACTCCTTGACGACTCCGGTCAGGTCGGGGTGGGTGGGGTCGACGCCGCTGTCGAGGACCGCGACCTTGACGCCCGCACCGTCGAAACCGGCCGCCCACGCGGTCGGCGCCCCGATCTGCTTGACGCTCTGGTCGAGGGAGGCGTGCATCGGCCCGTCGAGCCAGATCTTCTCGATACCGCCGGCGAGTCGGGGCTGGGGCGCCTTGGCGCGGTCGTCGTCCAGGGCCTCCCAGAATGTCGAGGCCTTGTCCTTGCTTTCGCGCAGGGCGACGGCGTCGACACTGGGCAGCTTGCGGGCCTTCACCGATCCCTGCGGGGCCGGACGGTCCAGGGCCCGGGCCACGTTCTCGGAATAGGTGACGATGAGAGGAATCGTGGCCCGACCCTGGTCGTCGTACCCGTCGTCGACGAGCTGGGAGATGTTGAACAGCTCCAGGTCGAGCGAGTCCTGGGCGAGGTAGGGCTGCGCGCTGTCGGGGATGAGGTAGAGGTCGTCCCCGGAGCGAAGGGTGGTGTACGACTCCTGGGTGTCGCGGGTGCCGTCGGGCGCCACGCTCGCGGTCTGGAGACCGTCGGCGTGCTCGGTCAGGAGCACCTTCTCACCGGTGATCAGGGTGACCTGGTGGGTGTCGACGACGCGGTTGGCCCGCCCGTCGGTGCCGTTCTGCCCGGCGGCGCTGGCCGCGCCCGCGACGCTGAGGCTCCCCAGGCTCCCCAGGCTCCCGGTCAGGGCAAGCGCCAGGACGAGGGACGCTCCGGCGAACGCAGGGCGGGAGCTGAAGGAGCGACGGGGTACGCCGGAGGCGGGGGCCGGCCTCCTGCTCCCGAATGGACGGGGGTGGCTCATGCGGGTGACCTTTCGTTGGGAGGTTCGTGCGGTCGTGCCGTGGGGTCAGATGGGTTCGTACTCCCCGGAGGTGTCGGCCCCGTCCGCCGCGGTCGGCGCCGACGACGGCGCAGCCGTGGGAGGGGTTTCGGACTCGGGAGGGTGCTGGTGCGGTTCCACCCTCGGAGTCTCACCGCACTCGGGAGGGTGCTGGTTCGGTTCCACCCTCGGAGTCTCACCGCGCTCGGCCGTTCCCGCGACTGGGCAGATGACCCAACTTTTGGTCGAGGACAGCGCGTCGGCCGCGATCAGGCCTGGGTCGAAGGGGCCTGGTTTGACGGGGCCTGGTTTGACGGGGCCTGGGGCGACGGGGGCATGGGGTGGGGGGCCTCGATCGCGCCACTCTCCACGGCCTGCACGGCGAGGGCGGTGCGCGAGGACACCTTCATCTTGCGCATCGCCGAACCCAGGTGCCGGGCGACGGTCTTGGGCGACAGCACCAGCACGTCGCCGATCTCCCGGTTGGTCCGCCCCTCGACCAGCAGCCGGACGACGTCGAGCTCGCGCGGCGAGAGCCGGTCGCCGTACGAGCGACGGCCCCCCTTCCAGGCCGGCCGCTTCACCGGGGCGCCGTGCGCTCTCAGCTCGCCCCTCACCCGCTCGGCGGTGGCGCGCGCCCCGAGCTCGGACAGGGCGGCGAAGACCTCGGTGAGCAGCGCCACGCCGGACTCCGTCGCACCGGCCCGGACCAGGCAGCTCGCCTGAGCTTCCCGACTGCGCAGTGTGTCGTAGGGTCGCGGGATCGCCTGCCAGGCGGCAGCAGCCTGCTCGAAGGCCGCGGCAGCTGCCAGCGGCTCGTCCAGCGCCAGCACGAGGGCGTGGCACACCGCCAGTGCGGCGCGCGGCGCGGGCGCATGGCGCTCCTCGATCCCGCGCTCGAAGGCGTCGATCAGCTCGATGGCCTCGGCCGTGCGGCCCGCGGCGAGCAGCGCCTCGACGCGCACCTGGGCCAGGTCGGTCGCCCAGATCCAGTTGCCCTTGCCCGCGAGGAACGCGATCGGAGCCTCGGTGAGGCGCAGGACGTCCTCGACGTCCCCGGCGGCGAGACGGATCCCGGCCAAGGCGCTGGCCGGGCCGATCGAGGACTCCGCACCCCCGAGCTCGTCGGCACGACGCAGCACAGCGCGGAGCGTCTGCTCGGCCTGGTCCCGTTCGCCGCAGGCGGCCTGCAGGAGTCCGACGACCGTGGCGGGCGCCAACCGACTCACCGGCTGCAGCAGCTCCTCGTCGTCGGCCAACTCCTTGGCTCGCTCGGCCAGGCCCTCCCAGTCGCCGCTGACCCAGTCGAGTAGGGCCAGCGTGGCCCGCGCCAGGCGGTCGTCCTTGTCGAACCCGTGACGGGCGGCCAGGTCGATGACCGTCATCAGGGCCCGCCGGGCCTCGTCGTGGCGGCCCCAGATCACGGCCATCTCCCCGACGTTGAGCTTGCCCGCCGAGACGGCCATCCGCTCCGCGGTGGTGGCGGCGTCGTCACCGATCTTGGCCGCCTCGGCCCACCCGTCCTCCTCACCGAGCACCAGCAGCCCGCTCGCGAGCCCGACTACCATGCTCAACCGGTCGGCCTCGGACATCGCGTCGGTGGGGATACGGGAGGCCTGGCGCAGCCAATGCAACAGCTCCCGGGCCGGGGTGGAGGTGCCGTAGGAGAGCAGGCCGAGGTACATGGCCGCGCGGGCGGCCTTGGACGGGTTGTGGCCAAGCCCCGGCAACGCGCGCTCCATCTCGGACCGGGCGTCCTCGAAGGCCTCCATCTGGGTGAGCAGCCGGGCGATCTGGAACCGGATCTCCGCCTCCTCGGCCGGGGAAGCGGCGCCCGAGTCGACGACTCGGCGCAGCGCGGCCAGCAGCTCGGCATACCTCTCGTGCCCGCTCAGCAGGCCGACCGGGTACTTGTCGGTGAGCCGGACCACGTCGCCCGCGGCCGGCGTGCCGTGCACCAGGAGGTCGTGGAGGACGACCAGGGCCGTGGAGCCGTCGCCGGACTCGAGTGCCCGGTCGGCCGACAGCTCGGCGTAGGCACCCCACGCCTTCGCGTCGCCGCCTTCCTTGGCGTGCCGGGTCAGCTGGGCGAGCGGGGCGGGTGACGCATCGGCCAGTGCCCGCGACGCGCGCAGGTGCATGGCTCGTCGCTCGGGCATGGGGATCGCCTCGTAGATGGCGAGGCAGGCCAGCATGTGCCGGAAGGAGACCATGCCAGCGGCGTCCTCGGCGAGCAGCCCCGACGCCACGGCCTCCGCGAGCCCGGAGAGCCGGCCCGCCGGGTCGCCGGACATCACCGCCAACACCGTGGACTCGCTCGAGGTCTCCGTCAGGACGGCGGCCGCGCGCAGCGCCGCCCGGGCGGCGTCACCGAGTCCGGCCGCCCGGGCGAGGACCGCATCACGCACCGTGGGCGGCACGTCGATCTCGGTGATCCGGTGGCGTGCCCACGCGTCGCCGCGGCGGACCAGGTCACCGCGGTTCCACATCAGCCGCATTGACTCCTCCACGGCCAACGGCAGGCCGGCCGTGCGCTCCAGGAGAAAGGCGGCGAACGCGCCTGACACCGTCTCGCCGCCGAGCATCGAGGAGACCATGCGGGCGACGTCGTCAAGTGGCAGCGGCTCCAGCGCAATGCGGACGCTGCGGCCGTGAGGCAGCTGGGCCGTCGTCAGCCTCGGCAGCAGCGAGTCGCGCGGGACGTCCTCGGGCCGATAGGTGAGGAGGATGCCGGGGCGCGGGGGCGGGCCGCAGGCGAGGAGGAGCAGGAACTCCAGCGTCGCCTCGTCGGCCCAGTGCACGTCCTCCACCACGAGCAGCTCGACAGCGAGCAGGTCCAGGAGCTCGGTGACGGCGCGGAAGACGCGGTGCCGCGCCATCGCTGGGTCGTCGGCCGGCTCGGGCATCGGCGGCAGCCACTCCGCCCACTCGGGGAAGAGTGGCCGGAGGTCGCCAGCGAGGGCACTGAGCCTGTGGTCGGCCCCGGCGTCGACCGCGATCCGGAGCGCATCGACAAGCGGCCCGAGGGTGAACGGCTGGAGCAGGGCGGGGCAGGCCGTGCGCAGCACCCGGCCGGGCCGCTCCCGCTGCGCGAGCGCCTCATCGACCAGACGGGTCTTGCCGACGCCTGCCTCACCCTGAACGAACACCACTGCCGCCGGCACGTCGAGGGCGGAACTGACCTCTGCGAACTCGCGCTCACGACCAACGAGCCGGGGTACCGCGATGGACACGCGGTCAGGCTCCGTCACCGCGTCAGGCTACCCGACCGGATGGGCAGCGGGTCGGATCGATCGCGCCTCACGGCGCACCGGCGGACTGAGAGCCTGGTAAATAAGGGTTTCCGGTGTCCGGCAGGCCCGGTGGAGATCGCCAACCGTGACGGCGGCCGGCGTGGTGGCGTGACATGGTGAAGGGCCTTCGGTACGAGCAAAGGCGACTAAACCAGCACGACCGAAGGCCCAACCCTGTCTGTATACCTTGTCGCCGGTGTCGCCGCATCCGCCACCCCGGCCACTCTCGATGCTCACCTGCCCACCGCCCGGCCACGGCACTATCCGTCGGACACCTCGGATGCCGAATGGCAGGTCCTGGCTCCGCACGTGCCGGCCGGCACCGGACGCGGCCGGCCGATCACCTACCCACGCCGCGACATCGTGGACGCGATCCGCTACCTCGACCGCACCGGCTGCCAGTGGGACGCGCTGCCCGCCGACTTCCCCCACCACAAGCTCGTCTACCACTACTTCAAGACCTGGACCGCCGACGGAACGCTCAACCGCATGCACAACAGCCTTCGCGAGCAGGTCCGCGAACAGGTCGAGGGCCGCAACCGGCAGCCGACGGCCGCGCTGGTCGACTCCCAGTCGATACGCGGTGCCGACACCGTCGGCCGACCCAGCCGCGGCTACGACGCCGGGAAGAAGATCAACGGCCGGAAACGGCACATCGCCGTCGACACCCGCGGCCTGCTCCTCGCGATCCTGATCACCGGCGCAAACGTCCAAGACCGCGACGCCGCCCGCCCACTGCTGTGGGCGCTACGCGCCTGCTTCCCCACCATCCAGCTGACCTGGGCCGACAGCGGCTACGCCGGCCGGCTCGTCGGCTGGGCCGCCACCCACCTCACCCTGACCGTACAGATCGTCGCCAAGCTCGCCGGGCAGACCACCTTCGTCGTACTGCACCGCCGCTGGTGCGTGGAACGCACGTTCTCCTGGATCAACCGGTGCCGACGCACCGTCCGCGACTACGAACGGCAACCCGACCACCACGCCGCGATGGTCCAATGGGCCATGATCATCGTCATGGCCCGCCGCCTCGCCCGCCACCAAAACACCTGAAACCCTTATTTACCAGGCTCTGACGCACCTCTCCCGAGGGTTATCGGTGTCTGTCTCGGCAGGTCCCGCCACGGCGCAACCGTGCGGTACCGCCAGATGATGCCCTCCAAAGTGCTGCGGTGATCGTTCCACGGACGACCCGGTCGGCCGGCCATGGTCCTGCGGCATCACCGGCTCCAGCACGGCCCACAACTCATCACTGATCACGGCATTACGAGACCCACAAGCCACCCTGGCGCACCCGACCCTCTGGAGATAGCAGACGCGCCCCCCCCAAGCCCTTCCAGGCAACTTCGCCGAGTCGGCTGGCGCGGACTGCCTGGTGCAGAGAAGGCTGTTACGCCGCAACCGGGCCGTGGCGACAATCTCTTGTCCCATCGTCTCGACGTCACTGGCCGCGACGCGATTCAGGGGCCAATCACCCCACGCGGCGGCCATCCGCTCCCAGTACGTGCCGTACGTACGTCTCCCAACCACACAGCTGCCAACCAGGTGACCAGCCGGGCCCGCGCCGCACGGTTGAGCCAACAGATGTTGCGAGTGGCCGAGTCCCACGAACCGCAGCATCGTTAGATCTCTATATCGAGGTGGATGCCTGTAACACTGTGTGTGGGAGGATCCTGATGCAATACGCGCCGGAACTCGACGGCCCCGACCTGCTCGGCTGGTGGATACGGCAGCCGAACCATCGAGGCCACCATCGGGCGCGGCGCCCGACAACACCAACTCCACCCGGCATCCGGTTCGCCTTCTATGGTCGGATGTCGACCGTCGACTTTCAGGATCGGGCGTCGTCGTGTCGGTGGCAGCGCAACTACGCCGAGGACCTGATCGCTGGCCATGGTCGGATCGTGGTCGAGTTCTTCGACGAAGGTGTCTCCCGCAGGGTGGCCTGGCCGGACCGCCCGCAGGCAGCACGACTGCTCGCCGCAGTGGTGGACCCGGGACGCGGGTTCGACGCGATCGTCGTGGGCGAGTACGAACGCGCCTTCCACGGCCAGCAACTCGAACAGCTCACCCCTGTCCTGGTCGAGCAGGGCGTGCAGCTGTGGCTTCCGGAGACCTATGGGCCGGTGGACTTCGACAACTCGCGACAGTTGGCGCTGCTGGACCTGCTGGGCGTGCACTCCCAGCGGGAGGTGTCCCGGGCCCGGCACCGCACCACCGCGGCCATGCGCGCCCAAGCCGAACTGCAGGGTCGACACCTCGGCGGCCGACCGCCCTACGGCTACCGGCTCGTCGACGCCGGCCCTCATCCGAACCGCGCCCACGCCGCCTGGGGGCGGCGCCTGCACCGCCTGGAACCCGACCCGGCCACCGCACCCTGGGCGAGGTGGATCTTCGAGCAGCGGCTCGCCGGTCGCAGCGTGGCCAGTATCGCCCGCGCCCTGAACGACGCTGGCGTGCCGTGCCCGTCCGGCGCGGACCCGGCGCGCAACCCTCACCGCAGCGGCGAACACTGGATGCTGACCACCGTGGCCGCGATCCTGGCCAACCCCCGCTACACCGGCCGCCAGGTCTGGAACCGGCAACGCACCGACCACGACATCGTCGAACCCGACGGCACCATCACCCGACACCAGGAGGTCCAACGCTGGAACGCCGCCCCGCACTGGGTCATCTCCCGCCAGATCGCCCACCCACCGCTGGTCACCGAGGAGCAGTTCGTCGCAGCCCAGGCAATCCACACCGCACCCACCCCCGCTGATGGCGCTCCTCGCCACTACCTCCTAGTACTCCAACGTCACTTGGCTTCGGCGTTGGGCGTGGCGCAGGCATGAAGACGGCCACCGCGTTGATCATCGATGGTTTGTGAGGACAACCGAAGATCGTGCGGTGGCCGCGTGCCACAGCGTAGACCTTGATCGGTGGCG
>NZ_JBVJGT010000076.1:0-26667 GCF_055587185.1 Micromonospora sp. NPDC048040 | reverse complement strand
CCCTCGCCGACTGGATCGCCACCCGCGGCTACGCCGCCTGATCCACACACCACCAACGACAAGGGCCGGCCCCGAACGGGGCCGGCCCTTGTCGTACGCCGGGTCAGGCCGCGTAGCGGGCGGCCAGGTCGACCGTGCGACGGGCGGCAGCCACCATCGCCCGGTCGGCGAACCGGCCGTCCGGCAGCACCACGGTCCCGGAGTCCCGGGTCTGCGCCTCGGCCACCGCGGCGAGCAGTTCCTCGGCCCGCGCGACCTCCCGCTCCGCCGGCCGGAACGCCTCGGCGATCACCGGTAGCTGGCGCGGGTGGATGGCCGCCCGACCGAGGAGGCCGAGCCGCCGGCCCACCGCGCAGGAGGCGGCCAGGCCGTCGGCGTCGGCCACGTTCGGGTACACCGACATGGCGGGCGGGGGCAGGGTGGCGGCGCGGGCCGCCACCACGATCCGGCCGCGCGCCCACGCCAGACCGGCCTCGTCGTCGACGCCGAGGTCGGAGCGCAGGTCGGCCTCGCCGAGGCCGATCGAGGCCACCGCAGGGTCGGCGGTGGCGATGGCGTACGCGGCCTCCAGGCCGAGGGCCGACTCGACCAACGGGTGCAGCGGGGTGTCCACCCGGGCGGCAAGGGCGGCGACGGCGGTCGCCGACTCCACCTTCGGCAGCCGCAGGCCCGCCAGCCCGGGGCGACCGACCACCGCGGCCAGGTCGGCGTCGACGTCCGGGCCGGCCAGCTCGTTGACCCGGACCTGGACCGGCACGGGGTGCGACTGCCCGAGGAACTCGGCGACGGCCTGCCGCGCGTACGCCTTGCGGTCGGCGAGCACCGCGTCCTCGAGGTCGAGGATCACCGCGTCGGCGCCGGAGGCGACCGCCTTGGCGAACCGGTCCGGCCGGTCACCCGGCACGTAGAGCCAGGTCAGCAGCATTCAGATCACCCCCTTCTCGCGCAGTTCCGCCAACTCGCCGTCGGCCAGGCCCAGCGACCGCAACACCGCGTCGGTGTCCTGGCCGTGCCGGCGCCCGGCGTGCCGGATGTCCCCCGGCGTCTCCGAGAGCCGGAACGGCACGTTCTGCATCCGTACCTCGCCCAACTCCTCGTCATCGACGGTGCGGACGGTGCCGAGCGCGGCGTACTGCGGGTCGGCGAGGATGTCACGCACGTCGTAGACCGGGGCGACGGCCGCCTCGGCGGCCTCGAACGCGGCCACCACCTCGTCCCGGTCGCGCCGCGCGACCCAGGCGCCCACGGCGGCGTCCAGTTCGTCGGCGTGCACGGCCCGGCCGCTGCCGGTGGCGAACCACGGCTCGTCCACCAGTTCCGGCCGGCCGACCAGCCGCAGCACCCGCTCGGCGATGCTCTGCGCGCTGGTCGACACCGCCACCCAGCGCCCGTCGGCGCAGCGGTACGTGTTGCGCGGCGCGTTGTTGTTGGACCGGTTGCCCAGCCGGGGCTGGACGTAGCCGAGCTGGTCGTACCAGGTGATCTGGGGTCCCAGCATCGCCATGATCGGCTCGATGATGGCGAGGTCCACCACCTGGCCGGCGCCGGTGAGGTCGCGGGCCCGCAGGGCCAGCATGACCGCGTACGCGGCGGCGAGCGCGGTGACCGAGTCGGCCAGCCCGAACGGGGGCAGCGTCGGCGGGCCGTCCGGCTCGCCGGTGGCGGCGGCGAAGCCGCTCATCGCCTCGGCGAGGGTGCCGAAGCCCGGCCGCCGCGCGTACGGGCCGACCTGACCGAAACCGCTGATCCGGGCGATCACCAGCCGGGGGTTGACCTCGTGCAGCTCGGCCGGGCCGAGCCCCCACCGTTCCAGGGTGCCGGGGCGGAAGTTCTCCACCAGCACGTCCGCGTCGGCGATCAGGCGGCGCAGCAGTGCGGCGCCCCGCGGGTCGGACAGGTTCAGGGTCACCGTGCGCTTGTTGCGCCCGAGCACCTTCCACCACAGCCCGACGCCGTCCTTCGCCGGGCCGTGCCCCCGCGACGGGTCCGGCTTGGCCGGATGCTCCACCTTGACCACGTCGGCGCCGAAGTCGCCGAGGAACGCCGCCGCGAGCGGCCCGGCGAAGAGGGTGGCCAGGTCGACCACCTTCACCCCGTCGAGCGGGCGGGTCCGGTCGGCACCGGGGTCAGCTGGGCTGTTCACGGCGTTCCCTTCGTCGGGTCGACGGCGGCGAGGAAGACGTCGCCGTTGCCGAGCGCCGCCCCGCCCGACGTGGTTCCGGCGGTGAGCCCGGTGACCAGCAGCCGCCCGTCGGCGCCGAGGGTCGCGTAGACGTTCTCCTCGCCGAAGGCGTCGGCGGCGTCGTCGCGGGCGGTGCCGTACTGGGCCACCCCGGCCTGGCGGCCCCGCGCGTCCAGCCGCAGGGTCAGCACGTCCGCGCCGCCGACCGGCAGGCCGAGCGCGCTGCCGGTGAAACCGACCACGGCGACCGCACCGTCGGGCAGCGCCACGACGTCCGCACCCGCGTCCGCGCCCCGCCCGCCGGTCACCGTCCGCCAGCGCTGCCGGCCGGTCCCGGTGTATGCCACGGTGAGCACGTCGCTGCCGCCGGCGGTGGCCTCGCCGCCGGTGGAGCCGGTGGCGACCACGAGGCCGTCGGCGCTGATCGCGACACCGCCGAGCAGGTCGTCGCCCGCGCCGCCCACCGAGGTCACCCACGTCCGGGTGCCGCTGGCGTCGAACCGGGCCAGCCACCCGTCGCTGCCGCCCAGCGCGGTGGTGTCGGGCAGGCCGGCGGAGGTGCCGCCGGCCACGTACACGCCCTCGGCGTCGGCCGTCACCGCGTACGCCTTGTCCTCGCCGGAACCGCCGAACTGCCGGCTCCAGGCGATCCGCCCGTCCGGGGTGATGCGGGCCAGGACCGCGTCCTTGTCGCCGGCGCCGCTCTGCCCGGCGAACGAGCCGCTGGTGTAGCCGGCGACGTAGGCACCGCCGTCGGGGGCGGCCGCGACGGCGTAGAACCGGTCGGCCCTGGCCGGGTCACCGGCCTGGGTGAGCCAGGCCCGCTGCCCCGTCCCGGTCAACTTGACGACGAAGCCGTCGTCGGCGGGGCTGCCCGGGTGCGTCCCGTCGAGGTCGCCGCGGGTGTAGCCGGCGGCGACCACCCCGCCGTCGGCGAGCGGCACCACGCCGTGGAGGCGGTCGTTGGCGGCCGTGCCGAACTGCCTCGTCCAGGCCGGGGCCCCGCCCGCCGTGACGCGGCTGACCACGGCGTCCAGCCCGCCGGCGTACGGCTGGCCGGCGACCGGGCCGGAGGCGGCGTACCCGAGGGTGGTGCTGCCGTCGGGGTGGGCGGCCACGCCGCCGGCCCAGTCGGTGCCCGCAGTGCCGTGCGGCGGCCCGGGCAGCCCGGCCGGCGGGGTGACGCTCAGCGTCGCCGCCAGGTGCCTCAGTCCGTCCGCGAAGGCGGGTCGCCAGACGTCCCAGTCGTGCCCCCCGTCGAGCACCCGGAACTCCGCGGCGATCGCGTCGGAGCGGCGCACGGTGTTGTAGAGGGTGGCGGCCTCGTAGTCGAGGTCGTGGGCGGCGTCGGCCGGGTCGGGGTTCGCCCACTCGTCGTCGCCGACCGCGACGTACATCCGCACCGGGGACTCCGCGTCCAGGCCCGGCAGCAGGGCCGGGTAGTTCAGTCGCCGGTAGACCTCGTCGGAGAAGCGCTGCTCGCCGGAGCCGAAGCCGCCGAACTCGCGCGCCGACGAGTCGGCCGGCGGCAGCGGCCGGTACACCGCCGGGCTGAGCACCAGCGCGTGGCCGAACAGGTCCTGGTGGGCCAGGGCGTAGCGCAGCGCGCCGGCGCCACCCATCGAGTAGCCGCCGACCAGGCGCGCCCCCCGGTGGGCCGCGGTGCGGTAGGTGGCGTCGACGTGCCGCACCAGGTCCCGGGTGAGGGCGGTCTCCACCGGCCGGCCGGGATCGTCCGCGCCGGTGTACCCGGAGTCGACGTACCAGCTGCCGCGGCTGCTCCACGGCGCGTCGGGCAGCACCGCGATCACCGGCGGCACGTCGCCGTCGGCGATCAGCCGGTCCAGGTCGGCCTTGACCCGGGTCCACGCCTGCATGGTGTCGCCCCGCCCGTGCAGCAGGTACAGCACCGGGTAGCGGCTCGCCGTCGGCTCGCCGTAGCCGTGCGGCAGGTAGACCGTGTAGTCGATCGGAGCGCCCAGCGCCGCGGAGGGCGCCGCGGCGGTGGTCAGCGTGCCCGCGCGGAGCCGCTCCGCGCCGGCCGCGCCGGGCACCGCGCCGGCCAGGCCGAACGCGAGGAGCACGGCGGCCACGCCGCCGCCGATCCGCCAACGTCTTCTCATCAGGTCACCCCTCGGCGGGAAGGTCGGCGGCGCAGCGGAAGCCGACCTGGTCGGAGCGGGTCAGGCCGGCGCCGAGCAGCAGCAGCTTCACCGACACGTCCGGCGGTAGCGGGCCGCCGTCGAGATACCAGTCGGAGCCCTCGGCCCGGTACGCGGCGCCGCCCTTGAGGATCACGAAGCGGGTCCGCCCGTCGGAGTGCTCGCTCTCGGTCAGGTTCCACACCAGCGGTTCCCGGCGGTGCAGCAGCCCCGCCTCGGCGGCCACCTGCCACTCGTCCTCGGTGGGCAGCCGCAGCCCGGCCCAGGCCGCGTAGGCCCGGGCGTCGGCGAGGTCGACGCCGGTTACCGGGGCGTCGGCCGGGCCCTGTCCGGCGGTGAACCGCTCGGGGCGCGACGGACGGTGGCCGGTGGCGCGCAGGAACTCGGCGTACCGGCCGTGGGTGACCTCGTGGGTGTCGATGGCGAACCGGCCGAGCCGCACGGCGCGGCGCAGCGTGCCGGTGTGGTGCAGCCGGGGCGGCAGCGGCTTCCACTCGTCGACGTACGGGGTCTCGCCGTAGAGCCCGGTCTCCCGCACCCGGTGGCGCACGAGCAGCTCCCGCCGGCCGCCGTCGACCGCCACCATGCCGTCGGGCACGTCGCGCCGGGGCGCCCACGGCACGCGCAGCCGCTGCGCCGTGCGGGCCGGGAAGGACGGGTCGCCGACCGCCGCCGGGTGCGACGGCACCGACGCGTCGGCGGTGGCGACGACCGCGGCGACCGCCCCGGCCGGCAGCGGACCACCGACGGTGACCGTGCCGTCCGGCTCGGCGGTGACGGCCAGCTCGGCGCCGGTGACCAGGTCGACGAAGCGCCGGCCGGGACGCGGTGCGGTACGCAGCCACGGCCCGTCGTGGTCGTCGCCCCGGTTCGCCACCGTCCACAGCGGCTCGCCGTCGTGCGTCCAGCGGGACGCGTACACCTGACCGGAGCCGAGGTGGTCGGCGAGCGGGACCCAGTCCTCGGCGCGCAGCCACGCGGCGTGGCTGGCCTGCACCCGGCGCATCGCCCGCAGCACGGCGCGGTCCCGGTCGTTCCAGCCCACCCAGACGCCGAACACGCTCTCCCAGACCAGCACGCCGCAGCCGTTGAGCCAGGCGGAGTGCAGCTCGTCGAGGTGGCTGCGGTGCCAGCGGCGGGTGTGGTGCAGCACGTGCCGGCGCTCGAACCACTTGGCGCGCAGCACGCCGGGGACCTCGGAGTCGGCGAACCACTGCGCCCACGACATCGCGTGGTCGGCGATGCGGGCCAGCGGCACCCGGCTCTCGCCTTCGAGGACGATGCCGGGGCGGACGGCGTCCAGCTCCCGGCGCAGCTCGTCGGCGCCCTCCTTGAGGGTGTCGAGGAAGACCCCGTCGACGCCGAGCTTGCCGGCCAGCGCGGCGACCTCCTGCGCGTCGGTGCCGGCCTCGCGCCGGGTGCCGGTGTCCCACGGGTTGTAGTCGACGAACACCCGCACCCCGCGCCGCTGGAAGGCGCGCACCACCTCGGGCAGCTCGGGGACGTCGCGGTAGAAGTCGAACTGGTTGCGTTCGTCCAGCCCGATCACCGGGTACGCGTGCCACAGGACGATCCCGTCGAAGCCCCCGAAGTCCCGCTCGGCGGCGTCGAGGAACGCGTCGACGGTGAAGACGCCCCGCTCGTGGTCGTAGAGCGTCTCGTCCCACAGCCAGGCGAGGCAGACGCTGAAGCAGTCGCCGGGGATCTCGTCGTAGTGCGCGCCGGTGTAGCCGAGGCGGGCACGGGCGTCGGCGCGCCAGCGGGTGAGCTGCTCCCGCCAGGCCGGCCAGTCGGCCGGGTCGTCCGGGGCGGCGAAGACCTTCGCCTCGTCCAGCGTGGTCAGGTCGGCGTGCCCGCCCAGCGGGACCTCCGTCGGCCGGTCGATGGGGCGCGGCACGTAGGGGTTGAAGCTCACGGGGCACCTCGGTAGGTCGCGGCGTACAGGTCCTCGATGGCGGCCCGGTCGGGCAGCGCGGTGGACGCGCCGGGGCGTTGCGCGCACGCCGCGCCGGCCGCGCAGGCCCAGCGCAGGACGGCGGCGACGGCGCCGGCGTCGCGCGCGGCGCCGCGTTCGGCCCAGCCGACGGCGAGGGCGCCGGTGAAGGCGTCCCCGGCGGCGGTGGTGTCCACCGCCGCGATGCGCGGCGCCGGGATCTCCAGTCGCGAACCGCGCCGGTCGGCGTACGCGGCGCCCCGAGCGCCGAGCGTCAGCACCACCCGGGGCACCAGCTCCAGCAGCGCGTCGAGCAGGACGGCCGGCTCGCCGGCGGCCGTCGCGGCGACGACGGCCGCCTCGTGCTCGTTGACGACCAGCACGTCGACCAGCCCGAGCAGCTCCGCCGGCAACGGCGCCGCCGGCGCGGCGTTGAGCACCACCGTGGTGCCCGCGGCGCGGGCCCGGCCGGCGGCCTCCACCACGGTCGGCAGCGGCACCTCCAACTGGAGCAGCAGCACGTCGGCCGCGCCGATCGCCGCCCCGTCGGCGGCGTCCAGGTCGGTCAGCGCGGCGTTCGCGCCGGGGGCGACCACGATGAAGTTCTCCGCCGCCCGGTCGACCCCGATCAGGGCGACCCCCGAGGGGCCGGGGACGGTACGCAGGCCACGCACGTCCACCCCGGCGGCGACCAGGTTGTCCCGCAGCTGCTGCCCGAACTCGTCGGCGCCGACGGCGCCCACGAACGCGCAGTGCGCGCCCGCCCGGGCGGCGGCGACGGCCTGGTTGGCGCCCTTGCCGCCGGGCACGGTCCGGAAGTCCTCCCCGAGCACCGTCTCGCCGGGGCGGGGCAGCTGCGGCGCGGTGACCACCAGGTCCAGGTTGGCGCTGCCCACCACAACGACCCGCGCGCTCACGCCGGCCCGCCCTCGGCCGTGGCGACGCCGACGGGCGCCCCGGCGGCACCCGGCTCGGCGAGGGCGACGGTGCGGGCGGCCAGCTCGTCGAAGCCGATGCCGTCGAAGCCGGCGATGCTGCTGGCGAGCCGGCCGCGCAGCGGGCCGACCCACCGCTCGGGCAACCCGGACGCGCCGGTCAGCGCCCCGGTCACCGCGCCGACGGTGGCCCCGGTGGAGTCGGTGTCCCAGCCGCCGCTGACGACCGCGCAGACGGACCGTTCCAGCTCGCCCCGCCCGTACGCGAGGGCGGCGGCGACCAGCGCGGCGTTGTTGCGCACGTGCACCCAGTGCAGGTGGCCGTGCCGGGCGTACAGCTCGTCCACCACCGCCTCCCAGTCGTCCGTGCGCGAGCCGAGGGCGCGAGCCTCCCGGACCGTGGCGGCGAACCGGCTGCGCGGCGGCAGCACCGCCTCGCCGGCGTCGAGCACCTCGTCGACGTCGCCCGCCACCGTGGCGGCGGCGGCCAGGGCCGCGACCCACATCGCCCCGTACACGCCGGCGCGGACGTGGCTGACCGTGGCGTCGCGCCAGGCCAGCTCGGCGGCCAGGTCGGGGCGGCCGGGGTTGACCCAGCCGTACACGTCGGTGCGGATCTGGGCCCCGATCCACTCCCGGAACGGGTTGTGCCGCCGCGCGGTCCCCGGCGGGGCCAGCCCCAGCAGCAGGTTGCGGTAGGCCACCCGTTCGGCGGTGAAGACCCGCCCGCCGGGCAGCCAGTCCAGCCACGCCTGTGCCACGTCGGCGCTGGTGAAGTCCCGCCCGTACGTCTCCAGCACGCGCAGCGCCAGCAGCGCGAAGTTCAGGTCGTCGTCCTCGGGCATCCCGTCGATGTTCTCGGCCAGGCTGGTCGGGGCGCTGCGCCGGTTCCACGGCCAGCGGGCCGCCACGTCGGCGGGCAGCCCCCGGGCGGTGAACCAGTCGCGCAGCGGCCAGCGGCCGGTGGCGACGAGGATCTCCCGGATCCCGTGGCGGGGGATCTTCTCGACCGGCTTGCCGAGCAGGCAGCCGGCCGCCCGGCCGAGCCACGCGCCGTGCACCCGGTCGTACGCGGCCGGGCCGGCGGGCAGCGACCACTCCGCCGGCCAGGTGGCGCGGACGGCGGCCAGGTCCTCGGGCTCGTCGGGGCTGCCGGCTCCCGGCAGCGCGTCGGCCTCGTCGAGCAGCCGCGTGGCGAGGGCCCGCAGCCGGGGTGCCGCGGGCGTGGGCGACGCCCCGCTGACCGGCGGGGTGAGGTCCCCGCCGGCCGCGCGCCACTGCTCGGCGATCGCGCCGACGTCGCGCCCCTCGTCCCGGCTGGCCGCGATCTCGTGCGGCAGCAGGTCCTCGGGCTGTACCCAGGTGATCCTCACCGGCCCGACTCCCCCGGCGCCTGGTCCGGCCCGGTGGGGTCGCTGCCCCGCGCCGGAGCGTCGGCGAGGCCGGCGAAGCGCTCGGCCCGGCGGGCGAAGCGCTCGCGGTCGCGGTCGAAGACCTCCGTGGCCACCGCGGCGAGCACCCGGGCGGGCGCGACCAGGTCGGTGCGGGAGGCGGTGGCGACCGCCTCCGACCACTCCGCGGGCACCGCCGCCGCACCGCCGAGCGCCCCGGCGATCGCCGCCGCCATGGTGGCGGTCGAGTCGGCGTCCCGGCCGTAGTTGACCGCGCCGAGCACCGCGGCGCGGAAGTCGCCGCCGGCCACCACCAGCATGCCGATCGCCACCGGCAGTTCCTCGATGGCGTGCAGCCGGCTCGGCCGCCGGGCGCCCAGCCCGGGGCTGCGGTACTCCTCCCCCACCGTGTCGAAGGGGGCGACCGCACCGCGCAGCGGGCCGATGGCGGCCCGCCAGTCGTGGTGGCCCCGGGCCTCCTTGACCACCGCGTCGATGGCCGCCCGGGTGCCGTCGCGGGCCAGGTCCAGCGCGGCGGCGACCACGTCCTCGACGCCCGCGCCGGGGGTCGCGGCGGCGGCGACCGCGGCGGCGAAGACCGCCGCGGCCTCCCGCCCGTAGCTGTGCTGGTGCGCTCCGGCGATCTCCACCGCCTCGGCGTACGCCCCGGCCGGGTCGCCCGCGTTGACGATGCCGACCGGGGCCATGTACATGGCGGCGCCGCAGTTGACGATGTTGCCCACCCCGCCCTCGCGGGGGTCGGCGTGCGCGTGGTGCAGGCGGGTGACCAACCACCGCTCGGCGGCGGCGAGCCGGTGGAAGGTCACCCCCTCGCGCTCCAGGTCCGGGATGTACACCACCCGCTCGATCAGGTCGGGGACGAGCAGTTCCACCACGTCGTAGGCGTCCAGGTGGTCGCGCTTGGCCGCGTACGCCCGCACCAGCGCGTGGGTCATCAACGTGTCGTCGGTGATGTGCCCGTCACCCTTGTGGTACGGCGCGAGTGGCCGCGCGGTCGCCCAGTCGGCGTGGTACGGGGGCACGATGCCCTCCACCCAGCCGCCGAAGCGGGCGCGGATCTGCTCCGGAAGTGCCGTCTCGGTCGCCCCGCCGAGGGCGTCACCCACGGCGGCGCCGACGAGACATCCGACCGACTTGTCGAGAAGGAGAGACATGGTTACCTCAGAACCTGCTTGCCACCGTCGACCAGCTGCGTGCCGAGCTGGTCCAGGGTGATCTTGTTGGCGAAGTACTGCTGGAGGGCCGGGGTGGCGTACTTGGTCTTCCACTCCGGGTAGCCGTCGGCCTTCTGGAACGGCGCGACGGTCAGGTCGGCGGCGCTGTCGGCGGCCACGTCCCAGCCCTGCTTGCCGCCGGTCAGCTTGACCAGCTCCTCGTTGGCCTGCTTGCCGGTCGGGATCAGCCAGTCGCCCTTGGCGAGGGTGGCCATGTTGGTCGGGTTGAGGAAGAACTCCAGGAACTGCGCGGCCTGCTTCTTGTGCGCGGAGTCCTCACTGACGGACAGCGTCTGCGGGTTCGCCGCGTGGGTGGCGGACAGGCCCTTCAGCGGCGGCAGGGTGACCCACTCGAAGCCGGCCGGCGCCTGCTCGACCATCTGCTGACGCAGCGACACCGAGCCGGGCAGCATCGCGTACTTGCCGCCGAAGAAGCCGGGCAGGGTGTCCGCGCCGCTCATCCCGAGCGCCTCCGGCGAGGCCGACTTCGCGGTGTAGATCATGTCGTGGATGCGCTTCGGGACCTCCTTCTCGGCGTCGCCCACCTTGACCTCGGTGCGGCCGCCGTCGGTGTGGAAGAACTTCCCGTCGAAGTTGAGCGCCAGGTTCAGCACGCGGTTGGTGGGCGACTTCAGGGCCCAGGCCGCGCCGTACTGACCCGGCTTGGTGAGCTTCTGCGCGTTGGCCTGGAACTCGTCCCAGGTCCAGCCGCCGTCGGCCGGCGGCACCGCGATGCCGGCGGCGTCGAGCAGCTTCTTGTTGGCGATGACGACCTGCGACTCCAGCAGGAACGGCACGCCGGTGATCTTGCCGTCGTAGGTGACGGTGTCCCAGATGCCCTGGTCGATCTGGCCCTTGAGGTCGTCGGAGACGAGCTTGGACAGGTCGGCCAGGTAGCCCTGCTTGCTGAACTCGCCGATCGCGGACGCCTCGTAGTGCACGATGTCGGCCGCGTCGCCGCCCTCGAAGGAGGTGAGCAACTGGTCGTGGACGGAGTTCCAGTCGCCCTGGACGTACTCGACCTGGATGTCGGGGTGCTCGGCGTTCCACTTGGCGACCAGGTCCTTGTTGGCCTGGAGCGACTCCTTCTGCCAGGCCAGGCTGAGGAAGCGCAGCTTGACCGGGCCGGACGTGGACTCGTCGTCGCCGCCGTCGCCGCACGCGCTGAGCGCGCCGAGGCCGACGACCGCGACCGCGGCGGCCGCGGCGAGTCGACGGAATCTGGTACGGAGCATGGGGGGTTACCTCCTGGGTGGTGGGTGGGGGACGGTGTCAGCCCTTGACCGCGCCGGCGAGCGACCCGGACGAGAGCCGGCGTTGCATGAACGCGAAGAAGATCAGGCTGGGCAGGGTGGCCAGCAGCGAACCGGCCGCGAGGGGGCCCAGGCGGGCGGTGCCCTCGATGCCCACGAACCGGGCGAGCGCCACCGGCAGGGTGGCCAGCTCCGGGGTCTTGATCAGCACGAGGGCGAAGAAGAACTCGTTCCAGGCCGAGATGAACGAGAACAGCGCGGTGGCGACCAGGCCGGGGGCGAGCAGCGGGAAGACCACCCGCCGCAGGATCTGCACGCGGCTGGCGCCGTCGACGGAGGCGGCCTCCTCCAGTTCCCGGGGGATGTTGCGGACGAAGCCCTGCAGCATCCACAGCGCGAACGGCAGCGCCCAGACCACGTAGATGAGCACCAGCCCGGCGTGCGTGTTGGCCAGCCCGACCTGCCGCAGCACCAGGAAGATCGGGATGATCAGCAGCACGAACGGGAAGAGCTGGGACAGCAGCACCCAGCCCAGGGCCGCGGTGCCGAGCTTCGAGCGGAACCGGGCCAGGGCGTACGACGCGGGCAGCGCGACCAGCACGGTGAGCAGCGCCGAGGCGAGCGAGACCTGGAGGCTGTTCAGCGCGGCCCGGCCCAACTCCTGCTCGGTGAACGCCTGGACGAAGTTCTGCACCGTCGGGTTGGTGGGGATCAGGGTCGGGTGCAGCTGGACCAGCTCGCGGGGCGGCTTGAAGGCCGTCGAGACCAGCCAGACCAGCGGGAACCCGAGGAAGACCAGGTAGCCGGCCAGGGCAAGGTACTGCAGCGCCCGCCCGGTGCGGCTCGGCTTTCCGAACATCACTGCCCTCCGATCAGGACTGCGGGGCTCGCAAGCTCACTCCTCGCACTGATCACGACTAGTTCGCCTCCCTCAACCGGCGACGGAGATACACGGCGAGCAGCGCCACGATGATCACGACCATTACGTTGCCGAGCGCGGCGGCGTAGCCGTAGTTGCCGTAGCGGAACGCCTCCTCGTAGGCGAAGAGCATCGGCAGCATGGTCTTGCCGCCCGGCCCGCCGGCGGTCAGCACGTAGACCAGGCCGAACGAGTTGAAGTTCCAGATGAAGTCCAGCGAGGTGATCGCCACGATCACCGGGGCCAGCGCGGGCAGCGTGACGTGCCGGAACCTGTGCCAGGTGCTGGCGCCGTCCACCGCGGCGGCCTCGTGCAGCTCGCGGCCGACCCCCTGCAGGCCGGCGAGGAGCACGACGGTGGTCTGCGGCATGCCCGCCCACACCCCGACGATGATCACCGCCGGCAGTGCGGTGCCGAAGTCGCCGAGCCAGTTGGCCCGCAGGCCGTCGGCGCCGACGCGGTGGAAGAACTCGTTCAGCAGGCCCGCGTCCGGGTGGTAGACCAGCTTCCACAGGATGCCGACCACCACCGGTGGCATCGCCCACGGCACCACGGCCAGCACCCGTGCCACGCCCCGGAAGCGCAACCGCTGGTGCAGCAGCAGCGCGAGCCCGAGGGCCAGCAGGAACTGCAGGACGGTCACCCCGAACGCCCAGAGCAGGCCGACCTGGAAGGAGTTCCAGAACAGCTCGTCGCCGAGCAGTTCGCGGTAGTTCGCCAACCCGGTGAAGCTGACCTCCACGTTGCGCCCGGCCCGGGCGTCGGTGAACCCGAGGTACATGCCGCGTACCAGGGGGAAGACCGACAGCACCAGGATCGGCAGCAGCGACGGGAGCAGCAGCAGGTAGATCATCGTCCGGTCGGAGCGGGACCGGCTGTGCCGACGGGCCGCTCCGGCCCGGTCGACGTCCGGCCGCTCGGCCACAGTCGTCATGACGGCACCTCTTCGGTCGGCGGACGGGGGGTGGTCACGGCGGCCCGGCTGGAGGCGCGGACGACGAGGCTGGGCGACACCTGTTCGCGGCGGGGCGGCAGGGCGGGGTCGGCGATCCGCTGGAGCAGCAGTTCGGCCGCCCGGCGACCGCGCTCGGCCGAGCCGAGCGAGACGCTGGACAGTTGGGGGAACATCATCTGGGCCAGCTCGGTGTCGTCCATGCCGATCACCGCCACGTCCTCGGGCACCCGGTGCCCGGCGGCCAGCAGCGCGTGCAGCGCGCCGACCGCGATCAGGTCGTTGGCGCAGACCAGGGCGTCCGGGCGGGCCCGGGCGAGCAGCCGTTCGGTCGCCGCGCGACCGGCCGCGTACTGGAAGTCGCCGACCTCGACCAGGCGTTCGTCGAGGGGAACGGCGTGCGCGGCGAGGGCGGCGCGGAAGCCGGCGTCGCGGGCGGCGCCCGGGACGGTGTCCAGCGGGCCGTTGACGAAGCCGATCCGGCGCCGCCCGCTGGCCACCAGGTGGTCCACGGCCAGCGCGACGCCCCGCCGGGAGTCGGTACGCACGTTGTCGACGGGCGCGTCGGCGCTGAGCTGGCCGATCACCACCACCGGCACCGGACTCTGCACGAGCGCGGCGAGGTGGTCGTCGGTGACCCGGATCGGCGACAGGATCATGCCGTCGACGTAGCGGTTGGCCAGCCGGCGCAGCAGCGCGGTCTCGTTGGCGATCTGCCCGCCGGTGGCGTGGACCAGCAGCTGCCGCCCGGACGCGGCCACCACCGCCTCGATGGCCCGCATCATCGACACGTAGACCGGGTTGCCGATGTCCTCGACCGCGAGCGCGACCAGTCCGGTGCGCTGGGACTGCAACGACCGGGCGATGGCGTTGGGCACGTACCCGACCTCCGCCGCCGCGGCGCGGACCTTGCGGATGGTCTCCTCGCTGCCGCCGACGCCGTTGAGCACCCGGGAGGCGGAGGCGATGGAGACACCGGCGCGGGCCGCGACGGTGTGGACGGTGGGCCGACTGTCGGCCGACTCCGGTAAACGTTTACGACCCACGCCCTGGCACCTCCACCTGTTTCCTGTAAACGTTTCCGGGAGTCTGCGCCGCGCGCGGCGAGGAGGTCAAGGGTCCGTTACGAAAACGTTTCCAACAGGGGCGAGGCGCTGGTCAGCGCGTCATCGCCGGACTACCCGGGGTGCCCACGGAGCGGGACGACCCTGCATGCGGGCCCGCGCGGGGGCCGGCGCGGCCGTCAGGACCGGCGTTCGCGCTCCTGGCTCAGCCGCTCGTCGAGCCGGCCCAGCTCGTAGATGGCGTTGAGGTTCGTCGGCAACCGGGTCACGTTGTCGACCAGGGGTTCCCCTGCGGGGTCGGGCGCGGGCGCAGGCGCGCCGGCCGGGCCCATCTGCGCGACGGCGGGCCGACGCCGGCGCAGGACGAGCAGCACCGGCACGGCCACGGCGGTCGCCGCCAGGCCGTAGAGAAGCCACCGCTCCGCCGGATCCCCGCCGCCGTCCGGCGGGGCAGCGACCGTGGACGCATCGCCCGAGGTCCCGGTCCGCCCGTTCGGGGCGGGCACCGCCGCCTTGCGCTCGCCCGGACCCTCGGCCGTCCGGCCCGGGCCGGCGGCGCGGGTGGACGTGGTTGTCGACGTGGACGGGCCCGGGGCGACCGGCGCCGCCGACGGGCGGGGCGACGCCGGGGCGGTCGAGCCGGACGGGACCGGCGTCGGGGAGGCGCCCGGCGTGGCCCCGCCCCCTCCGGTGAGCAGGTCGTCCACGATCTGCCCGACACCGCCGAGGAGGCCGCCGACCGGCCCGCCCGAGGCCGACGGTGTGGGCGCGGGAGCGAGCGCCAGGGTCAGGGCGAGTGCGGCCACGGCGGACATGGTTCACCTCGGAAGGGGTCGATGTGTCACGCACGGTACCGCACTGCGGGTGGTCGCCGCGTGACACCCCGGCGCGGCGGCCCGGCCGACGACGGACGGGGGGACGCCGCGCGCGGCGTCCCCCCGGGTCGGGGTCGTCAGACCGGCAGACCGCCGACCTGGGTGTTGATCCAGGACCGGATGGACGGCAGGTCGACGTAGATGGACGGGCCGGTGGCGCAGGTGGAGTTGTTGTTGCCGGACCGGCTGGTGGCGCCGATCAGGCTCCACACCCCGTTGATCCGGCGCACCTGCGGGCCGCCCGAGTCGCCGTAGCAGGCGCCCGAGTTGCCGTTGGTGTTGTTGGTGCAGATCTCGTACGGGCCGTTGATGCCGATGCAGCGGCTGTCCGACACGATCGAGGTGTCCAGTTCGTACGCCACGGTCGGGGCGCCCCCGCAGCCGGGGGTCGGGCAGGTCTGGCCCCAGCCGATGATCCGGGTGGCGGTGCCGACCGCGCCCGAGGTGCTCGGGATCGGCGCCGGGGCGTAGCCGACCGAGCTGGACAGTTGCAGCAGCTTCACGTCGACGCTCGGGTGGTTGACCGCGCGGATCACGGAGACGACGGTGCCACCGCTGTTGCGGTAGATGCTGCCCACCCGCACCGAGGAAGGCGTCGAGCAGTGCCGGGCGGTGACCGCCCAGTTGGCCTTGATCAGCGTGCCGGTGCAGCCGGAGACGTACACCATCCACGGGTAGTTCTCGGTGGCCGGCCGGCCGCCGACGACGTACGGCTCGATGTCGTCGCCGTCGTTCCACGAGTACGTGCCGGTGGGCACCGCGGACGCGGCCAGGCCGCCGGCGAACAGCGAGTTCACCCGGGACGCCTCGGTGGCGCTCGGGTACGCGTTGCGGCAGGAGACCGGGGCGCTGCTGCCGGACATCAGGTCGGAACACAGCCCGGTGCGCCGGTCCGGCAGGCCGAGGATGTGGCCCAGTTCGTGGCTGGCGATGCGGGTGCGGTCGTACCCCTGGTTGACGGCGGTCCAGCCCATCCAGATCCGGCCGGAGCCGAGCCCGGTGACCTGCGCCCGCGGCCAGCCGCTGTCGACGTAGATGGTGACGTTGCCCGGCGTGCGGGCCACCAGTTGGACGTTGCTGACCTGGCTGTTCCAGATGGCTGCGGCCTGGTCGAAGTTGGTGCGGAACTCGCCGGCCCGGCTCGCGTCGTAGTAGACGGTTCGGGCGGCGGCGGACGCGCTGGCGTCGGTGGCGACCTGCATTCCGGTTGCGGCCAGGACCGCCGCCAGCACGGCGCCCGCCGTGCGCAGCAGTTGTCGTCGGAACATACACGCACTCCCTGCGGTTGTCCGGCGGCGTGCCACCGCCGGTCATCGATGTACGTGAATGTTAAAGCGGGGACCGCCAATATGCGGCATAACGGAATCGTCATACCGGCACCCCACGAGTTCACCGCCAGGCCGGGTCGAGGGGCACCCCGCCGCCGGTCCGCCGCCCCGGGGACGACGGCGAGCGACACACGGGTGAGCGCCGACGGCGGCGGGCGGGCGGTCGCGCCGGTCAGGGCAGCGGGTCGGGAAGCATCGCCAGGGTGGCCGGCAGTTGCGAGTGCAGCGGCGCCGGCAGGGCGTCGCGGGTGAACCAGCCGATCCGGTCGAACTTGTGCGGCTCGCCGATGGCCACCTCCGCCGGGTCCACCCGGACCGCGAAGAGCACCGCCACCCAGTGCGAGGGCGGGTCGTCGCGCAGCACGTTGCGCACGCCGAGCAGGGCGACCGACCGTGGTGTGGCCGCGTACTCCTCGGTGACCTCGCGGCCGACCGCCGCCTCGAAGCTCTCGCCGAACTCCAGCGCCCCGGCGCCGGTGTCCCAGGTCCCCGGCTCGTCCCGGGCGCCGGCCGCGCGCCGGGCCAGCAGCAGCCGGCCCGCGCCGTCGTGGCAGACGAAGACGCAGGAGACCTTCGGCGTACGGCCGGTCATGGGTGGTCCCTTCCGAGGGGTCGGGGTGCGGCGGCAATCGCAGTGCGCCGAGGTGCGCCGACACCGTACCCGGGCGCAGCCCGCACCGGTCGGCCGGTTCCATGGTCGAGGTCGGCGCCGCCCGATCGTGCAGCAGCGCCGCGGGCACGGGCTGTTACCCGGGCGTTACCGCACGGCGAAGCTGCTGCCGTGGGGGCGTTCCACCGTGGATCCGACGACCCCGGCGACGAGGCCGGGCACCGACCGGGAAACGGAAGAACGGGAGAGGACGATGCGGATCAGGAGTGGACTGACGGCCCTGGTCGTGGTGCTCGCCGCGCTGGTGGCGGGTGCCGGCACCGGCACGGCGGCGACCACGACAGCGGCGGCGACCGGGTCGCCGTACTGCGGGATCACCTGGGGCAGCGCGGAGAAGTCGGCCGGCACGCCGAGCAGCGCCCCGCTGGTCGACGTGCGCACCGGGCGGCACGACTGCTTCGACCGGGTGGTGTTCGAGTTCGCCGGCCCGGTCACCGGCTACACGGTCGGCTACGGCGAGACGTGGACCGAGGGCGAGGGCCTGCCGCTGTCGCCGTACACCGCCGGCGACGAGCTGCTGCGGGTCTCGCTGCGGGCCCCGGCGTACGACGACGCGCACGTCGGCACCGTGCCCTACCGGGTCGGCGAGCACGCCGCGAACGTGCTGCGCCACCAGACGCTGCGGGACGTGGTCTTCGGCGGCAGCTTCGAGGGCTACACCACCTTCGCGGTCGGCGTGCGGGCCCGCCTGCCGTTCCGGGTGTTCGTGCTGACCGGCCCGGGCACGCACAGCCGGATCGTGCTCGACGTGGCACACCAGTGGCAGCAGTGACCGCCGCGGAACCGGGGGTCCGGCGCCGGCCGGGCCCCCGACACCGTCCGTTCCGCCAGGTCGGCGCGGGCCGTCGCGGGGCTACCCTCGGCTGGTGGAGGGCCGCGTGCTGGTCGTCGAGGACGATGCCTCCATCCGGGAGGTCACCGCACTCGGGCTGCGCCGCGCCGGTTTCCGGGTCGACACCGCGGTCGACGGGCGGGAGGCGCTGGCGGCGTGGCGTGCCCGGCCGCCCGACCTGATCGTGCTCGACGTCATGCTGCCCGGCCTGGACGGCATCGAGGTCTGCCGGGAGATCCGGCGCACCAGCGGCGTACCCATCCTGATGCTGACCGCGCGCACCGACACCGTGGACGTCGTCGTCGGCCTCGAGTGCGGCGCCGACGACTACCTGCGCAAGCCGTTCGACCTGCCCGAGCTGGTGGCCCGGGTCCGGTCGGCGCTGCGCCGGGCGGGCGCCCCCGTCGTCGCCGCCGTCATCGAGGTCGCCGGGTTGGAGATCGACCCGGGCAGCTTCGTCGTCCGCAAGGACGGCCGGGAGGTGGCGCTGACCGCCACCGAGTTCCGCCTGCTGCGCGAACTCGCCCGCCGCCCCGGCCAGGTCTTCACCCGGGAGGTGCTGCTGGAGCGGGTGTGGCAGCACGGCTACCTCGGCGACTCCCGGCTGGTCGACGTGGCGGTGCAGCGGCTGCGCGCCAAGATCGAGGACGATCCCGCCCACCCCCGGCTCGTGCGGACGGTACGCGGGGCCGGCTACAAGCTGTCGCCGGGCTGAGGGAGGTGCGCGATGGCCGGACGCGCCGTACCGCCCGGACGCCTGCGCCGCCGGCTGACCATCGCGTTCGTGCTCGTCGCCGGCGTCTCCGCCGGGCTGCTGGCCGGCGGCTCCTGGCTGCTGCTGCGGCAGGCCCGGTTCGACGCCTCGCTGCACCAGGCCGCCGCCGACGCCCGCTACCGGCTCGTCCTGGCCGGGCAGTTCCTGCCGCTGACCGAGGACCGTCGCGGCGAGCTGCTGACCAGCTTCGAGGGCAGCGGCCGGCACGTGGTGCTGGTCGACGACGGGCAGCACCCCTCCCACCCGGCGTACGCGCCGCCGCTGGGGGCGCGGCTGCGGGCCGCCGTCGCCCAGGGGCAGCTCGGGTACGAGCGGTCGTCGCCGCATGACCGGCCCCGGCTGCTCGTCGTCGGTGGCCGCATCCCCGGCTCGACGGCCGAGCTGTACGTCGTCACCGTCGAGGACGACATCGCCGCCGACCTGGACCAGTTGCGCACGGCCCTGCTGGCCGGCTGGGTGCTGGTGGTGCTGCTCGCCGCCGGGGTGGGGCACACCCTCGCCCGCCGCACGCTGGAGCCGGTCGGCCGGGCCAGCCGGGCCGCGCGGGCCCTCACCGAGGGGCTGCTCGACACCCGCCTGCCGGTACGCGGGCGCGACGAGTTCAGCGACTGGGCCGCCTCGTTCAACGAGATGGCCGAGGCGCTGGCGGCGAAGATCGAGGCGCTCTCCGCCGCTGAGGCACGGGAGCGGCGGTTCACCGCCGACGTGGCGCACGAGCTGCGTACCCCCGTGACCGCCCTGGTGGCGGCGGCGTCGCTGCTGCGCGACCACCTGGACCAACTGCCGGGCGACGCGCGGCGCGCGGCGGAGCTGCTGGTCGCCGACGTGGTCCGGCTGCGCCGCCTGGTGGAGGACCTGATGGAGATCTCCCGGCTGGACGCCGGGCGGGAACGGCTCGCCGTCGCCGCCGTCGACCCGGTCGCCCTGCTGCGGGCGATCGTCGCGGCCCGAGGCTGGTCCGACCGGGTGCGGATCGACGGCACGCCGGTGCCGCTGCGCACCGACCGGCGCCGGCTGGAGCGGGTGCTGGCGAACCTCGTCGCCAACGCGGTCGAGCACGGCGGCGGCGAGATCCGGGCCGCGGTCGCCGGCGACGGGTCGCGGGTCGTCTTCGAGGTCAGCGACCAGGGCCCGGGCATCCCGGCGGAGCACCTGCCGCGCCTGTTCGACCGCTTCCACAAGGTCGACCCGGCCCGCTCCGGCCGGGGCAGCGGGCTGGGCCTGGCCATCGCCCGGGAGAACGCCCACCTGCTCGGCGGGCGGCTGAGCGTGCGCAGCGAGCCGGGGGTGGCCACCCGGTTCCGGCTGGACCTGCCCGCCGAGCCGGCGTCGGACGGTGCGCGGTGAGCCGGCGCGCGGTGACCCGGCGGGTCGCGGCCGTCGCCCTGCTCGCCGCCGCGCTGCTGCCCGCCGGCTGCGCCGCGCCCCGGTCCGGCTCGCTCGGCCCCGCGCCCGCCGCGCCGCCGCCGGTCGCCACCACGTCCGCGCCGGCGCCGTCGCCCAGCTCTGCCGCGGCACCGCCGACAGTCGGCCCGGGCCGCTCCCCCACGCCCGCCGCGACCGCCGCCGCCCCGACGCGGGCGCAGACCGTCACCGTCGAACTGTGGTACGTCCGGGACGGGCGGCTCGCGCCGACCCGGCGCACCCGGCCGGCCACGGTGGCGACGTCCCGGCTGGCGCTGACCGAACTGGCCGCCGGACCCACCCCGGCGGAGGCCGCCACCGGGCTGACCACTCTGCTGCCCGCCGGCGGCGAGGTCGCCCGCATCGCCGACGGCGTGGCGACGGTCGCGCCCGCCCCGGCGGGCGGCGACGCGCCGACCCGGCGGCTGCGCGAGGCGCAGGTGGTCTACACGCTCACCCAGTTCCCCACCGTCAAGCGGGTCCGCCTCGCCGCCGGTCCCCCGGTCGGCCGGGCCGACTACGCGGACCTGCTGCCACCCGTCGTGGTCACCAGCCCGACCATCGGCGCACGGGTCGGCAGCCCGGTCACCGTCACCGGCACCGCCGACGTGTTCGAGGCCACCGTCACGGTCCGGGTGCTCGACGCGGCGGGCCGGACGGTGGCGACCACCTTCACCACGGCCACCTGCGGCACGGGCTGCCGGGGCGACTTCCGGGTCGCCGTCGCCTACCGGGTGCAGCGGGAGCAGCCCGGCACGATCGAGGCGTACGAGGTCTCGGCGGCGGACGGGACGCGCCGGCACGTGGTCGCGGTGCCCGTCACCCTCACGCCCGTCCGGTCCTGAGCACCGGGCGACGCGTCGGCGCGGACGGCCTGCGCCGGTCACGTCCGCCCCGGCGCCGGCCACGTCGCCGGGTCCGGCGTCGGCGCCCCGGGCCGTGGCCGTCGCGCCGCCGGCCGCCGTCACGCCGTCGCGGCGCTCACCCGCGCTGCCAGCGGATCTCGCCGCCGACGACGGTGGTCATGACCCGGGTGCGCAGCACCGCGTCCGGCGACTCCAGCCAGGGATCGGTGTCCACCGCGATGAAGTCGGCCAGCATGCCGGGCGCGAGGACGCCCTTGCGGTCCTCCTCGCCCGCGGCGTGGGCCGCGCCGAGGGTGTGGGCGGCGAGCGCCTCGGCCATGGTGAGCCGCTGCTCGGGCTGCCAGCCGCCCACGGGCGTCCCGTCGGGACGGGTACGGGTCACCGCGGCGTACAGGGCGGCGAAGGGGTTGGGGTGCTCGATCGGGGCGTCCGAGCCGAAGGCCAGGCCGACGCCGGCGTCGAGCATCCCGCGCCAGGCGTAGGAGGCCAGGTCGTGCCCGGCCAGCAGGGTGTCGACGAGGTCGATGTCGCTGGTGCAGTGCACGGGCTGCATCGAGGCGGCGACACCCAGCCGGGCCATCCGGGCCAGGTCGCCGGGCCGCAGGTGCTGAGCGTGTTCGATGCGGTGCCGCAGCCCCGGCGTGCGGCCGACGGCCTCGTAGGCGTCGATGACGAGGTGGTTGGCCTGGTCGCCGATGGCGTGCGTGGCCACGGCGATGCCGTTCTCCGCCGCCCTGGCGAAGAGCTTGACCAGGTCCTCGTACGGCGTGACGGCGATGCCGACGTTGGGGTGCTCGCCGGCGAAGGGCTCGCTCATGTGGCAGGTGTGCGAACCCAGCGCCCCGTCGCTGAAGATCTTCACGGGCCCGGTGCGGAACCAGTCGTCGCCCTGCCCGGTGCGGCGGCCCTCGGCGATCGCCTCCTCCAGGTGGACCGACGGAATGGCCTTGTGTACGCGCAGCTTCAGCTCGCCGGCCTCCCGCAACTCCAGGTAGGCCGCCCGGCAGTCCTCGCCGTCGATGTCGTGCACGCTGGTCAGACCGAGGGCGAGCAGTTCGTCCTGCACGACGCGGAGTTGCTCGCGCAGGTCGCGGGAGACCATGAGGTCCTCCAGCGGGCGACAGGCCGTCTCGCGCAGGATGCCGGTGGGTTCCCCGCGCTCGTCCCTGACGATCTCACCGCCCACCGGGTCGGGGGTGTCGGCGTCGATGCCGGCCAGGCGCAGGGCCGCCGAGTTGGCCCACACCGTGTGGCCGTCCGCGTTCGGCAGCACGACCGGCAGCTCCGGACAGACCGAGTCCAGGGCGTACCTGTCCGGCTGCCTCGGCGGATCCCAGGTGTTGCTGTTCCACCTGCCGCCGAACAGCCAGGCGCCCGGTCGCAGCCGCGCCGCGTGCGCGGCCACCATGGCCAGCGCGTCGTCCAGGGAACGCACGTCGCGCAGGTCCACCGCGTCCAGGCTCTGGGCGTACTGCGCGGTGTGGATGTGGGCGTCGTAGAGACCGGGAAGCACGGCGGCGCCCGCCAGGTCGACCAGCTCCGCGCCGGGTCCCGCGGCGGCGCGCACCTCCGCCTCCGTGCCGACGGCCAGCAGTCGCTCGCCGGCCACGGCCATGGCCCGGGCCGACGGGTTGCCGGCGTCCCCGGTGCGGATGGCGGCGTTGCGGTACACGCGGATGCTCATGTCACCTTCAGGGGCTCGAGTGATGGGTGACCACCCACTGTAGGAGTGGCGGAGAGAAGTCGGAAGTCACCGCCCCGGTCGCCCCTACCGCGGTGGGCGCGACCTGCGGCCGCGCCCACCGATGCGTCCGGCGACGGGTCAGCGACGCGGGAGGAAGACGAACCGCCGCTCACCGTTGTCCGTGGTGGCCAGCGAGAACCCTCCGATTCCCGGCAGCGACAGGAACGGGATCTCGGTGTCCTGGGGAAGCTCCTCGACCTTCCCGGTGCCGACCGCGACGGTGACGGGCACGTTCGCGTCTCCCCCCTGCCCGTAGCCGTACGCGGTGCCGTCGTCGTCGACGGACACCAGGCGGACGCCCTCCTGCCCTTCCTCCTCGTCTTCGCCGAAGCAGCGGGCCACGCCCGTTTCGAAGTCGAAGGCGATGGTCCCCGCCACGGCATAGCGACCGTTCGGCGACAGAACGGGATCGTAGGAGCGTCCGTCCAGCCCGCCCTGCGGGTCGCACACCACGGACGTCTGGAGCTTTCCGGACTTCAGGTCGTGCACGGCTGCCACCGGGATGCCGCCCTGCCTCGTCACGCCCTGCTTGGCGTACCACGAGGAGAAGACGTGGTCGCCGAGAACAGCCCACACCTTGCCGTTCTCGTACTTGCCGTGATTCTTCGGATCGGCGGCCGGTGGAACGGCGTTGCTGGCCTGCCAGACACCGGGGACACCGAAGCCGCCCGGGTCGATCGCGACGAGCGGGCCGTCGGGGGAGAGCCCTGCCACCCGACCGCTGTTGCAGACCACGTCCTCTTCCTCGCAGTAGGGCAGTCGCACGCTCTCGTCGTACGTCTTGATGCGTTCCGTCGACAGGTCGATCGCCGCGGCGTGGTAATCGCCCCTGTCCTCCCAGTGGACCAGGAGGCCATTCCCGCCGTCGACGACCTTCGCCGAGCCGGAGTCCTCCCTCGAGACGGAGCGGGTGTGGGCGGGGGCGATTCCCCTCCCGGAGGAGTCGGCCGGGTAGAGGACGAGGGAGACCACGTCCTCGTCCGTGAACGAAGGGGTGTACGACCAGACGACGACATACTCGCGTCCGCCCTCATTCACGACGAGGAGCCGCGGAAGGTACGACGGATCCGGCGCCACGTTCTCGGGAAGAGCCGGTGGCTGCCACTCCTGGCTGTCCCAGCGGGGCGCGCCGGTGACGGCGTCCCGAGCATCGACGACGTAACCCGCACCCTTCTTCTGGAGGAAGGCGACCACGCCCGCCTTCGCCGCGGCTCCCACCGTCAGGTTCTCCGCGTTCTCCGGCAGCCAGCCGACGGTCTCCTGCCAGCCCTTGGCGGTGTCGAACCCCTCCGGCGCGTTCACCACGGGCTGCGGAGACGCCCCGACGCCCGGCGACGAGCCGCCCGGATCTCCGCTGCGCGCCGCGCCGTCGTCACCGTCGCCACAGGCCGTCAGCATCGCGGCCGCCACCATGATGGTGACGGCCCTTCCCATACCCCTCATGCACACCTCCGCAGAGCAGGGAGGCGTTCCTGGTACCGCGCCTCCCGCAAGATCATCCAAATCGCCGGGAGGGGAGCCTGTCAAAACGGACAGGCTCCGACATGAGCACGGCGGCCGCGATCGGCGACCGGTACGAGCAGCTGGAATCCGGGCCCGTCGCCGCGGACAGTGTCCATCATGGCCATGATCACATCCGGGCCGTCGCCGTCCCGGGGCCTGGACCGGATCGACCGTCGACGCGGTCGCCACGCGCCGGGCGCTTCGGCCGGCGGCGGCACGGACCGGGGCGGCGTCGCGGCCGTCACATGCCGGTGCACGGGTCGTCGCCCACCACGCAGCCCTCGGGCGCCTTGGTCGCCGGGTCGCTGTCGCGGACCTCGAACGTGAACGTCCGCGACTGTCCGGCCTTCACGGGCGGCCCGGTGAAGGTGACGGAGTGCCCGTCCTGCCGCCAGTCGGCGCCGCTGGCGTCGGAGACCCGGCCGCCCTCGGCCAGCGTCACGACCACCGTCCAGTCCTTCGCGGCCGCGCCGCCCGAGTTGTCGACCACCACCTCGCCGGTGTAGCCGAAGAGCCGGGTCGACACCGTCTCGTAGCGGGCGGTCACGGCGGGCCCCGACGGCGCGGCGGAGGTGGACGTACGTGAGGGCCTCGCCGTGGGGGTGCGGCTCGGGCGGGTGGCCTCCGGGGTGGCGGTCCGGGTGGGGCGGGCGGAGGGGGTCGACCGGGGCGAGCCGCTCGGGGCGGTCGTGGCGGTGGGCACCGGCGCGGGCGCCGGTGCGGCGGCGCGGTCCGGCTCGGCCGGCAGCACCGCCCACACGGTCACCCCGGCGGCCAGCGCGGCGCCGGCCAGCCCGGCGACCAGCAGCGGCCGGCTGCGGCGGCCGGCCGGCGCCGGCTCGTCGTCGAACGCCTCCGTGACCGGCATCTCGGCCGTCATCCCGGCCTCGCCACGGCGCAGGTCCACCTGCTGGAAGGCCAGCCAGTCGAGGATCGCGGGCAGCCGATTGGTCAGGGCCTGCCGGTAGCACTCCGCGCGGCTCTCGCGCTGCTCGTCGGCCCAGACGCCGTGCTCCAGCACCTCGCGGACCGACAGCCGACAGCCCTCGGCGGTGGCGGTGACGGCACAGGTCAGCCGGCTGCGCCGGCCGCCCTCGAGGCACCGCAGCGCGATCAGCTCCGGCTCCTGCCGTTCGGTGACCTCCGCGTCGACGGCGGCGCCGAAGCCGGGCAGCCCCGCCGTGTGCAGCAGCAGCCGGTTCCGCAGCCCCGCCATCATCTCGACCTCGGCGAACCACCGGGCGAGCAACTCACGATCCGTCAATGCGCGCCACACCCGCTCGGCGGGGTGGAACAGGTCGACCTGCGTGCCGATCTCGCTCACGGCGAGACTCTACGGTCCCGGTCGCGGGACCGCCGGGCGGGGCGGCACCGACGGGCAGATCCGACGTCCATCCCGGACGCCCACGTCCGCCGATGCGCGGCCGCGTCGGCGCGGCCCCGGCCTCGCTGCGAGCGGAGGACTCGAACCTCCATCGCCCGTTCCAGAGACGGGTGTGCTGCCGATTGCACCAGCTCGCAAGGGGTTCCGTCCCGCGTCGCGGATCCGGCCCGTGCCCCGACCAGGATTCGAACCTGGGCTTTCCGGTTTCGTGGACCGGCGCTCTCTCCGCTGAGCACCGGGGCGGACGACCGGCGCCCACCCCTCCTGGGCGCCGGTCGGCGGTCAACCCTTCACGCAGACGACCTGCTTGAGGTGCGCCACCACCTCGACCAGGTCCTCCTGCTGCGCCATCACCTGGGTGATGTCCTTGTACGCGCCGGGGATCTCGTCGACCACCCCGGCGTCCTTGCGGCACTCCACGCCGGCGGTCTGCGCGGCGAGGTCGGCGGTGCTGTACGTCCGCTTCGCCTGCGCCCGCGACATCCGCCGCCCGGCCCCGTGCGACGCGGAGCAGAACGCGTCCGGGTTCCCCTTGCCCCGCACGATGTACGACCCCGTGCCCATCGACCCGGGGATGATGCCCAGGTCCCCCCGACCGGCCCGGATCGCCCCCTTGCGGGTCACCAGCACGTCGACGCCGTCGTAACTCTCCTCCGCCACGTAGTTGTGGTGGCAATTGCCGGTCAAGATGTTGCCTTCGAGCGCGAATGAGTGCGTCTCGTCCACAATGGCACAGAACACCTCCTCGACCACATCCGTCTCCTGAACCTTCCGCACGGTCCAGCCACGCCGCTCGACAGCATTACGGCCCGTCGCCCAGCGATCACGATGGATCTCATGCACGAAGAAATCTGGGGTAAGATCAGCTCGAGATATTCCCATGACATATATCGCGGAATCGACCGCACCAAAGCCCAATCGCACTCTGCGACGGATGGGGAGCGTCCAGATTCCAAGAACGTCGCAGGCGGACTTCACGAACTCCAAATTCCGTCGGTCCGCCGACCAGATCGAGGGACGACCGGTCTTGCCCACGTCACCGTCAGCAGCAAAATAGCCAGCAATCCAGCCGTACAGGACTTCAGCCGGGCCATCAAGTGAGGGAAGCTCGCGCTTCCATTCCCGCGGCAGCCCGGCCAGCCGCCGATACGACTTGACCTCACCACTAGTGCCGTGACCACGAACGTTCGCGGTGTTGGGATCAGGCTGCGTGGGTGGTGGGTTGGCCCCAGCGTCGTTGTCGTTCGCTGCGGATGCGGG
>NZ_JBVJGT010000075.1:0-27564 GCF_055587185.1 Micromonospora sp. NPDC048040 | reverse complement strand
TCGAGGCCGACAGCGAACACCCCCTGGCCAAGGCTCTGGTGAAGGTCGCGCAGGACCGGGGGCTGCGGGCGACCGCCCGGGACTTCCGGTCCCTGACCGGTCGAGGGGTCCAGGCGGTCGTCGACGGTGCCTCCTGGGCGGTGGGTGGCCCCGCCCTGCTGCGGGAACTCGGCGCGCAGGTTCCCGAGGAGCTGGACACCGTTGCGCGGGGATGGTCGTCCCGTGGTGCGGCGGTGCTGCATCTGATCCGTCTGCCGGAGACCGGCCAGCCGGCCGCGGTGGGTGCGTTCGCCTTGGAGGACGAGGTCCGTCCGGAGGCCCGCCAGGCCATCTCCGACCTGCGCGAACAGGGCGTCAAGAAGATCGTGATGATTACCGGCGACGCCCGTCCGGTTGCCGAGGCGGTCGCCGCCGACCTGGGGTTCCGGCCGGGGGTGGACGAGGTCTTCGCCGAGGTGCTGCCCGCCGACAAGGACCGGGCGGTCGCCGAGCTGCAAGCCCGGGGGCTGACCGTGGCGATGGTCGGCGACGGCGTCAACGACGCCCCCGCCCTGGCCCGCGCCGACGTCGGTTTGGCCATCGGCGCCGGCACCGACGTCGCCATCGAGTCCGCGGGGGTCATCCTGGCCTCGTCGGACCCGCGTGGTGTCACGGGCGTGATCCGGCTGTCCCGCGCGTCGTACCGGAAGATGATCCAGAATCTGGTCTGGGCCGCCGGCTACAACGTGGTGGCGATCCCACTTGCCGCTGGAGCGCTGGCCTGGGCTGGGTTCACGCTCAGCCCGGCGGTCGGTGCGGTGCTGATGTCCGCCTCCACCATCGTGGTGGCGCTGAACGCCCAGCTGCTGCGCCGGGTCAAGCTCACCCCCGGACAGCACTGACACACGCACGAACGGCGGCCCGGTCGGGATGATCCGACCGGGCCGCCGCCCGCCTGGACAGGCGCAGGCGATTCGGGTACGTCGGTTCAGGGCGTCATCGGCTGCCACGTCGCGCCCGAGTCGGCGCTGCGCAACACCCGGCCGTCCTCGGTGGCCAGGTGGATGAGGTTCTCGTGCACGGTGAGCGCGACCGGGGCGCCCCCTGCGCGGCCGGCGGTGGGCGACCAGGTCGCCGCACCGTCGACGGAACGCACCAGTGCGCCATCCGCCGTGACCGCCACCAGTTCCCGCGCGGACCAGTGCAGCAGCACCGCTGGTGGACCGCCGGCCGGCGCCCAGGTGCGGCCACCGTCAGTGGAGCGGCGCGTGCCCTGTTCCGTGGTTGCCAGGAGGGTGTCCGGACGGTGTGGGGCGACGGCCAGGTCGTAGGCCTCGATCGTGGAACGGGTCTGCCACGCGACCCGGTCGGTGCTGGCCATCAGGGCGCCGCTGGTCGAATCGAGGCCGTACACGACGCCGCCGGAAGAGCGCAGCAGGTGGAAGTCGGCCTGCCCGGCCAGGGACAGGGTCCGCCAGGAAAGGCCGGCATCGGTGCTGTGGATCAGCCCCAGGTGCCTCGGCCCGTCCTCGCCGGGGGCCGGGTGCCCGGAGGCGAGGAACTCGTCGGGGCCGGTCACCGTGAAGCCCATCGTGTCCTGTCGGCCGTTCCCCACCCGGGTCGCCTCGGCACCGGAGAACCGGACCACTCCATGGTGGGTGGCCACGTACAGCTGTCCGTCGGCGGGGTTCACGCCCAGGCCGTGCACGTGGCCCAGCCCGCCGCTGCCCAACGCCGACGAGCCGGTGGAGGTGGCGTCGCCACGCCGGCCGACGGCGGTGGCCGCGGCGGTGACCAGCAGGAGGACGCCGACCGCGACGCCGATCCATGCCAACCGATTCTGCCCCTTGTGGGCCACACCAAGCTCCCTTGCCTCGCCCTGCGACCTGTGCTGGCGGCCCGGGATCATCCCGCGCCGTCCCCCGATCGTATGTCATCTACTATGGCCGGATAGTAGTAGTGTCGTCAGGCGTCACGGTGCGTACATGACGCGCCGGCGAGTGTGCGCCCAGCGTCGGCGCAGCGAGGAGGTTGTCGGTGCGTCAGGTCATGGCGGCGCCCAACCGGGCGTTGCGACGCGCGGTATCGGTTGCCGGAGCCGCGGTACTGGCTGCAGCGGTGGGATTCGTGCTGCGATTCGATCCCACCGACCGGGTCGCCGACCCGACCGGCCCCTGCCTGTGGCACTCCCTCACCGGCATCAACGGGCCGGGCTGCGGCGGCACCCGCATGTTCTACTACCTGCTGCACGGCGACCTCGTCGAGGCCGCTCGCCACCACCTGGCCGCGCTGATCGCGGCGCCATTCGTGGCGTACCTCGGCGTGCGATTCCTCGCCTCGGCCTGGATCGGCCGCGAACTACCCGCGTTGCGCCTGCCCGCCTGGGCCTACGGGGCGTACGCCGCCGTCTTCCTGCTTTACAGCACGGTGCTGCGTAACCTGCCGTGGGCGCCGTTCTCCTGGTTCGACATCCCCAACCTGACGCCGTAGCACCGAGGTGCGGCGCTGCGAGGTCAGCGTAGGCTGACGTGGATGTGGGAGGCGGTGTGCCGTTGAACGGCCTGGGCGAGTTGGAAGCCGCCGTCATGGACGTGCTGTGGCAGGCGGGCGAGCCCCTGCGGGTGCGTGAGGTGCTCAACAGACTGACCGGACGCACCCTGGCCTACACCACCGTCATGACTGTGCTGGACAACCTGCACCGCAAGCAGTGGGTGCTGCGCGACAAGAGCGGCAAGGCCTACCACTACCGGCCCGCCGGCAGCCGGGAGGAACTCGTGGCGCGGACCTTGCGGCGCATGCTGGAGACCAGTCTCCAACCCGACGTGGTGCTGTTGCACTTCGCCCGTTCGGCCTCTGACCGGGAACTGGCGGTGCTGCGGCAGGTGCTCGACGAGCGGTCGGATCGTCGGTGAGCCCGGCCGTCGCCCTCATCGTCGGTGCGCTCGTCGTAGCCTGGGTCGCCCCGGATCTGCTCGAGCGCGCCGTGGGCCGGGTCCGTGATCCGGTCGCCGTGCTGCTCGCCTGGTGGGGCAGCCTGGCCGCAGTGCTGCTGACCTTCACCGCCGGAGCGGCGCTGCTGCTCGCACCCGCCGACAGCATCGAGGACTGGGCAGAGTATCTCGCGCACCACTGTTGGCTCGCGGTGCGCCACGGCCGGCTGCCGGCGCAGGACGAGGTTCTCGGCGTGGCCGGGATGGTGGCGGTCGCCGCGCTGGCCGCGAGAAGCCTGGTCGTTGCGGCCCGGCAGTGGCGTTCGCAGCGCAAGTCTCGGCAGGCGCACCAGGATCTGGTGACTCTGGTCGGCGAAACCCGCACGCCGGAGCGTGTACCGGTGCTGCGGCTTCCGCATCGCGTGCCACTGGCCTACAGCGTCGGTGGCGGCCGGGGCCTGCTCGTCGTCAGCGCCGGCGTCCTGGGGCTGCCTGCGGCGCAACGCGCGGCGGTGCTGTCTCACGAGCGGGCACACCTGCGCGGCCGCCACCATCTGATCGTCGCCCTCGCCGAGGTCCTGGCCGCGGCCGCACCGTGGGTGCCGCTGACCCGCCGCGCCCCGCGCGCCATGCGCCTTCTGGTCGAGCTGTCCGCCGACGCGGCCGCCGTGCGCGCCTGCGGCGCGCCCGCAGTTCGCGCGGCGCTGATCGCCCTCAACGGTGCGCCACACCCCGCGCACGCCCTGCCGATGGCCGGAGCGGACGTGCCTATGCGGCTGCACCGCCTGCAGGCCGGGGAACCGGGCTCCCGGGCGTCGACCCGTGTCGCACTTCCGCTGGCCGCGGTGCTCGCGCCGGCACTGGTCAGTGTCGCCACCACCATCCTCTTCTGCGCCTGAGCATCCTGCGGCCCCCGTGGCGAACCAGGTTCGCTGAAGAGGCGCGATTCCGTCACGCCACGAACCGAACGTCAGCGTTCCTTCAGGCAAGCCAAGCGGTGCACCTCGGAGGGACCATGACGCCGGACGGCAGCCGTTCAAGCCCAGACGTCGACTCCTGTGACCGTGTTGATGCGGCAGGGGCGCGGCCGGTCGTGCCCGTGTCCGGGACGGACACGACCGGCCAGGTGGTCAGCCGACGAGCTGGTAGCCGGCCTGTTCGACCGCGGTGCGTACGTCGGCGGTCTCCAGGGCGGCGTCGCTGGTGACGGTGACCAGGCCGTCGGTCACATCGACCTCGACGCCCGTGACGCCAGCGACGGTGCTGAGGTGCTTGCGTACGGAGTTGGCGCAGCCCCCGCAGGTCATTCCGGACACGGTGTAGGTGGTCCGGACGCCGTCCTGGGTGGCGGTGGCCGGCGGGGCGGTGTCAACGGCAGTGGCGCAGCCGCAACTGGATTCGCTGTTGCACATGGACATCTCCTCTGGTGGGTGTGGGTAGGCACGGCGGATCAGGACTGGACGGCTCTCCACCACCGACGCTTCGCAGCGACGGTGCGTGAGATGCCGGTGCAACAAGGACCCTCGTCTGACCCTCTGGTCACCCGGAGCCCCTCCCTCAGCCCGGGGGAGCTGCGGTGTGGGCGTCCTCTGCCTGGGTGCCGGTGTCCCCGTCACGATCCGCCTTTCTGGATAAGCGGACGCTACCCCAGGGGGGTATATGGCGCAAGGGGTTCGCGTGTTCGGGTGTCGTTGACGTGGATCACTTGACGTCAGATACCCCTAGGGGGTAAACATTCTCCACTTACCCGTACCCCCTAGGGGCATAAAGGAGTGGTTGTGATGTCACCCAGGACCAAGCGGTGGTGGGCGCTCGGCCTCATCGCGCTCGCCCAGTTCATGGTCATCATGGACACCTCGATCATCGGCGTCGCTCTACCTCGGATGCAGACGGACCTCGGCTTCTCGCCAGAGAACCTGTCCTGGGTGTTCAACGCCTACGTCGTCGCCTTCGGCGGCCTGCTGCTGCTCGGCGGCCGGTTGTCCGACCTGTTCGGCGCCCGCCGCATGTTCACCGCCGGCTGGCTGATCCTCCTGGCCGGGTCGGCCGCCGCCGGCCTGGCCGACAGCGTCGCCGTCGAGCTGGCCGCCCGCGCCGTCCAGGGCGCCGGCGCCGCCCTGATCGCGCCCTCGGCGCTGACCCTGCTGATGATGCTCTTCGGCGCCGAGCCGCGGGAACTCACCAGAGCCCTTGCTCTCTACGGAGCCGCGGCACCCGCCGGCGGCACCGCCGGCGTCTTCCTCGGCGGCGTCATCACCGAGTACGTCAGCTGGCCCTGGGTCTTCTACATCAACATCCCGATCGCGCTGGTCGCCGTCCTCGCCACCCCGGCGCTGATGCCGGCCGGCGGCGCCCGCCGAGGCTCCCTCGACGTCGCCGGAGCGCTCACCGTGACCCTCGGTCTCGGGGCCGCCGTCTACGCCATCGTCCGCGCCCCCGAGGTCGGCTGGTCCTCCGGGCAGACCTGGTTGGTCCTGGCCGGCGCCGTCGCCGCCCTGGCGGCGTTCCTCGCCATCCAGGCCGCCCGCCGGGAGCCGCTGATGCGCCTGTCCATCTTCCGCGCCACGAACCTCGCCGCCGCGAACATCGCCCAACTGCTGCTCGGCGCGGCCTGGATCCCGATGTGGTTCTACCTCAACCTGTACCTGCAGCAGGTCCTCGGCTACAGCGCCTTCCCCAGCGGTGCCGCGCTGCTGCCCATGACCGTCCTCATCATGCTCGGGATGATCGCCCTCGCACCGCGGGCCATCAACCGATTCGGCCCCAAGCCCATGGTCGTGACCGGCCTCGCGGTCCTCGCCGCCGGCCTCGGATGGCTCGCTCTGATCCGCCCGGACGGCACCTTCGTCACCGACGTCCTGCCCGCCTCACTCGTCGCGGCGCTGGGCATGTCGCTCGCCTTCATCCCGTCGCTGGGCACCGCGATCTCCAGCGCCCGCCCCGAGGAAGGCGGGCTGGCATCCGGCATCGTCAACACCAGCTACCAGGTCGGCTCCGCCCTCGGCCTGGCCGCCATGACCGCCGTCGCCGCGTCCTACGGCGCCGACCAACTCGGCGACCTGCCGGCCCTGACCGACGGCTACTCCGCCGCCTTCATCGGCGCCGGGATCATCGCCGCCGCGGGAGCAGCCATCGCGGCGATCACCCTGCGCAGCACCGCACCCCACCCGGAACAGACCACCGACGCCCAGCCCGCCCAGGTCAGCTGACCCGAATCCCCCACCACACTCACCTCGATCACCAGCAGTGTGTGAAGGAGAGCACCATGACCACCATCGACCCGACCCCGACCGCCCACGACGACCCGTCGAACGCCTCGACGGCCACCAACGCCACCGCCCGGCACCCCGCTACGGACGACGCCCGAGGTGCCGATGCCGCCACTCGCGACGCCTCCGAACGGCTCGCCGCGGAAGACGTTGCCGTCGCAGACAACACCGGCCCCACCGCCGAGCGCCGAGTCACCTCCACAACGACCCGGCCGGAGGCAAAGGCGACGGTGCGGGCCAGGCCTGAACCGCCACTTGCGTGATCCGCCACCTGATGACGTCTTCGGGGCGGTCGGCCGTAACGGCCGACCGCCCCGAAGCTCGGCCGTCGCCGCCAGCGCCTGACAGCTCGCCGACCTCACCGAAGCCGTCGCGGAGCACGACCTGACCGGCCCGCTCGAGTACGCATGAACGGCGGCTCTGCGCTTCGGCCTCGATGTTGGGGACGTCGGGTCAGGTGATGTCGCGGCGCATGGGGACGATGACGGCGATCAGCGAGGCGGCGAGTGCGTACGCGGTGAGCAGCAGTGCGCCGGTGGCTGGTGGCAGTAGCTGGATGGCCGTGCTGCCGACCTGTTCGGACATGGCGTCAGCGAGGTAGGTGAAGTCGGTGAGGGAGGCGGTGGCGCCACCGGGCAGGACTGGATAGAGCGCGTTGATGCCGGGGATCATCATGAGCAGCGTCTCGCCCAGGTACAGGTAGCCGATCACGACGCACAGGGCTATGACCTGGTGGCGGATCAGGGCGCCCATGCCCACGCCGATCAGCAGGTACACGACCATGGCCAGGCCGATGCGGGCCAGCAACGCCAGCACCGTGCTGGCTGGCAGGCCGAGCGCGACGCCGCGGGCGGCGGCGACCGCGAAGAGGGCTGCGGCGGCGGTGCCGGCGAGGATCAGCCCGTACGCCAGTCCACCGACGCCGTACGCGGCGAGCTTGGCCGCCAACACCTGCCACCGGCGCGGCGCGAACAGGAACGTGACGGCGGCGGTGCGGTGCCGGTACTCGGACGTGACGGCGAGTGTGCCGACGGCGGCCGGCACGAACGCGGTGTAACCGAGGATGCCGAGGATCGAGCGGATGCCGGTTTCGGTGTCCAGTCCGGGCATGGGTGGGTCGAAGTTCTCCGGACCGACCAGCGCCATCGCGCCCATCATGCCGCCGCCGATCAGCACGGCGGCGAGCAGCAGCCCACTCCACATGCGGGTGGCCAACAACCGGCGGAACTCGGCCTTGATCAGGTGGTTCATGCGGTGGTCGCCGCCCTGTCGGTGGTCAGGTGGAGGAAAAGTTGTTCGAGGCTGGGGTTCTCGGTGACCAGTTCGTGTATCCGCAGCCGGCACGTGGCGGCCAGGTCGGCGACGTGCGGCGCGTCCAGCCCGTACACCCGTAGCCGGCCCGCCCCGACGGCTTCGACCCGCGGTGCGTCGCCGTCTGGCCGGCTGACTCGCAGGGCGGCGGCCAGCCGGTCGGCATCCGGCGAGCTCACCAGCACCGCTGGCGGTCCGGCGAGCCGTGACCACGGTCCAGCGGCGACGAGCTCGCCGCGGCGGACCACCACCACGTCGTCAACGAGCTGCTGGATCTCGCTGAGCACGTGGCTGGAGATCAGGATCGTGCGCCCCTCATCGGCCAGCCGGCGCAGGAAGCCACGCAACCACAGCATGCCCTCGGGGTCGAGGCCGTTGCTCGGCTCGTCCAGCAGCAACACCGAGGGGTCGCCGAGCAGGGCGGTGGCGAGGTTGAGTCGTTGCCGCATGCCGGTGGAGAACCCGCGGGTGCGGCGGTCGGCGGCCTCGGCGAGGCCGAGCAGGTCGATCAGGTCGCTGACCCGGCTGTCCCGGTAGCCGCCCATCGCGGCGTAGACACGCAGGTGGTCGCGGGCGGTGTGGCCGGGGTGGAACGCGCTCGCGTCGAACACCGCCCCGACGGTGCGCGACGGCCGTGGCAGCCGCCCGTACGGCCGGCCGCCGATCGTCGCGGTGCCGGAGGTGGGCGACACGAGGCCGGTCAGCATGCGCATCGTGGTGGTCTTGCCTGCGCCGTTCGGGCCCAGGAAGCCGGTGACCACGCCTGGTTCGACCGTGAAGGTCAGATCACGTACGGCGGTGACCTCGCCGTACCGCTTGGTCAGGTGCGAGACCTCGATCGTCAGGCGGTCGCCGTTCATGCGCCGACCGCCGACGCGCGTCCGATCGCGTCCGCGATCTCCGGCGCAGCCGGATCGGAGAGCACCACCTCGTCGAACTGGCCACCGGCGGCCGCCCGGTCCAGGACGATGTGCAGCCCCAGCTCGCCCCGGCGTGCCGCCACGAGCTGACGGGGACCGGCGAGCAACCCCCAAACGCCGATCTTGACGAAGCCGGATACGACCATTCCGCGCCGGGCGCCCCGCGCCAGACGCAGCGGGTCGGCCACAACGGCCACACTCCGCACCGCGGTGACGGGGACAGCCAGCCGCTCACGCCCGATCCAGAGCCGCTCCCATCCGGTGAACCGAATGTCGACCAGGTCGACGGCAACCGTGACTGAGGCCATCAGCCGTTCCCTTCCCTCGGGTCGGAGCCTTCGCCCCGCTCTGGCGTCTGTTGTGGACTGTCGGTGGCTGCCGGCTGATCGGCCGGCAGCAGGATGGTGGCCAGCAGTCGAGGCACCCTTCCTTCGCCGGGCTCGTTGCCCAGCAGCGGGCCGATGACCTGGCTGAGGTCGGCGGCGAACTTTGCCAGCTCCGCGTCGGTCAGGTGGAGCACGAGCTGCTGGTACCCGACCCCGTCGGCGGCGAAGTCGATCCGCTCGCGGGCGAGGTAGCGGGAGAACTCCGACAGCAGGCTCGACACGAAGGCGGTGAAGTAGCGGGCGTGATCCTCGGGCGTCGCGGTGGCCAGGGCTGCGGCGTCCAACGTCGCACCGTGGGCCGGCAGGGCGTAGACCCGCTCGACGGCCCCGCGGATCCTGCGCTCCTCCACCACCTCGATCAGGCCGGCCTTGACCAGCGTGGCCAGGTGCCGGTACAGCGTGGCCTGCGCGATGTCCGGCAACAGCGCCGCCAGGTCGTGCGTGGTCAGTCGCGCCCCCGCCACCGCCCGCAGGATCCGGATGCGCACCGGGTGTAGCGCCAACTCCGCCCAACGCTCCCTCGACAACTCCACGAGCCAACGGTATCACTATCGAGAATGAGAATGGTAAGGGTGGTGGTCTCCTGTCGGGTGATCTCGTGTTCGGCGATGGCGCGCTCGACGGCACGGTCACCGCGCTGCGCCCTGGGCTCCCCGAAGGCGGACAGGTGTGCCCGTCGCCCGCGTGGGTACCCGTCCGGCCGACCTGGAGGAGACCACGGTGACGGACGAGGCACCCGACTATTTCCAGCCCGAGCACGGGCTGGTGCTCACCCACCTGTTGATCGTGCGGGACGTGGACCGTTCGCGGGAGTTCTACCGCAACGTGCTGGGAGCGACGGTGGTGCGCGAGCGGCAACCGGCCATTCTCCGGCTGCACAACGGCTACATCGTGATCAACGACGAGGGCGGCCCGACCGACGACAAGCCGACCGTCCGGGCGCAGGCACCGGCGGACCCGAACGTCCTCAGCGGCGCGCTCAACATCCGGGTCACCGACGTACGCGCCGTCTACGAGCTGTGGCGTTCCCGCGGCGGACAGTTCCTGACCGAACCGAAGGATCACGGGGTGGAGATCCGCTGCTACCTGCGTGATCCGGACGGCTACCTCATCGAGCTCGGTCAGGGCACCGGAATCCTCGCCGAGATGGGACGACCGGCCCTCACCCAGCGGTGACCCCTCACGCGTCGACCTCCACGCGGACGGTCTGGGTCGAAACGCCGCTCCGTCGAGACGCCGCCCCGCGCCGATGCGGGCTGAGGACCGGCGGGCGGGGTACACGCACCGGGTGACTGCCGGCTCCGCCTCGCGGACCTGGCCGCGGCGGTGTGCCGCCGGGCGCAGGGATGGTCATCCGGTGGTCAGGCCGACGATGAACGGAAGCGTGGCGATCGAGAGCAGCGTCTGCGCGCCGGTGATGGACGCGATGAGGTGCGTGTCGCCGCCCATCCGCCTGGCGATGACGTAGGCGGACGGTGCGGTCGGGACAGCGCAGATGATCGCGATGCTGGTGAGCGTCGCGCCGCTGACGCCGAGTGCTGTGGCGATGGCGACCGCCGTAAGGGGCAGGGCGACGAGCTTGAGCGCGGATGTCGAGAGGACGTCGACGACATCGCGCCGTCGCAGGCGGAAGGTGATTGCCGCACCTGCCGCCAGCGTTCCGCTCACCAGCGCGGGCGCGGCGAGCATGTCGAGGGTGGTGGCCAGGAACGCGGGCAGTTCGATGTGGAGCAGGCTCAGGGCGAGGCCGGCCACGCAGCCCTGGATGAGGGGGTTGCCGAGGAGTTCGCGCCAGAGCCTGGGCGGGTGGCGGTCGTCCCGGTCGCCGTGTTTCGACAGGACGCTCACCGATATGACGTTGACGAGCGGGACCATGACCGCGGCGGCCAGGGCGAAGGTGGCGACGCCTTCCGGGCCGAAAGTGGCGAACACGAGCCCGGTGTAGGTGTTGATGCGGATGCTGCCCTGGACCAGCGAGGTCAGTTGCGGGCCGTTCGCGCGGAGCGGACGACGCAGGGCGATGACGAGCACGGAGACGACGGCGACCGGGACGGCCAGACTGGGCAGCAATGCCGCTGGCGAGGCGGCGGCCAGGTCGGTCGCGGCGATCGAGGTGACGAACAGCGCGGGCGTGAAGACGCGGTAGCTCATCCACTCGATGCCGCGCCAGAATCCCGGGTCGGTCACCAGCCGCCGGCGCAGCACCGTGCCGAGTCCGAGCAGCAGCACGATCGGGACGACCGCCATGACGACGAGATGCATGTCAACGACTGTGTTGCAATGGGTCAGTGCAGTTCAACCATGACAACATGACCGGGGTCCGTCTCGCCGCCGATCTCGCCAACCTCGTGGTCGAGGGCCGGTCCGGCGTGGGCGGGACCGGGGCGGGGGAGATCGAGGCGGTCCTGCGTACGCACGAGATCCGCCGACCGGCGCTCACGGCCCGGCAGGCAGAGATCCTGCGGGTGTGGGGTGTGCGACTGCGAGCCGTGTTCGAGGCGCCCGGGACCGACGAGCGCTGCGCGGCGATCAACGCGCTGCTGGTCGAGGGAACTGCCGGGGCGTTTCTGACCACCCACGACGAGCTGCGTCCGCACCTGCACTTCACACCCGAGGACGATGATGTCGTCGCCCGGGTCCGAGCGGTCACGGCCGGCGGTCTGGCGATCTTCGCGGTCGAGGCGGAAGGCCGGCGGCTGGGCGTCTGCGCCCGGTCGACATGCGTGACGGTGTTCGTCGACACCAGCCGCAACGGGCGGCGCGAATACTGCTCGACCCGGTGCGGCAACCACGACGCCGTGCATCGCCATCGGACCCAGCGCCGAGCAGGCAGGTGATCGACGATCAGACCACGCGCCGGGTGGCAGGGCCCCCGCGTCGGCCGGAACCTGCCCGCACATCGAGAAAAGCGCAGCTCTCTATTGCGTCCGCCGTCCGCGCAGGTCAAGATCCTCCAAAGCAAGAGGTGGTCCGCTCCCCGGGCGTCACCAGCGCTCTTCCGCGCCCCGCTCGGTGGTCGGTGGATCCACGAGAGGAGTACGCGTGCAGGTACACACGAAGTCGACGATCCTTCGCTCCCGCGGGGCCCTGGCCGCCGCCGTGACGGCCGCGCTGGCCGGCTCCATCCTCACCGCTCCGGCCGTCTCCGCCGCCGCTCCCGAGGGGCCGGGGCAGGGCAGCTGCAAGATCGCCGAGGACCCGTCCTGGTCGGGCTGGAGCAACCACGAGCAGGTCGGTGACCAGCTGGCGCAGATCGAGCGCACCAGCGGCGGCCGGGTGGACGTCGAGGTGGTCGGGCGCTCGCCGGAGGGCCGGGAGCTGTACACGGCCCGGGTCGGCACCGGCGACAAGGTGCTGCTGGTCACCAGCGCGATCCACGGCAACGAGCGGACCGGCACCGAGGCGCTGCTCGGGATCCTCAAGCGCCTGGGCAGCGCCGGCGACGCGCAGACCCGACAGATCCTCACCGAGGTCACCTTCGTCGCCATGCCGATGGTCAACCCCGACGGCGGCGAGCTCAACCGGCGCATGAACGTACGGTCCTGGGATGCGACGGTCGCGGAGTTCCCGCAGCTGGCCGGCGCCCCGCGCGCCTGGTACCACCGGCTCAACGGGGACGGCATCAACCTGCCCGGCTACGACCTGAACCGCGACTTCAACCCCGACCTCGACTACGTTCCGCGCGCCGCCGACCTTCCGGGCCGCGACACCGACGCCGGGTTCTTCCTCTCCCCGGAGTCGCGGGCCATCCGCGACGTCTACGTGGGTCTGCGGGAGGAGAAGGGCGCCGTCGACGCGTACATCGACCTGCACCACATGGGGCCGTGCGACCGGATCACCGGCGGTGAGCAGGACGGCAACCTCATCTCCGTCTCGCTCGACTACCCGCCGCTGGGCGTGCAGGACGGCGCCGCGTACAAGGCGACGTGGCCGGCGCTGGACCAGGACAAGTCCCGCCGCTACGCCCTCACCGTCGCCAACGGCATGACCGCGAAGTACGGCGACCAGTCGAAGCTCGCCGCCATCGGCCGGTACTACCACCCGGACAACCGGGAGTACGCGGGCCAGGGCCGCTCGGCGTTCGCCCTGAACGGCACCGGCACGGTGCTGTTCGAGGTGCGCGGCCAGCAGGACGACCTGGGCCAGAAGCAGCACGGCATGCTCGTGCAGAGCGTGCAGACCGGCGTGGAGTCGCTGCTCAACGGCCTGGCCGACGGCACCGTCGACCGGGTCGACGGTGACGACTTCTTCGACCTGCCCGACTACGGCTGGGACACCACCAACGACTGACGATCGTTAGCGGCTGGCGGCCCCGGGGCAGGAGCTCCGGGGCCGCTGGCGTCGGCTGGATGGTGCCCCGTTCCAGGCCGAGATGCTCGTCTGGCCGGTGACGGGAAGGTATTGCTAGTGCCCCGTCTTTGAACGTTGGCCGGGTAATCGGTTGGTTCTGAAAATTGTCGTACGGGTGGTGTTGGCTTCGGTTTGTGCCTCGTCGTCGGGATCCTGCGGCGCCTGCGGTGGTGCACCGCACCGCCCGTGTCGCTGTGCGGGTGACGGCGGGCCAGCGGCGGCGGTGTTTCGGTCTGCTGCGCTCGGCCAGCGACGTATGGGCGTGCGTACTGGAGGTCAACGCCTGGCGACGCCGCCGCCGAGCCACTCCGCTGGTGAGCTATCAGGATTTGTGTCGGGAGTTGTCGGCCTCCGGTCCGGGCACGTTCGCGGAGTTGGACTCGACCGGGGCGCGGTCGGTGTTGCGGCGGTTCTCGGATGCGTGGTTCGCGGCGGCGAAACACCGCAAGGCAGGTGATCCGTCGGCACGGTTTCCGCGTCGGCGGCGGGGGTTGGTGCCGGTGCGCTGGTACCACGGCACGTTCACCCTCGACGGCCACCGCGTGCGCATCCCGACCGCGAAAGGCACGGCATCTCTGTGGGTGCGCTTGGCGCGGGAGGTGCCGTATCCGGTGGAGCAGGTCCGCTCGATCACTCTGCTGTGCGAGGGCGGCCGGTTGTTCCTCGATGTGACCGCCGAGGTCCCGGTTGCGGTGTATCCGGCTGGTGAGGGGCCGGATCCCGGCCGGGTGGCGGGCGTGGACGTCGGTGTGATTCACCCGTACGCGGTCGCTGGTCCTGGTGGGGAGGCGTTGTTGGTGTCGGGGCGGGCGATCCGCGCCGAGCACCGCATGCACCTGGCCGACACCAAGACTCGCCGTCGTGCCGTCGCCCGCCGGGCGCCGAAGCCGGGCCAGCGGGGGTCACGGCGGTGGCGTCAGTACCGGGCTCGCGCCCGTCGGGTGGAGGCCCGTCATCGGCGGCGGGTGCGGCAGGCCCAACACGAAGCCGCCCGCACCGTCGTCGACTGGGCCGTCCGGCAGCGGGTGGGGGTGTTGCACGTCGGCGACCCCCGCGGCGTCCTGGACCTGTCGGCGGGGCGGCGGCACAACCTGCGGCTACGGCAATGGCAGATCGGGCGACTCCTGCAGATCCTGACCGACAAGGCCACCCTCGCCGGCATCACCCTCCGGCTCGTCGACGAACGCGGCACCTCGTCCACCTGCCCCACCTGCCGGCGACGCGTGCCGAAGCCGCGGGGCCGGCCCCTGACCTGCCCACACTGCCAGTTCTCAGGCCACCGCGACCTCGTCGCGGCGGCCAGCATCGCCACCCGCACCCCGGGCGGCGGACCCACCACCCCCACAGCCGTCGTGCTGCCCGGGGTAGTCACGCACCGTCGAGCCGGCCGGCACCTCCCCGGCACCGGCCGGTCCCGACGTGACCCCCGCCGCCCACCCGGGCGGCGCAAGGGTCAAGACGGCCCGCGGTGGCCCGCCCCACCAACCAGTGGGGAGTCGCTCGCCAATTCGGCGAGGATCCACAACACCCACCGGAAACCCGGTGAACGTTGGTGGAAACAGCACTAGACCGCGCGGGCCACGCAGATCCTGGCGTCGAGGCGGGGCCCGGCCTCGTAGAGCATGTAGCTCACGCCGCCGTCGGTGCCGAACGTCGGTGCCGCGACCCGGCCGTTGTCCGACGCGATCGGCCGGTGGAACACTCCGAGGTGGACCTCGCGGTCGAAGTTGTTGCCGATCTCGGTCAGATACATGTTGCCGCTGTTGCCGTGATACGCGAGATACGCGGTGTCGTTGCGCTTCAACAGGTGCGCCGCGGAGATGTCGGTGAGTCCGTCGCCCGACGGTGACACCAGCGGGTTCGGGTCGAACTGCCAGCCGCTCCAGCCGTTCGGTGACCAGCCCCAGAAGATCTTCCGGGTGCCCGGTCCGATTGTGTGGTAGCCCATGAACACCATCACGTAGCGGTTGCCCTTGCCGGCCACGGTGTGCTCGAAGACCCGTGCGTACGAGGTCTCGGTCGTGTTGGGTACCAGTCTCGTCGACAGGATCGGGGTCTCGTCGGTGAAGTGGATGCCGTCGGTCGAGCGGGCGACCCGGGTCGTGTAGTTCTCGCCGTGGAAGTAGAGGTAGAACTGTTTGGTTGGTGCGTCCCATACGACGTGCGGGGACGACACGTGGCTTACCGTGGTGGTCGGCAGCGCTCGGTCGATGATGGGGTTGTTGGCGTATTCGGTGTAGGGGCCCTCGAGTCGGTCGGCGTAGGCGAGGCAGATGCCGCCGGGTGCGTCGTGCGGCGCGTAGTAGAGGTAGTAGCGGCCGAGATAGCCGCTGATCTTGTCGTAGACTCCGCGCACGCACGGGAAGATGAACTCGCCGGTCGGGTTGTAGCGCAACGGGCTGGCGAACGCGTCGCGCACGTACCGATAGTTGGGGAAGCCGGCCGGTGCGGCGAGCGCCGGCGTGGGCGTCGCGGCAAGGCCGGCGCCGGTGGTCGCGACACCGACGGCCGCCGCACCACGCAGCAGCGTGCGTCGGGAGATAGAGCCTTCAGGGGTACGCGCCATCGCGTTTCTCCGTTCACGAGGCGGGCCGATGGGGGCAGGGGGAGCGGGCCGGCCGTGACGAGTCAGCGGGTGTCATTCACCTTCGCTGAGCGACCGTACGGTGTGGACGACCGTCGCGGACGGGTTCGTTGGTTGACGAGTCTGTGCGGGCCATCTCGGCGGCGTCAAGATGCTAATGCGAATTAGCAAGGCGGGTCCGGCGGGCTTCAACGGTGTCGCCGTCGATCCGCAGATTGGTTGGTGCTTGACCCGTGGTACCACCACTACCCGCGGTAGCTAGGGACACGGCATCACACCCGTCATCGCCCGACGCGGAGTCGGCCACGGCTCCGGCCTCGGCACCCGACGCTGGGTCGTGGAGCAGACCGTCGCCCTGCCGCACTGGTTCCGCCGCCTCCGGATCCGCTGGGAGATCCGTGACGACATCCACGAAGCGTTCCTCACCCTCGCCTGCGCCATCGTCTGCTGGCGCTGGCTGCGGCGCGCTCGCAGAGTTAGGAGCTTAAACCTTGGCTGTGGTTTGAGCGGCGCAGGTGACCGGAAGAGTCTCCCTCTGCGGGTCCCCGGTGAGGCTGCGCCTACCTGCGGCGGCCTGCCGTCGCGCTTCTGCCTCGCATCGTTGACCGCAGTAGCGCCTCATTGTGGTGCTAGTGAACCGGACGGGGGAGAACTTGCACTGGGCGCAGATCAGCCCCACCACCTCGGTCCGCTGTCTGCGCCGTTGGAGCAACATGCCACCGCGAATGACCCCGATGTCGCCGTTGGCCAGCCCGTCGGCAAGGCAGGGCTCCTGCACCGGGCACGCGAGGCAGATGTGCACCGCCCGCGTGCGGTCCGGTCCTCCGTCGGTCCACCATTCGGTCTCCCAGTCGGCGCATGCGGCGTACCGCCACCAACCGGCCCGGTCCAGCGTCGCTTGCTGACTCACGTCCGATCACCGTCTCTCACAGGAACCGACCCGCGCGGGTCGGCACAACTCGTGGGTCCGCGGCCGCAGCCCCATTGGCGTGCGGCAACCTCACTGTTAATACGGATCGACGGTGGCCTGGTTCATTCGCTGTGGAAGATGGCGCGAAGCGCGGCCGCGACGGTCCCCGTCCGGGGCTTGACTCGGCGACCGACGACGTCGAACCAGCTGGGCAGCGAGGTGGCTCTGCTCGGGCGGCCAGTCACCCGATCGACAGGCAGCAGGCCGTCGGACAAGTGCCCTGCCAAGCCGGCCCTGTCCCGGTCTTTCGCCGTCACTCGGTATTACGAGCGGCGATCCGTCCTGAGCCAACGATGTGAACTCCCGTCCGGTGCGGGCCGTATGGCAGAGACCAGAGGCAAAACATCAACGGGATGGGAGAGACGTGGCACTGCGACGATGCCCGCCCGGCTGGACGATCACGCGGAGGACACGCGGGGAACGCGGCGGCACCTGCCCAACGATCGGGAACGAGCCAACATTGACGACCGGCAGCGTTGCCACAGGTGACAGTCGGGTGGGTGCCCCGTGAGCTACCCCATCCCACCCTCAGCTAGCCGGCGCATTGGCCGAGTCCGCTGGGCCGGCCTGAAGGTCCGTGACCGGCGCACCGTCACCACCACTGACAGCATCGCCAGCGATCTGGCCGAGCACCGCCGCGTGGCCGACAACGGCGGGCGGATCCAATCCGTCATCACGGTGCTCGCCCCCGATCACCCGCTGACAGGACCACGAGCCCACGTCTGGAACGACCAGCTGATCCGGTACTGCGGGTGGCAACCCAACGATCAGGTGCTCCGCTACTACGACACCCGGGTGCCTGACCCGAATTTCTGGCCAGGTGCCCGCACGCCGTACTCTCCCGAGCCGACTCTGCGTGAGCGCCACTACCTCGCCTCCCGGCAGGAGGGCTGACACATGGACGTTATTGCGCTGCGCCGGAGCTGGAACCAACTCGCCGTCGCCGGCCCCGAAGCAGCGAAATACTTCTACGCCACTCTGTTCCTTACCGCCCCTGAGACCCGGGCCATGTTCCCAGCCGACATGCGGTATCAGGAGGACAAGCTACTCGCCGCGCTCGGGCACATCATCACGAACATCGACGACCCGGATGCGCTCACGGCATTCGCGCAGCGTCTCGGCGCCGATCACAGGCGGTTCCACGGATCAGACCACGAGGGTCGACCGGTGCAGTTGGCGGAGCGGCACTACATCTGGGTTGGCCAGGCACTCCTGGCAACGCTGGAGCACTTCGTCGGACCAGGGTGGACGCCGACCCTGAGGGCTCACTGGGCCACGGCGTACCAGGCGGTAGCGAAGTTGATGCTCGCCGGCGCCGCCAGATCCGAACGGGTCGCGCCCCCGTTCTGGCAGGCGGAGGTGATCAGCACGGAGCGCCGCCGCGCCGACATCTGCGTGTTCACCGTCCGACCGAACTACCTGTGCAACTACCTGCCGGGGCAGTCTCTGCCGACACAGGTGCCGACAATGCGCACCTGGCGGTACCTGTCACCCGCCAACGCTCCCCGCCCCGACGGAACGCTTGAGTTCCACGTCCGGGCGACGGGCCGGTTCTCCACCCATTTGGTACGCCGGACGGCAGTCGGCGACACACTCCTGCTGGGGCACCCCGTGGGCACCGCGTTGTCGTCGTACGACCGCGCACCCCACCGACGGCTTCTGCTGATCGCTGGCGGCACCGGCGTAGCGCCGCTGCGAGCCATCCTCGAACAGCTCCAGCGAGGCTCCGGCCGTCCCACCACTCTGGTGGTGGGGGGCAAGACACCCGACGACCTGTACGACCACCAGGCGCTCCTGAAGCTGGCCGCGACGGCGCCGGAAGAAGCATGGTCTGCCGCCCAGGACGAGCAGTGGCTCCGCTACGTCCCCACCGTGGAAATCGGGTGGGGGTGGGACGGCGAGGTGGGCCGCGCCGTCCACACCGCATTGCGGCTCGGCTCGTGGGCAGACGCAGACATCCTCGTCTGCGGGTCTCCTGCGATGACCCGGTCCACGATCACCGCCCTGACCGCCTCCGGTGTGGACCCTGCCCGGATGTTGACGGAGAGCTACGACCACTCGCTCTACCCACCTCTGTCGGCGCCGGCCGGGCCGACGCCGCGTGACCCCACCACCTGGACAGGAGTCCGATGACTGACCACGGTGCCCGACACCCTGCACCGGACGCGGAGCAACCGCAGTCCGGCGAGGTCACCCAGCGCCTCAGCCTGGTAGCCACCCGCCGCTGCCGTCGCAAGGATTGGTACCCGGCGGCCGAAGTGGCCGCGGTGGCGCGCTTCGCAGACGATCGGATCGCGCTGCTGCGCGGCGAGATCGACCGTCGGGGACGAGAGGTGGCCGGCCTGCTCAACCAGGTCGAGATGCTCCGCTACGGAACCCTGCCGAGCGCCGCACCGCAAGCAGCTGACCCAATGGCTCTCGAGCTGACCATGCGCGCTCAGGAGGAAGCCAACCGCACAATCGGCGACGCCAGCGTGGAGGGCGCGGAGATCCTCGCCGAAGCGCGGCGGCAGGCCGAGGACATCATCATCTATGCCCACCAGCAGGCCACCCAGAGCACCAGATACGCCGGCCCGCAGGTCGCCGAACTCCAGCGGCAGCTACAGGACCTGCAAGAGAGGTATGACGCGCTGGTAACGGCCAGTCAGGCCGCGCACGAGAACCTGTCCCAGTGGCAGTCGTACCTGGTCGATCAGTCTGAGCAGATGCTGGCCAGCGCAGAGGCCGCTGGTGAGGCCAGCGAACGGCTGAAGCTAGCGATCAAGGAGTAGCAGGATGCGCTTCGCGGTTTCCTGGCTCGGCCGGAAGGCGATAATCGGGGACCCCACGCCCGTCGCGCCAAACCGGCACTTCGACATCACCGCGGCGTTCGCCGAGGGCGCTGCGCAGCTCGGTCCGGCGGACCTGCCCGAATCGGTCATCGACAGGTACAGGCCCCCGTACGCGCCGCTGAGGGTCGAACGCCTCGGGGTCGACCGCCAGGGCTTCGTCGCCAACCTCCTGGCCGAACTCCTCACACCCCGCACGGTCACCTCCCCACATATGGCGGATCATGCCGTGCCGCCAGAGCTCCCCGCTGCCCTCACCAGGGAGCCGGACACGCCGCGGTGTCCTGCTGGAGTGGCATCGGCGATACCAGCCAGCCGGAGTCTCCTCTCGGCGGCCCGGCGCCACTGATCACGCACGCGCGCCGACTCGTGCGAACTGCTTGACCGGAGTCCCGACCCCTGTGCGCCCCCGATATCAAGGAGGCACTTCCCTCATGCTGACCCTGGCCACCCATTCTCTTACCGCTTCCCCGCCCCGAACGCCCAATGCCGAGCGGCGGTTGCCGACACGGCCGCCCGCCGCCCGCACCGGTGCCGCCGTCACAGACGTGGGAGACGCGACGTCGGCGGAGTACGCGTGGGGGTACGCGATCCGGCGGGCGTGGCCGGACGGGCACCACGACCCGTTCAGGTTCACGCCCGACGTGGACACCACCCAGCGGCGGCTCGACGATGACCAGGGCTACCGGCACGGCGGCCCGGTACGGCCGGCGGCGGTGTACCTGATGGCGGCAATCGCCGACGACGCGCACCGGCATCCAGCGGATGGCTGCCAGCGCTCGTCGTGCCCGGATTCTCCGGAGCGGGGGGAGTGACGGTGAAGTCAACGCATGTGCAGGTAGCTCTCGCGCGGCGGACGCTGACTCCGTTCGGGTTGTGGGTGATCGGGGCGGCGGCATCGGCGCCCATGGTGGTGCTCGCTGGAGGCATCGTCGCGACGTACGCGACCACAAAGGTGACGGCTCTGCCCCTCACCTTCCTACTCGTCGCGGGTACGGTGGCGGTGCTCGCGGTCGGTTACACGGCGATGGCACGCCAGGTCCGGCACCCGGCGGCCTACTACGGCATCCTCGCGAACGGGCTGGGCCGTGGCTGGGGCGTCGCCGCCGGCCTGGTCGCCTTGGTGGCCTACAACGCCATCCAGACCAGCCTGTACGGGCTGTTCGGGGCGACGATCGCCGCGCAGCTCGGCGGCACGTGGTGGGTGTGGGCGGGCATCGCCCTGGCCGTCGTCGGGGTGTTGGGTCTGCGGGCGATCGTGTTGTCCACCCGGGTCCTGGCCGCCGTGCTGGCCGTCTCGCTGCTGGTCGTCACGGCGTTCGTGCTGGCCGGTGTGGGACAACCGGCGGGCGGTGAGCTGTCCTGGGCGGGCTTCGACGCCTCGGGGTTGGCGGTCAGCGGCCTTGGCGGCGCGGTTGCCTTCTGCGTGGCCGCGTTCATGGGCATCGACGCGCCGGGATCGTTCGTCGAGGAGGCCATCGACCGCAGGTCGGTCAGCCGGGCCACCAGCGCGGGAGTGCTCGTTCTCGGTGGCGTGTATGCGGTGGCCGCGTGGGCGATGGGGGTAGCGGTCGGCCCCGGAGCCGTCGCCGAGGTCGCCGCTGATCCTGCCGGCCGGCTGCCATTCTCAGTCCTGGAGCGTCTTGGCAGTGGGTGGGTTGTCCTCGCGGACCTGATGCTGGTCTTCGCGATCGTCACGTCGATGCTGGCGTTCCACGCCGTGCTCGCACGGTATGTGTTCGCGATGGCCCGGGAGGGCGTCCTGCATGCTGGGCTCGCGCAGGGCGGCCGCGCGACTCGGGTCAGCGCGCCGCGCGGCGGGTCACTGACGCAGACCGGTATCGCCACGGTGGTGGTGGGCGCGTTCGCGTTCAGCGGCGCTGACCCCATCGCAGCGATGTTCACCTGGCTGTCGACGCTGGGTGCGATGGGGCTGCTGTGCCTGCTGTTGGCCGCGTCGGTGGCCGCGTTCAGGGCACCGGACAGCGTGCGCGGGCCGCAGCCGGGAGTGTGGGAGTGGCGGCTCGCGCCCGCCCTGGGCGTACTCGGCGGGTTGGTGGTGCTGGCCCTGATGCAAGGCAATGTCGGCTCGCTGCTCGGGGCCGCGCCCGGGTCGCTGTACCCGTTCCTGCTGCCCGCGATCCTCGTCGCCACCGCCGTTGCGGGCGGGGTGTGGGCCGGGATCCTGCGGCGAGCCCGTCCGGAGGTCTACGCCGGCATTGGCCGCGGTACCCCGACGGCGCACGCCGTTCCCGACGCCATCAACGTCTCGATCTGAGGAGGGGAACGCGACGATGAGAAACCATGCTGCCGCACCCGGCGCGCATTACGGTGTCGATCCCTTTCACCCCGGCTGGCGACCGGAGCGCCCACCGGCGGCACCGCCCGCTGCCTCCCGGAGGCCAGCCGACTACGCACCACCACCCGGCTACGGCGCGGTCCCAGTGCCCGGCGACTACCACCGACCGGCTGGCACCACGTTTCCCCCCACACCACCCCCGCCTGCGCCCTCGCAGAGGCAGGACGGTGACGGTGTCCCGGCTAGGGACCGCCGCTGGGCGGACCTGCGCAAGCAAGTCGCGTATCGGTCCAAGCGGGCCAACACCGGCCACCTGGTCGAGGCCGACCAGCGGTTCGGGCAGCGCGATGCACTCGGTCCGCACGGGGTGATGCTGTTCTTCAGATCCGAGGCCCCAGCCGAGCCGCACGGCTACCGGCTGCACATGGCCCACCGGCTGTGGCTGGCCTCACCGGAATCCGATGACCTACCTCGGCTGCTCGGCGACCTGGCGGTCGTCGCCACCGACAACATCTCACGTGCCGCCTCCGCTGCGCGCCGGTGGCATCCTCTCGGGCCGGAAGGCTCGATGGTCAACGGCGGAGACATGACCCTGCCCAACGACGCGACCTACGTTGGCATCGGCGTCACCACCCTCGACTCGGATCAGGGCCGCTGGTACCAGGTCGCCCGGACCCTGCGCGAAGGATCGGCCAACGGCCGCTACCGGTCGGCGTTCGACCTCAAAGGCCAGTGCTACGCGCTGTTGACCGACGGCACCGCCCTGCACATCGACCGTGACCCCCACGCCCGCATCGGCGTGGACGGAATCCGCTGCAACAAACCCCTCGACCCGGACCGGATCACCTACTACAACCCCCACCAGCACCTCACCGAGGAAGACGATGACGCCACCCGGGAGGTGTGGCGGCAGCTCGCCGCGCTGCACGACATCCTCACCGCCCACCTGACCGCCAGGCGGCCGGCATGACCCACAACTCCACCCTCAGTCTCCTCGGTGCCGCGGACCTCAGCCTCGCGCCGATCGATGTCACGGCCGTCCTCGACCACCTGGTGCAGCAGGCCGACGCCGACGCGGCGACGAGTATCGGGTTTCCCGGGGCCGTGGACCTCGACCACAGCAAGGTCATGGCCCGCCTGGGCAGCCGGTTGTGGAACAACATCGGCGATCCGGCGGACCCGGGCGGGACAGCCCACACGCGGGTGCTGGAGCGGGCCGTTATCACCTGGGTCGCCGACATCCTGTCCATGCCGGCCGACGACCGGTGGGGATACGTGACCACGGGCGGCACCGAAGGCAACCTGTCCGCCCTGCACGCCGCCTACCGCCGCTATCCCACCGCCCGGATCTACTACTCGACCGCCGCGCACTACTCGATCTCCAAGACCGCAGCGATACTGGGCGCGCGGAGCGTGGTCATCGACGCACGGCCGGACGGGGAGATGGACTATGCGCATCTCGCCGCGCAGGTCCGCAGGCGGCGACGCTGGCCCGCCATCGTGGTGGCCACGGCCGGCACCACCATGACCGAGGCGGTGGACGACACCACCCGCATCCGCGCCGTCCTCGACGAGTACGGCGCGGACGGGCACCTGCACGTCGACGCGGCACTGTCCGGCATCCCGCTCGCCCTCGACGGCCGGCTACGCCTCGACGACGCCAGCGGCATCGGCAGCATCGCCATGTCCGGTCACAAGTTTCTCGGTGTGCCGACCCCATGCGGAGTCGTCCTCATCCGCGACGGCGTCCGCAGCCACAGCAGCCACGTCGCCTACACCGACACCGTCGACACCACCATCACCGGCTCCCGCTGCGGCCTGGCCGCCGCACTGCTGTGGCACGCCATCGCCACCCACGGCCGCGAAGGACACCGCTGGCGGGTCAGCGAAGCCCGAACCCTCGCCGCCTACGCGGTCAACCAGCTCACCGCCGCCGGCTGGCCCACGTGGCGGCATCCCTACGCGTTCACGGTCGTCCTTGCCACCCCACCGGAACAGGTACGCAAGAAGTGGCTGCTGGCCACCGACGGTGACACCAGCCACATCATCTGCATGCCTGGCATCAGCAAGGGCCAAGTCGACGCGTTCGTAGCCGACATCGCCGCCGCCAGCACCACCAAGCCATGACCAAGACACCGGCTGGCGGCGCCCACACGACCAAACCTCGCACTGCCCGACATCGACACCGCGTTGGAGGCTGTTGTGGCTGCTTTCCGCGCCGCCCGTCGGGCTGACCGAGACTCCGTCGCCGCACTGGTCGCCGATCCCGGCCGGACGCCGACGTCCACAGCCGACGTGCCTGGCGTGCCGCTCGCCGTCGCGCTCACGGGCGGGCCCGCCTCCTCCTTGCGACTACCCGGCAGCCGCCGTCGTTGAACACCCCCGATCTGTGCGAATCTTGCTCCAGGCAGTTCCTCATCGCATCCGGCACCGCTACTTCCTGCTGTCGGCGTACCAGGACGCGCCCCGGACCACGCCGACGTCACGAGAGTGGATGGCGTTCGCGAGGCATTGATCGCGTAGGGAACGGACGATGCAGCAGTGCACGGCCTTCTGCCCCATCAGGCGTGACTCGAACCACCGCGACGGGTCCAGCCCCCTGCATTCGGCTTGCTCCCACCACGACCGTGAGGCTTCGTGATTTGAAGTGCCGTCATTCTCCCCGGGCTGGCCCGGCCCGTGGGTCAGTTCAATCTCAATCCCGGAAGCGCCGGCGTTCGTGGCGCAATGCACGCGAGCGAGAGGAGACGCCGATGTGCGAGCACCAGAGCGCGACAACCATCGACCGCACACGTGAGGAAACTGCGGCGCCTCTTCCCGCCGGACCAACCCGCGAGAACGGTTTTTGATCGACAACGTGGTCCGTCTGCGGCAGCGGTGCGTGGAGCTTGGTGTCCCGGTGTTCTACACCGCCCAACCGGGCCGCATGAACGATCAGCAGCGCGGTCTGCTCAAGGATGTCTGGGGCGCGGGATGACCAGCGCACATCTCGTAACTCGGTGATCCGTCCGGCCGGTATGAGGCGACCGGCGAGCCGCCCCGGTCCGCACAACTGCCCGATCCTCGGGCTATTCGGGCCGGCGCTTCGCGGCGGTGCCCATGACCGCTCGCAGCGAGCGGAGCGCGTAGTAGGTGCGCGACTTGACCGTCCCTTCCGGAATGCCGAGCACCGCGGCTGCCTCCGCGGCCGTCCGCTCGCGATAGTAGACTTCGATGATCACGTTTCGGTGCTCTGGAGTCAGCCGAGCCAGCGCCCGCTTGATGGTCTGAACGGCGAGCATCCGTTCGATGGCGTCATCGCCGCATGGCAGGACCGTCATGTCGACCAGTCCGACTTCCGCCGGCCGGGCCTGCTTTGCTCGACCAGCGTCGATGGCCACTCGTCGCGCGACGGTAAGCAACCAGGGGCGGAGCGTTGCGATGTCCTCGTTCAAGGCCTCGATTTTGCGCCAGGCCCGCACCATCGTCTCCTGCAGCAGGTCCTCGGCCGCTTGGCGCTCGCCGAAGGTGAGCCGCAGGAGGAACGAGTAGACCGGCTTGGCGTGGGCGTCATACAGGGCCTGCATCCGCTCCTCGGTGGTTAGGTCGCCGACCGCGACGGTTCCGGTCGCAAGCGCCATGGCTGCCCTCCTCCATACCCGGTTCTCTTGAGGCAAGGCTCGTTCGTCGGGCACTGAGAGACATCGGGTAGCTCACGGATGTTTGGGGACACGCCCGTGCCGCATCGGGCTACTACGTAGTCATCGAGCCAGCCGCGTCGACCCGGCCGCGGACACCAGCCGCGGACGAGCGGCAACGATCTGTGCCGCGGTCACGTCGGGGCAGGAGCCGATGATCGCATCGGGGATCTCGTTGGCTTGCTCCGTTACCGAGATCACCTCGAAGAGGTCGTCGTCGGCGTCCATCTCCGGCCCGCTATCAGCGACTGGTGCGGCGGGAGCTTCCGCCGCCTGCGGGTGACAACGGTGACAGCGTACGACGAAGTTGGCCGACGATCGGTCGCCGGGCGGTCGAGGACATCTTCGTAAACGCGCGCGTCATCCCGACCTGCCGGTGATGCGTCGCGCGGTCTCGCAGGCGAACACGCCCATCGTTGTGCTCGTCGGGAAAACCCGGGACGCGATCGCTGGTCCATAGACATCCCGGCGGGCGCCGATAGTCAGCCGATGCTGGATCAGCCAGCGGACGACCGGCAGAACCAGCCATGGGCTGAACCGTCCATGCCGACGGTACGTAATCTGAGCGAGGAAAGTCAGCACGCGTCAACGGCCAGGAAGCGAGCGAATGAGCCAGCCCGAGAGCTCGAATGATCCGTTCAAGCTGGCGCTCGGTGTCTTCGCGTTGGACGCTCTGTCCGACGACGAGCATCGAGTGATGGAGGCTCATATCGCGCGATGCCGGCGGTGTCGCGCGGAGTACGACGGGTTCCGGGACGTTGTCGCTGGCTTGGCCTTGCTCTCCGAAGACGACATACGTCAACTTGGGTGCGAATAGCACGGCGCCGTGCTGGGTGACGCGCCGCTACTCCGGCTCATTTCCGATGGAGCCCCGGATCAGCAGTGCCGATCGCAGCGCCCGTAGTGGTACCAGGTCCGAGACTTGATGGCCCCCTCCGGAAGTCCCAAGATCTCGGGGGCCGCTGCACCCGTCCTGGACTTCGCCCTGGCCAGACAAGCCCGGTGCCAATCGCCAACCAGGGCGCTGGTCGTCGATTGCGCGGTCCGGCGTGGATCAGGCCGCCCGCACCGCTTCGAGCTGCCAGATCGGCATCATCACGTGCCCGTCGTCGTTGGTGGGGAGGCTGGCGAACCCGGAGGTGTCGACCCCTTCGCCCTGGATCATCCGCACGCTCGCACCCAGCTGGGCGGGGGTGCAGCACGTGGTGAAGTGCGCCGGTTCCAGCCGTTCGATCGTCCAGCGGTGCCCGATGGTCTCCCGCAGGTTTTCCTCGTTGACCAGGTACTGGTCGGGGAAGACGCCCCGCATCCCGGTCGAGAAGCACAGCAGGTGCAGCCGTGCCCCGGGCCGCGTAGCCCGCACCAGGGCGGCGACGTACCGATGCCGCTCCTCGTCCGTCAGGCAGTGGTAGAGCGCGCTGTCCAGTACCGTGTCGAAGCAGGCTTCGTATCCGTCGAGCTCGGTGGCGTCGGCGACGTCGAACGTGACGTCGACGCCCGTCTCTACGGCCCTGGACCTGGCCGCCTGCACCGCCGGCCGGGCGAAGTCGAGGCCAGTGACCCGCAGCCCGCGCGACGCGAGGAACGTGGCGTTGTCGCCGGGTCCGCATCCGACATCGAGCACGTCGCCGGTGAACTTGCCGGCGTCGGCCAATGCGACGACGAGAGGCTGCGGCGCGCCGAGATCCCACGGAATTTTCGGGGCGACGGCGGTGTCGCTCCGGTACAAGTCCTCGAATGCGGTGCTGTCGAGGGCGCCACCAGGGTCTGACATGACGTTCGCGCCTCCGTCTACATGCGACCAAACGCCACGCAGCATACGGCGGAATCCCGGTCGCTTCAGGCCGGGAGGAATCGCGTCACGAGCCTGGACGTTTCTGGTTTTCGATGTACTCGCGGATGGCGGATAGGGGTGCCTCACCGCACGATCCGGCGTAGTACGACGGCGACCACAGGTGGCCGTGCATGATGTGCTGGTTGATCCGGTCGGTGAACTCCTGCCGAAGGTAGTGCGCGGAGACGCCTTTGAGCCGGTTGACCAGGGTCGATATCGGTAGCTTC
>NZ_JBVJGT010000074.1:0-28239 GCF_055587185.1 Micromonospora sp. NPDC048040 | reverse complement strand
AAGGTGACCAACGCGGCGGCGGTCGCGACGTAGAACAGCATCGCGGCGAACCGGTCAGCCAGAACCTGCGCCCGGCCGCTGGACGCCTGAGCCTGGCTGACCAGCCGGCCGATGCCGGCCAGCGCGGTGTCCTCGCCCACCGCGTCGACCCGCACCCGCAACGCGGAGTCGGTGGCCACCGTGCCGGCCACCACCCGGTCGCCCACGCCACGCGGCACCGGCCGGGACTCCCCCGTGATCATCGACTCGTCCAGCTCGGCGGCGCCGTCGACGATCGAGCCGTCGGCCGGCACCCGGGCACCGGAGCGGACCAGCACCGTGTCGCCCACCCGCAGGTCGGCCAGCGGCACGCGGTGCGGGGTGCCGTCGTCGTCGAGCCGTTCGGCGTCGTCGGGCAGCAGCGCCGCCAGCGCGGCGAGGGCGCCCTGCGCCTGGCCGATCGCCTTCATCTCCTGCCAGTGCCCCAGCAACATGATGGTCACCAGCGCCGCCAGCTCCCACCAGAAGTCCAGGTCGAACACGCCGAGACTGGTCGCCAGCGACGCGGCGTACGCGACCGTGATCGCCATCGAGACCAGCAGCATCATCCCCGGGGCGCGGTCGCGGACCTCCCGTACGGCGCCCACCAGGAACGGCCAGCCTCCGTAGAGGAAGACCACCGACCCGAGGACCGGGCCCACCCAGCTCCGGCCCGGGAAGTCCAGGGTGTAGCCGAACCAGTCCATCACCATGTGACTGGTCAGCACGATCGGCACGGTGAGGGCGAGGCACAGCCAGAACTTGCGGCGGAACTGCTCCGGGTCGTGACCGGCGTGCTTGTCGTGCCCGCCGTGCCCCGCCTGCTCGCCGGATCCGCCGTGCCGGCCGGGCCCGCCGTGGTCGTCGGGCCCGCCGTGGTCGTCGGGCCCGCCGTGCGCGGCTCGGTCGTGGCCCTGGCCGTGGCCGCCCGCCGAGCGGGCCGCGTCACGGTGCGGGCGGAACGCCCGTGCGAACACCCAAACCCCCGTTCCCGCGGCCACACCGGGCCGGGGCCACCGGCCGCCGCCACCGCCGTCGGTGCCGGGCGGGCGGCCCGCGTGCGACCGGACGCACGGACCACTGTAGGAGAACCGGGGGTCACCCGGCCGGGGATCACCGCGATCGGCGGGAGGCCGGGCCACCCGCCGCCCGACGGACGGGTTCAGCGCCGGCTCACCGCCACGCGGTCTCCTCCGCCACCTGTACGCGGTCGAGCAGCGGCCGCCACCAGCTCTCGTGCTCCCGGTACCAGGCGATCGTCGCCTTCAGCCCGTCGCCGAACCCGATCCTCGGCTCCCAGGCCAACTCGCGGCGCAGCTTGCCGGAGTCGAGCAGGTAACGCCGGTCGTGCGAGGGCCGGTCGGGCACCCGCCGCTTCAGCTCCGCGCCGAGGCCCAGCTCCCCCAGTACGGCGTCGGCGAGCGTCTCGACGTCGACCTCGACGCCGCTGCCCACGTTGTACGTCTCCCCCAGCCGGCCGTGCAGCAGCACCGCCTCGACCGCGCGGCAGTGGTCGGCCACGTGCAGCCACTCGCGGCGGTTGCGGCTGGAGGCGTAGACCGGCAGCGGCATGCCCCGCAACGCGTGCGTGACGAACAGGGGGATCACCTTCTCCGGGAACTGGTACGGGCCGTAGTTGTTGGAGCAGGTGGTGATCGTGAAGGGGATCCCGTAGGTGTGCCCGAAGGCCCGCACGGCGTGGTCGCCCCCGGCCTTCGCCGCGTTGTACGGGGTGCGCGGCCGGTAGGGCGAGTCCTCCGTGAAGGCGCCGGGGTCGTCCAGCGCCATGTCCCCGTACACCTCGCAGGTGGAGATCTGATGGAAGCGGATGCCGTCGCGGCCGACCCGCCGGACGGCCTCCATCAGGGCGACCGGGCCGAGCACGTTCGTCTCGAAGAAGGCCGTCGGGCCCAGCACCGCGCGGGAGTTGTGCGACTCGGCGGCGAAGTTGACCACGACGTCGACCCCGTGCTCGCGCAGCGCCCGCGCCACGGCCGGCTCGTCCCGGATGTCGCCCTGGACGAAGGTGACGGCGTCACCGAGGTCGGCGAGGTTGGCCAGCGTGCCGGAATACGTCAGCAGGTCGAAGGCGATCACCCGGTCGCGCGGGTGGGCGCGGCGCCAGTGGCGGACGAAGTTGGACCCGATGAAGCCCGCCGCGCCCGTCACGAGAATCGTGCTCATTGCTCTCTCCTACCTTCGCCCGGCGGGCCTCCGAGGTGGCACCGGAGGGTCCGTCGGCGACGTCCGGCCAGTCCATGCGACGGGACCCGCCGTCGGCGGGCCTCGCGTGGGTGGTTCACCCGGACGAGTCTGCCCGGCCGCCCGGTGGAACGGGCGGCCGGCCGTTGCGCGTACGCCCGCCGCGTCGCCGCGGAGGGTGACCGTCGCAGGCGCGCCCGGTGCCCCCGACGCGGCCTGGGCCCGGTGGCCGGCAGCCGGCGCGGAGTGTCAGCGAGGGGCCCTTCCGCACGCCTCCGGCAGCGGAAGGGCTCCTCGCTGACGAAGCCGGCGGCCGGTGCAACGGGAAGCCCGACTCAGCAGTCGGCGAGCTGCCCCCGCAGCTTGCCGAGTGCGCGGGCGAGCAGCCGGGAGACGTGCATCTGGGAGACGCCGACCCGGGCGGCGATCTCGCTCTGGGTGAGGTTGCCGTAGAAGCGCAGGGTGAGGATCTTCTGCTCCCGCTCGTCGAGGGTGGCGAGCGCCGGGCCGAGGGCCACCCGCAGCTCCGCCAGCTCGAACTCGCCGTCCTCGGCGCCGAGCGTGTCGGCCAGTTCGGTGGCGCTGTCGCCGGCACCGATGGGGGTGGACAGGGAGACGGCGTTGTAGGCCCGGGCGCCCTCGAGGCCCTCCAGGACCTCTTCCTCGGTGATGTCGAGGTGGGCGGCGATGTCGGCGACCGTCGGGGCCCGGTTGAGCGTCTGCGTGAGGGTGCCGTTGGCCTCGGAGATGCGCAGCCGCAGCTCCTGCAGCCGTCGGGGGACACGGATGTTCCAGGGTGCGGTCGGGGAAGTGGCGCATGATCTCGCCGAGGATCGTCGGAATGGCGAAGCCGGCGAGCGCGCAGACCCCCAGCTTTAGCCGTGGGTATAGCGCGTCGATTGTGGGCGGACAGTAGATAGCGGTGGGTTGTATGTTGTCCGGGTGTCCGTCACGGTGCGGTCGAACAGTGACGTCGTTTTCCAGTGTGCTTTCCATGTGGTGTGGTGCCCGAAATTTCGGCGCGGGGTGCTCGACGGCCAGATCGAGGAACGGCTCAAGCAGCTCATCCGGGAAGTAGTTGAGGAGCGGGGGGCGTGGCTGGCGGCCTTGGAGGTCATGCCGGACCGTGTCCATCTGCTGGTGGAGGTGGACCCGCGGTATGGCGTCCACAGGCTCGTCAAGGCGATCAAGGGGCGCACGTCGCGGGTGTTGCGGGAGGAGTTTCCGTCGTTGCATTCCCGGTTGCCGACGTTGTGGACGAACTCGTATTTCGTGGCGACCACGGGCGGCGACCCGTTGGCGGCGATGGAGCGGTATGTCGAGCAGCAGAAGGGCCGCTGAATTGTTGATGGGCCGCCGGTATCTGCTTGCGTTCACCGATGAGCAGGTCGTCTACGCCGAGCAGGTGGGGGCGGCGTGTCGGGCGGTGTGGAACACCGGCCTGGAGCAGCGCCGTGAGTACCGTCGGCGTGGCGGGTTCATCGGCTATGTCGAGCAGGCTCGGCAGTTGGCCGAGGCGAAGAAGGACCCGTACTGCGGGTGGCTGGCCGATGCTCCGTCGCACACGTTGCAGCAGACGTTGCGGGATCTGGACCGGGCCTGCAAGACGCACGGCACGTGGAAGGTGCGGTGGCGGTCGAAGTCGCGCACGGCACCGTCGTTCCGGTTTCCTGACCCCCATCAGATTGCGGTGCGGCGGCTGAGTCGGCGGTGGGGTGAGGTGCGTCTGCCGAAGTTCGGTCCGGTGCGGTTCCGCTGGACCCAGCCGCTGGGCGGCATCATCCGTAGCGCCACGGTCAGCCGGTCCGGTGGGCGCTGGCACATCTCGTTCTGCGTCGAGGACGGCGTGTCCGAGGTGGCGCCGAACGGCAAGCCGCCGGTCGGGGTCGATCGAGGTGTGGCCGTGGCGGTCGCCACCTCCGACGGCGACATGTGGGACCAGGAGTTCGTCACGCCCGGCGAGGCGGTGAGGCTCACGCGGTTGCAGCAACAGTTGTCGCGGTCGCTGCGTGTTCACGGCCGTAACCGTCGGTCGGGCCGCCGCGACGCGGTGCGTGCCGAACTTGTCCGCCTCAACGCCCGTATCCACGACCGGCGTGCCGACTTCGCCGCGCGGACGGCCGCGCAGCTCGTCCGCGACCACGGCACGGTCGTCGTGGAGGACCTGCGCATCAGGAACATGACCGCCAGCGCCAAAGGCACGATCGAGCAACCCGGGCGTAACGTTCGGCAAAAGGCTGGCCTGAACCGGGCCATCCTCACCAAGGGCTGGGGCGGGTTTCTGCTCAGGTTGCAGCACGCCGCCCGGTACCACGGGGCGCAGGTCGTGAAGGTCAACCCCGCGTACACGTCGCAGACCTGTCATGCCTGCAGGCATGTCGCTCGGGAGTCCCGCGAGAGCCAAGCGGTCTTCCGGTGCGTTGCCTGTGGGCACCAGGACAACGCCGACGTGAACGCGGCCAAGAACATTCTCGCCGCCGGGCTGGCGGTGACAGGGCGTGGAGACCTCGCCGTTGGGCGGTCTGCGAAGCGCCAACCACCCGAACGGCTCACGGCGTGAACGCGCCTCAGCCACGGGAATCCCCTGGCTTCAGCCGTGGGGAGGAGGTCAACATCTTGTCGGGCACACCTGTTACGGTCTCGCCGCCGCTGCACCAGTCGACCGGAGGTAGGCGTGATCAGTTCGCACGTGTCGTCGTTCGCCGGGTTGCCGGTGCTGCCGTTCACACCGGGGATGACCCTTCCCGACGACCCGTCGGCGGTCGCCTGGCGGCTGGAGGTCGAGGACTTCGACGCGGAGCCCGAGGAGTTCGCCGGCCTCGTGCAGGCGCTGCGCGAGCAGGTGCCGGCCGACGCGGTGCGCGCCCTGGTGATCGGCGAGTGGGGCGAGGCGTACGAGCGGCCGCTGCCGGTGGAGGCGTTGGTGGCGGCGGCTGGGGAGTGGACCGCGCTGCGGGCGGTCTTCCTCGCCGAACTGACCTACGAGCAGTGCGAGATCTCCTGGCTCAGGCACGGCGACATCACCCCGCTGCTCGCGGCGTACCCGTCGCTGGAGGTGCTGTGGGTGCGCGGCGCGCAGGACCTGCGGCTGGAGCCGGTCCGGCACGACGCGCTGCGTGAGCTGCGCTTCGAGTCCGGCGGGCTGCCGGCCGGGGTGGTGCGGGCCGTCGGCGCCTGCGAGCTGCCGGCCCTGCACCGGTTGGACCTGTGGCTCGGCAGGTCCGACTACGGCGGCGACGCGACCGTCGACGACCTGGCCGGCGTGCTGGCCGGTGCCGGCCTGCCCGCGCTGCGGCACCTGGCGCCGTGCAACGCCGAGATCGCCGACGCGGTGGCGGCGGCCGTCGCCGCGGCGCCGGTCGTCCCGCGGCTGGAGGTCCTCGACCTGTCGATGGGCACGCTCACCGACGAGGGCGCGGCGGCGCTGCTGGCCGGCCAGCCGTTGACCCACCTGACGCGGCTGGACCTGCACCACCACTACCTCTCCGAGGAGATGGCCGCCTCGGTGGTCGCCGCGCTGCCGGGCGTGCGCGTCGACGTGTCGGACCCGCAGACCGCCGACGAGTACGACGGCACCCGGTACCGCTACACCGCGGTCGGGGAGTGATCGGCCGTGGCCTTCGGTTCCCACGCGCGGGCCTTCGCCGGTCGACCGGTCGTCGACGTCCCGGTCGACGGGCCGCTGCCCACGGTGGACGGTCCGGTCTCGTGGCGGTTCTCCCTGTGGCACTTCGACGAGACCGCCGACTACAAGCTCTCGGACGAGTTCCGGGTGGCGTTCGACCGGTTCGTCGCGCAGGCCGGGCCGTCCGTGGAGTCCCTGGTCGTCGGCTCGTGGGGGTACGCGGCGTTCAACCTCGCCCCGATCGCGCAGCTCTGCGCGGCGGCGCCCCGGCTGCCCGCCCTGCGCGCCCTCTTCCTCGGTGACATGACCGGCGAGGAGTGCGAGGTCTCCTGGATGAGGGTGGGCGACGTCAGCCCGCTGTTGACGGCGTACCCGGAGCTGGAGGTGCTGCGCGTCCGCGGCGGCGAGGACCTCACGTTCTCTCCCGTGCGGCACGCGCGGCTGCGGGAGCTGGCGGTGGAGACCGGCGGGCTCTCCGCGGCGTTCGTCGGCGCGGTGCTCGACTCCGACCTGCCCGCGCTCACCGACCTGGAGCTGTGGCTCGGCACCTCCGACTACGGCGGCGACGCGCAGGTTTCCGACCTCGCCCCGCTGCTGGCCGGGGAGCGGTTCTCCGCGTTGCGCCGGCTCGGGCTGCGCAACGCGGAGAACGCCGACGACCTCGCCGAGGCCCTGGCGAGGGCGGCGGTGGTGCCGCGCCTGGAACGGCTGGACCTGTCGCTGGGCACGCTCGGCGACCGGGGCGCGGCGGGGCTGCTCGCCGGGCAGCCGCTGAGCCACCTGGCGGAACTGGACCTGCACCACCACTACCTCTCGGAGGAGATGGCCGCCTCGGTGGTCGCCGCGCTGCCGGGCGTCCGGGTCGACGTGTCCGACCCGCAGGAGGCCGACGAGTACGACGGCGAGCGCTACCGCTACACGGCGGTGTCGGAGTGACATGCGCCTGACCGTCGTCGGCAACCCCGACAACCGTCGGGTCGGCCTGTTCACCCGGGCGGTGCTGGCCGCCGGCCTGCCCCGGCCCGCGGTGCTGCCCTGGCTCGACGTGCTGACCGGGGCGGCCCCGCCGGCGCCGGGTGCGCTGGTGCGGGTCGACTCGCCCGGGGAGGACGCCGAGGTGGACCGGCTGCTGCGCCGGGCCGCCGTCCCGGCCCGGCACGGCGAGCTGGTCGGGCTGGCCGACACGTACGCCGGGCTGATCAGGGGCCTGGGCCGGGTCGCCGCCGGCGGCGCGGAGCTGCTCAACGACCCGGCGGACGTCGCGGTGATGTGCGACAAGCGGCGCTGCCACGCGCGGCTGTCCGCCGCCGGGGTGCCGGTGCCGGCTGCGCTGCCCCCGGTGCACGGCTGGGCGCAGCTGCGGGCGGCGATGGCGGCGGCCGGCTGGGGTCGGGTGTTCGTCAAGCCCGCGCACGGCTCGTCCGCCGCCGGGGTGGTCGCGCTGGCGGTCGCCGGCCGCCGGGTGCAGGCGGTCACCACCGTCGAGGCGACTCCCGACGGGCTGTTCAACTCGCTGCGGCCCCGCCGCTACACGGACGAGGCACAGGTCGCCGCGATCGTCGACCGGATCGCGCCCGAGGGCCTGCACGTGGAGCGGTGGCTGCCCAAGGCGGGGCTCGGCGACAGGGTGGTCGACCTGCGGGTGGTGGTGGTCGCCGGGCGGCCCACCCATGCCGTGGTGCGGGCCGCCCGGGGTCCGCTGACCAACCTGCACCTGGGCAACGCCCGCGGCGACCTCGCCGCGCTGCGGGCGGCCGCCGGGCCGGCGGCGTGGGCGGCGGCGATGGAGACCTGCGAGCGGGTCGCCGGGTGTTTTCCCCGCACGCTCCAGGTGGGGATCGACCTGATGTTCCTCGTCGGCTGGCGGCGGCACGCGGTGGCGGAGGTCAACGCGTTCGGCGACCTGCTGCCGGGGGTGCTGGCCGACGGCCGGGACACCTACGCCGAACAGGTGCACGCCCTGACCGACGGCCGGTGGCAGCGCTGGCGGTCGGCGGCGGCCGGTCGCGCCCTCGCCGGGGCGGAGGTGCTGCCGTGCGGAGTCTGATCGGCAGCCACGACCTGCTCCTGCTCACCCTCGACACGCTCCGCTACGACGTCGCCGCCGAGCTGGCGGAGCAGGGCCGGACGCCGCACCTCGCCCGGGCGTTGCCCGGCGGCCGGTGGGAGCGCCGGCACTCCCCGGCCAGCTTCACCTACGCCGCGCACCACGCGTTCTTCGCCGGTTTCCTGCCGACCCCGGTCGCCCCCGGCCGGCACGAGCGGCTGTACGCGGCGGCCTTCCCCGGCAGCGAGACCGCAGGCAGCGACACGTGGGTGTTCGACGCGCCGGACCTGCCGACCGCCCTGGCCGGCGTCGGCTACCACACGCTCTGTCTGGGCGGGGTCGGGTTCTTCAACCGGCGCAGCCCGCTCGGCGCGGTGCTGCCCGGCCTGTTCGCCGAGGCGCACTGGGAGCCGGAGTTCGGGGTCACCTCCCCCACCTGCCTGGACGCCCAGCTCGACCGGCTGACCGAGGTGCTGCCGCGGGTGCCGGCGGGGCAGCCGCTGTTCACGTTCCTCAACGTCGCGGCGCTGCACCAGCCCAACCGGCACCACCTGCCCGGCGCGCAGGTCGACAGCCCGGCCAGCCACGCCGCCGCCCTGGAGTACGTCGACGGCCGGATCGGCCGGCTGTTCGCCCTGCTCACCGGCCGGGGCCGGCCGGTGTTCGCGATCGTCTGCGCCGACCACGGCACCGCGTACGGGGAGGACGGCCACACCGGCCACCGGATCGGCCACGACGTCGTGTGGACCGTCCCGTACGCCCACTTCACCCTGCACCCGGGAGAATGGTGACCAGCACCGACACGGGCCTCGACGGCTCGCCGTACCAGCAGTACCTGTACGCGTACCCGCACAAGACCTCGTACCGGCCGTTGCGGCCCCGGCCGTTGCTGGCGGACGTGTGGCGGGCCGAGGCGCGCGACGCGCTCTTCCTCTACGTGCACGTGCCGTTCTGCGAGATGCGCTGCGGGTTCTGCAACCTGTTCACCCGCGCCAACGCCCCCGCCGAGCAGGTGACCGGCTACCTGCGGCAGCTGCGCCGGCAAGCCGAACGGGTCGCCGACGCGCTCGGCGCCGACGCCGGGTACGCCCGCGCGGCGTTCGGCGGCGGCACCCCCACCTACCTGAGCGCCGACGAGCTGGCCGAACTGTTCGACATCGCCACCACCACGACGGGGGCGCGGCTGCCCGGCGTACCGCTGTCGGTGGAGACCTCGCCGGCCACCGCGACGCCGGACCGGCTCGCGGTGCTCGCCGCGCACGGCACCACCCGGGTGAGCATCGGCGTGCAGAGCTTCCTCGACGCCGAGGCCCGCGCCGCCGGCCGGCCGCAGCGCCGCACCGAGGTGGAGGCCGCCCTGGCGGCGATCCGCGACGCCCGGATCCCGGTGCTCAACATCGACCTGATCTACGGCATCGACGGGCAGACCGCCGACACCTGGCGGGAGAGCCTCGACGCGGCGCTGGCGTGGCGCCCCGAGGAGCTGTACCTCTACCCGCTGTACGTGCGGCCGCTGACCGGGCTCGGGCGGCGGGCGCACGGCCGGGCGGACTGGGACGCCCAGCGGCTCGCCCTCTACGAGCAGGCGGTGGCGACGCTGGGCGCGGCCGGGTACCGCCAGGAGTCGATGCGGCAGTTCCGCCGCGCCGACGTGCCGGCGCCGGACGGGCCGGACTACTGCTGCCAGGACGACGGCATGGTCGGGCTGGGCTGCGGCGCCCGCTCCTACACCACGAGCCTGCACTACTCGTTCGACTACGCGGTCGGCGTGTCGCAGGTGCGGGCGGTGCTCGACGACTACGTGGCCCGCCCGGCCGACGACTTCCGGCACGCCGAGTTCGGGTTCACCCTCGACGGCGCCGAGCAGCGCCGCCGGTGGTTGCTCAAGTCGCTGCTGCGCGTCGACGGCGTCGACGCCGCTGCCTACCGGGCCCGGTTCGGCCGCCCGCCCGGCGACGACTTCCCGGAGTTGGGCCGCCTGGTCGACCGGGGCTGGGCCACCCACGGCGGGCTGCGGCTGACCCCGGCCGGGCTGGCCCGCTCCGACGCGGTCGGCCCGTGGCTGACCTCGGCCCGGGTCCGCGACGCGATGACCGGGTACGTGCCGAGGTGAACCTGGCGATCCTCTACCGGGGCCCGCTGGCGAGCTGCAACTACGACTGCCCGTACTGCCCCTTCGCCAAGCGGCACGACCCGCCGGAGCTGCTGCGCGCCGACCGGGCCGCCCTGGACCGCTTCGCCGGCTGGGTCGCGGCCACCACCGACGTACGGCTGTCGGTGCTGTTCACCCCGTGGGGCGAGGGGCTGACCCGCAGCTGGTACCGGGACGCGATGGTGTCGCTGTCGCACCTGCCGCACGTCGACCGGGTCGTCATCCAGACCAACCTCGCCGCCCGGGTGGACTGGCTGGCCGACGCCGACCCCCGCGCCGCCGCCCTGTGGACCACCTACCACCCCGGCCAGGTCGACCGGGACCGCTTCCTGCGCCGCTGCGCCCGGCTGTCCGAGCTGGGCATCCGGTACTCGGTCGGCGTGGTCGGCCTGCCGGAGCACCTCGGCGAGGCACGGGCGCTGCGGGCCGCCCTGCCCGCCGAGGTCTACCTGTGGGTGAACGCCGCCGAGGGCCGGCGCTACGACGCCGCCGAGGAGGCGGTCTGGACGGAGCTGGACCCGCTCTTCGGCTTCAGCGTCCGCCCGCACGTGTCGCTCGACCGGCCCTGCCACGCGGGCGAGACCGCCGTCTCCGTGCTCGGGGACGGCACGGTGCGCCGGTGCCACTTCATCGCCGAACCGATCGGCAACCTGTACGACGGCTCGTGGCGGCCGGCCCTGCGGCCCCGCCCGTGCGCCAACGCGACCTGCGACTGCCACATCGGGTACGTGCACCTCAAGCCGCTCGGCCTGCGGGACGTCTTCGCCGGTGGGCTGCTGGAACGCATCCCGGCGGCCTGGCCGTCGGCGCGCCCGCCGGTGCCGGTCGCCCCGCCTCGGCTGCGCCCGTCCTGAGCGACGCGCCGGCCCGGGCGGGCGGGCCGACGCCACCCGGCGAGGGGGCGACCGGCGCAGGCCGGGCCGCCCCCTCCGTCAACCGGGCGAGGAACCTCAGTGCGCGCCGGGGATGGCGGCCGCCGCCTCCTCTTGGGCGCGCCGCTCCTCACCGCTGAGGGTGTGCAGCGGCTTCTCCCGGATGAACAGCACGACCACCACGGCGAGCAGCGCGAACGGGGCGCCGATCAGGAACAACTCGGCGGTGGCGGTCCCGTACACGTCCTGGACGATCCGCAGCACCGGCGGCGGCAGGGTGGACAGGTCGGGCACCTCGGCGGAGCCCTCCCCCGCGGCGCCGCCGGCCAGCGGGCCGAGCTTCTCGGCGGAGAGCGAGGCGACCCGGTTGGCCATGACCGCGCCGAGCGCGCTGACCCCGATCGCGCCGCCCATGCTGCGGAAGAAGGTCAGCACGGAGGTGGCGGCGCCCAGTTCCTGCGCGGGCACGTCGTTCTGCGCGGCGAGCACCAGGTTCTGCATCAGCATGCCGACCCCGACGCCGAGCACCGCCATGTAGACGCCGAGCAGCAGCCCGCTGGTGTGCGCGTCGATGGTGGCCAGCAGCAGCATGCCGACCGACATCACCACCGCGCCGGCGACCAGGTAGCGCTTCCACCGGCCGGTCTTGGTGATCAGCTGGCCGGCGATCGTCGACGAGACCAGCAGGCCGAAGATCATCGGCAGACTCATCAGCCCCGCCACCGTCGGCGACTTGCCCAGCGAGATCTGGAAGTACTGGGACAGGAACACCGTGCCGCCGAACATCGCCACGCCGACCAGCACGCTGGCGATGGTGGTCAACGAGACCGTCCGGTTGCGGAAGATGCCCAGCGGCACGATCGGCTCCTCCGCGCGGGCCTCCACCGCGACGGCCAGCGCCAGCAGGGCGATCCCGCCGCCGACCATCAGGGCGGTCCAGCCCGACGCCCAGGCGAAGGAGTTGCCGGCCAGGGACGACCAGATCAGCAGGGTGGAGACCCCCGAGGTGATGAGCAGCGCCCCGAGCCAGTCGATCCGCACCTTGCGGCGGGTCACCGGCAGGTGCAGGGTGCGCTGGAGCAGGAAGATCGAGAGCAGGGTGAACGGCACCCCGATCAGGAAGCACCACCGCCAGCCCAGCCAGGAGGTGTCGACCAGCACGCCGCCGATGAGCGGGCCGGCGATGGTGCCGACGCCGAACACGGCGCCGAAGATGCCGGCGTAGCGACCCAGTTCGCGGGGCGGGATCATCGCCGCCATCACGATGGTGGCCAGGGCGGTCATGCCACCCGCGCCGACCCCCTGCACGATGCGGCTGATCAGCAGCACCTCGACGTTCGGCGTCAACCCGGCGATCAGCGAGCCGACCACGAAGAGGCCGAGGGAGAGCTGGATGAGCAGCTTCTTGCTGTAGAGGTCGGCCATCTTGCCCCACAGCGGCACGGTCGCCGTCATGGCCAGCAGCTCGGTGGTGACGATCCACGTGTAGACGGTCTGGGAGCCGTTCAGGTCGGCGATGATGCGCGGCAGCGCGTTCGCCACGACCGTGGAGGCGAGGATCGACACGAACATGCCGACCATCAGGCCGGAGAGTGCCTGGAGCACCTCTCGGCGGGACATGCGGCCGGCGCTGACCTCGGGGGTCTTGGCGGGCACGGTGGCGGTCATTGACGCTTCCTCACGGGTGCGGGGTTCACGGGCCGTCCGGGGACCGTTCCCCGGAAGGAGGCTTGCAGGGTCAGGACGGGTCGGGCTGCGGCAGGCCCGCGGCGAGCGCGGCGAACGCCTCGTCGACGAGGTCGGCCAGGTCCGGTCCGTCGGGGTGTGCGGCCCACCGGGTCATCGCGGTACGCACCGCCGCGCCGGCCACGGCGGTGACGAGTGCCGGGTAGCCGTGGTCGGGATCGACCCCGACCCGCGCCGCGACGACCTCGGCGACGGCCCGCTCGGTCTCGACGTTGCCGGCGACCAGACGGGGCAGCAACACCGGGTTGCGCATCACCACGTCCATCCGCAGGCACCACAGCTCGCGCTCGGTGCGCACCTCGTCGACCACGTCGGCGAGGGCGGCCCGCAGCGCGGCCAGCACCGGCACCTCCGGCGGCACGGCCGCCAGGCGCGCGACCAGCCGCGCCCCGTCGCCCGCGTGGTCGCCGACCAGCGCGTCGTCCTTGCAGGCGAAGTAGTTGAAGAAGGTACGCGGGGAGACACCGGCCGCCTCGCTGATCTCCTCCACCGTCACCTGGGCCAGGCCGCGATCGGCCACCAGGCGGAGCGCCGCCTCGGTCAGCGCGGCCCGGGTCCGGCGCTTCCTGCGGTCGCGCCGGCCGGGGCCGGGTTCGGTCTCGGCGGTGTGCACGCGGGAACGCTACAAGCGATCTTGCACTTTGTGCAAGAAATTGGCCCCGACGTGACGCGGACCATTGGCCGGCCCGGCTGATCAGCGGGCGCAGTCGGGCCCCCCGGGACATCCGGCAACCTGCGAGAAGACCGACCGGGGGCCGGTCGCCCAAAATCCAGTCATGGCTGTCACTGAGCAAAAGGCCGCCGCCGTCGCCCCCCGGGCGACACCGGCCGGGCGGGGACGGATCGTGCTGGGCGCCACGGCCGCCGGCGTGCTGCTGTCGGTGCTGTGGTCCTACGAATTCGTCGACCACGTCATCGGCGACTCCGTGGCAAACGCGGTGCTCGGCCGCGACGCCAAGGCGACCGCGATCGGGGGCACCCTGGCCGGTCTCGTCTTCGCCTTCGTCTCCGGTCTGGCCGGCACGTTCACCGCCTGCAACATCGCCATGGCGGCGTCCATCGGCCCGATGAGCCAGGCCGGTGCGGGCGGGGCGACGAGGACCGGGCTGCGCAGCCTGGTACGCCCGGTGGGCTGGCTCACGGCCGGCATGGTCGCCGTCGCCGCGGTCTACGGCTTCGTCGGCGTACTGGTCGGCGACGGTCTGCCGCAGCTCTCCACCGCCACGGTCGGCGGTCTCCCGGTACGCCTGGTCCAGTCCATGGTCGTGTTCGGGCTGATCGGGCTGGCCTTCGTCTACCTGGGCCTGGCCGCGCTCGGGGTGCTGCGGGACCCGTTCGCGCACCGGCCGGCGGCCCGGGTCGTGGTGCTCGGCGCCCTCGTCGGCGGCTTCCTGATCGGCCGTCCGTACCCGCTGTTCAACAAGCTCTTCCACTGGGCCGTCGATTCCGGCAACCCGCTCTACGGCGCCGGCGCGTTCGTCCTGCAGTCCATCGGCAACGTGGCCGTCGTGACGGCGCTGTTCGCCCTGATCGTGGTGCTCACCCGCGGCCGCTTCGTGAGCTGGCTGGCGGCGAGCCCGTCCCGGACCGCCGCGCTGACCGGCGGGATGCTGATCGCGCTGGGCGTGTTCATGGTCGTCTACTGGGACGTCCGGCTACCGGCGATGTTCGACTACGGATGGTTCCCGACCATGCCGTACAACAGCAGGTGAGCGATGCCGGGCGGGCCGGCCGGCGCCGGACCCGCGGCGGCGGCGGGTCGCCGCGACCACGCCGCCTGCGCGACGGTGCCGCCGGCCGTGGCCGGCGGCACCGTCGTCGGTGTCCCCGCGCCGGCCCGACCCCGACCCGGGCCGGCGACCGGCGCGTCGCACCCGGCCGCCGGCTCGCCGCCCGGTTGCGGCGGGTGACGCCCGGTCGGCGCGGCGTCGCGCTACCCGCGCGGCACGTAGGCCGGCAGCACGCCGGCGGCCAGCGCCTGCGCCACGGTCTGGGCGGTGGCGTCGCGGGGCGACAGCCGACGCGGCCCCTCCGGCCAGGCGATCCCGAGGTCCGCGTCGAGGGGGTTGACGGTGCGTTCGGCTGCCGGGTCGTACGGCGACGAGCAGAGGTACACGACGGTGGCCGGCTCGGTCAGCGCGCAGAACGCGTGGCCGAGCCCGGCGTCGAGGTGGACGGCGCGGCGGTCGACGTCGTCCAGGCGCACCCCCTCCCACCGGCCGAAGGTCGGCGAGCCCACCCGCAGGTCCACCACGACGTCGAGCACCGCCCCGGAGACGCAGGTGATGTACTTGTCCTGGCCGGGTGGCACGTCCACCAGGTGGATGCCGCGGATCACCCCCCGTCCCGAGACGGAGACGTTGGACTGCGCCACGCTGAACGGTCGTCCGACCGCCTCGGTGAAGCGTCCCGCCTGGTACCACTCCAGGAACAGGCCCCGGTCGTCGTGGTGCTGCTCCGGGGTGACCAGCCACGAACCCTCGATCGTCAACGCCCGGATGTCCACCACTGTCCTCCTCACCCGTCGCGGAACTCGCGGGCCGGTCACGGCCGGCCGTCGAGCCAGCGAATCGGAAAACCGACTCGGCGTCCACCGGCCACGCCGGGACACCATCGATCCATTGTGGACGATGGGGCCGACGGCGTGGGCATGGCGATGACGCACCGGAGGCGGCGATGAGCGCGCCGACGCCACGACTGCTCGTGACCGGCGCGGGCGGGTTGCTGGGCCGCGAGTTGGGCGAGGTCCTCACCGGCGGCCCGCACACCACCCTCGACCGGGCCACGCTCGACATCACCGACGCCGCCGCGGTCCGGCACGCGGTGCCCGGCCACGACGTCGTCGTCAACGCCGCCGCCTGGACCGACGTCGACGGGGCCGAGTCGGACGAGGCCGGCGCGACCGCGGTGAACGGCGCCGGCCCGGCCAACCTGGCCCGGGCGTGCGCGCGCAGCGGGGCGCTCCTGATCCACCTCTCCAGCGACTACGTCTTCTCCGGCGAGACCACCATGCCGTGGCCGGAGGACGCTGCGCCGGCCCCGCTGAACGCGTACGGCCGCAGCAAGCTCGCCGGCGAGCGGGCCGTGCGCGGCCTGCTGCCCGCCGGGGGCTACGTGGTCCGCACCGGGTGGCTGTACGGCCGCCACGGCCCCAACTTCGTCCGCGCGGTGCTGCGCCGGGCCGCCGAGACGGAGTTCGTGGACGTCGTGGACGACCAGCACGGCCAGCCCACCTGGGCGCGCGCGCTCGCCGACCGGCTGGTCACGCTGGCCGGGCTGGCCGCCGCCGGGCGGGCGCCGGCCGGGATCTACCACGGCACGGCGGCCGGCCGGACCACCTGGTACGGCTTCGCCCGGACGGTCTTCGCGCTGCACGGGCTCGACCCGGACCGCGTGCGCCCGACGGGCAGCGGGACGCTCACCGCCCGGCCCGCCCGGCGGCCACGGATCTCCGTCCTCGGGCACGACGGGTGGGCGCGGGCCGGCCTCGGCCCGCTGCCGCCGTGGCGACGGATGATCGAGGCGGCCGTGGCCGAGGAGCGGAGCCGGGCCGAGCCGGCCGGCGGGGAGCGCACGCGACGGAGGTCGGCATGAACGCGACGAGGATCCTCGTCACCGGCGGCGCGGGCTTCATCGGGTCGCACTACGTCCGCACCCTGCTGCGGCCGGCGGGGCCGGGCGGCGTCCGGATCACGGTGCTGGACAAGTTGACGTACGCGGGCAACCTCGCCAACCTGCGCCCCGTCGCCGGCCACCCGGCCTACCGTTTCGTCCGCGGCGACATCTGCGACAGCCACCTCGTGGACCGGCTGGTGGCGGAGCACGACCAGGTCGTGCACTTCGCCGCCGAGTCCCACGTGGACCGGTCCATCGCCGACGGCGGTGACTTCGTCCGCACCAACACGCTCGGCACCTACACCCTGCTGGACGCGGTCCGGCGGCGGCACGGCGCCCGCGCGGTCTTCGTGCACGTCTCCACCGACGAGGTGTACGGGTCGATCGAGCACGGCACGTGGCCGGAGACGGACCCGGTCCTGCCGAGTTCGCCGTACGCCGCCGCGAAGGCCGCCAGCGACCTGCTCGCCCTGGCCTTCGTCCGGACGCACGGGCTCGACGTGCGGGTGACGCGCTGCGCCAACAACTACGGCCCGCACCAGCACCCGGAGAAGCTGGTGCCGCTGGCGATCACGAACCTGCTCGACGGCGGGGACGTCCCGCTCTACGGCGACGGGCTGCACGTGCGCGACTGGCTGCACGTCGACGACCACGTCCGGGCGCTGGAGCTGGTGCGGACGCGGGGCCGGGCCGGGGAGGTCTACAACGTCGGCGGGGGCACCCAGTTGACCAACCGGGAGATGGCCGACCGCCTGCTGGCGGCCTGCGGCGCCGACCCCGACCGGATCCGCTACGTCGAGGACCGCAAGGGGCACGACCGGCGCTACGCGGTCGACTGGAGCAAGATCAGATGCGAGCTCGGGTACGTGCCGCGCAAGGACCTCGACGGCGGGCTCGGCGAGACGGTCGCCTGGTACCGCGCGAACCGTGCCTGGTGGGAGCCGCTCCGGCGCCGCCCGGTGTTGCGCAAGCTGGGAGACCGCCCGGGACTGACGGCGGGTTAGCCTGACTGTCCTCGATCGACACCGGACGGGAGGTCCGCGATGGTGTCCGTCGCCTGTCACGGGGGAGCCCCGCCGGAGGGCCCCCGGGCCGCCGGAGCCGACGGGAGCGCCGAGGTGCCCGAGGTCGACCCGCGGCATCTGTCCTGGTGGACGGGAACCGATCCGGACGGGCGGACGGGCCCGCGGCGTCGCGCACCCGCCGGGCGGGCGCCGGCCACCGGCGCGGACTTCTGGCGGTGGTGCGGCGACCCCCACGGTGCCGACGCGGACGCCGACCCGGCGGCGACCGACGTCGGACCGGGTGGGCCCGGGCTCATGCCGTAGCCGTGCGGGATCGCGCCGGGTACGAGCACGGTGGTCGGCCACGACCACCGGCGAAACTCACTCACCGTCGTCACGGGGTCGCCCGTACGCGCCGGATGTGATATTTTTCGCCGAACTGAGAGGAGCCGTCCCCCGCGGCCCGTCAGTACGACTCTGGGACAGCACGCAGCTGCGACGAACGCGATGTCCACATGCGCCCATCGAGGAGACACCGTGCCGGTGCCCTGTCGGGACCGTGCTCTGCCTGGTTCCCCGTTGCCGACCGGCACCACCGCGCGCGTCCGTACGACCGCCGCGGCGATCTGATCCCCCTCGATGAGATGACCTTCGGCGAGCTGGATGCGCTCCCCCTCACCGCCCTGGTGACACGGCCCGTCACGGAGCAGTTCCCCGACCTGCGGCCGGGTGCCGCGCGGTTCGACGCTCCCGCCGGCACCCTGGTGCACCACGCGGTCCGCGACGTGATGACCCGTTATCCCGCGCGGGCCGGCGCGGACGTCGCGCACCCGCGGCCCCGCACGGTGCTCGACTGGGCGGCCGGCCGTTTCCGTACGCTGATCGGGGCACCGGGCGGCATCGTGTCGTTCGGCGCCGACATGACGAGCCTGACCGAGGGGTTCGTCCGGTCCGTGGCACCCGCACTCCGCCCCGGCGACGAGGTGATGTGCACGGCTCTCGACCACGCCGCAAACGTGGACCCGTGGCGCGAGTCCGCCCGGCGGCAGGGTGCCGTCGTCCGGGTGGCGGACCTGTCGCCGAGCGGAGAGCTGACCGTCGACGCGGTCACCGAGCAGCTCAGCCCGCGTACCCGGTGGGTCGCGGTCACCGCCGGCTCCAACGTCCTCGGCAGCACGCCGGACATCCCGGCGATCTGTGCGGCCGCGCGGTCCACCGGCGCGCGGATCTTCGTGGACGGGGTGCAGGCGCCGGCGCACCGGTTCGTGGACGTCGCCGCGTGGGGCTGCGACGCCTTCGTCACCTCCGCCGACAAGTGGTACGGCCCCCGGTGCGGGGTGCTGTGGAACCGCGACGGGCGGCCCCGGTCGGTGCTCGCCCGGACCGCCGACCGGCCGGGGGCGGCGCGCGGGCCGGGCATCGAGGCGGTCCTCGCCGCGGGGGTGGCGGCCGAGGTGCTGCTCCGTTGGGACCGCTCGGCCGTGTTCCGGCACGGCGAGCGCCTCGCCAACCTGTTGGCCCGCGGCCTGCGGATGATCGACGGGGTGCGCGTGCTCGGCCGTCCGGACGGCAGGTCCCCGATACCGATCGTGTCCTTCCAGGTCGTCGGCCGGTCCGCCGCCGAGGTGGCAGCGATCCTCGCCGCCGAGGGGATCACCGTGGGGCACGGCACCTTCGGCGCGGAGCGGGCGCTGCGGGCCGTGTCGCCCGACGCGCCCGAGTCCCTGCGCGCGGGGGTGGCGCGCTACACGACGCGGGACGACGTGCGGGCGCTGCTCGGGGGCGTCGCGGCGATCGCCTCCCCCCGGGCCTGACCCCGCCGGCCGGGCGCGGCACCGGGGGTGCCGGCGGGTCCCCGGCCGCGCCTGTCTCACAGCTTGCGGAGTTCCCCTCCGGCGGCGCGCGGACGTCGTGCGGGCCGAGCCGACCGTGCCACGATCGGGCAGCCGGCCACGACGAGCGGGGCCGGCCGGGGGAGGCGGGGAGGCGCCGGTGGACGTACCGGGGGCGTCGACGTCCGGGCCGCTGGTCCTCGACGGCGGACTGGGCACCGAGTTGCAACGGCACGGCCGGTCCGTGTCCGCCCCGTGGTGGACGGCGCGCTGCCTGCTGGACGCCGAGGGCCGGCGCCTCGTCTCCCGCATCCACCGCGCGTACGTGGCGGCGGGAGCGGACGTGCTCACCGCCGACACGTTCCGCACCACCCTGCGGACGGCGTACCGGGCCGGGACGGACGAGGCCACGGCCGCCGGTCTGGTCCGTACCGCCGTGGCGCTGGCCCGCCGGGCGGCCGACCCGGCGGTGGCCGGCCGGCGGGTGCTCGTCGCCGCCTCCGTCGCTCCGGTCGAGGACTGCTACCGGCCGGACCTGGTGCCCGGCGCCGCGGTGCTGCGGCGGGAGCACGGCTGGCTGGCCGACCGACTCGCCCGCGCCGGCGTCGACCTGGCGCTGGTCGAGACCATGAACACCGTCCGGGAGGCGGTCGCCGCCACCCGGGCGGTACGCGAGCACGGCCTGCCGGCCTGGGTGAGCTTCGTCTGCACCGGCGACGCCCGCCTGCTGTCCGGTGAGGACGTCGCCGTGGCGGCCGACGCGGTACGGGCGGCCGGCGCGGCGGCGGTCCTGGTCAACTGCACCGACCCGGCGGGCACCGACCGGGCGTTGCGCCGGCTCCGCGCCGCGGGGCCGGGCCTGCTCGGCGCGTACCCGAACGTGGAGGACCGCAGCAGGGTGCCGCCGGCCACCCCGGTGGACCGTTATCTCCCGCCCCGCCTGACGCCCGACGCCTTCGCCGACCTCTGGGCGGCCTGGCGCCCGGTCGGGCTGGGCGTCGTCGGCGGTTGCTGCGGCACCACCCCGGCGCACATCGCCGCGCTGCGGTCCCGCCTGGCGCCGCGTCCGGGCTGACCGTGCGGGCTCAGGCGGGCAGGCCGGCGGCGGTCACGCCCAGCTCCGCCAGCTCGGCCGTCACCCGCTCGCGCAGCGCCGCGCGCTCCGCCGCGGGCAGCAGCGCGGCGTCGACCCCGATCAGCGTCATGGCGGCGAGTTCGGCCACGGTGAAACCGTGCCACTCGACGGCGAGGCGGTGCTCGGCGAGCAGGTCGGTGTGGAACATGCTGGGATCGTCGGTGTTGAGGGTGAGCCGCACCCCGGCGTCCCACAACCGGCGCAGCGGGTGCGCCCCCGGCTCGGGGACCACGCCCGTGCGCAGGTTGCTGGTGGGGCAGACCTCGAGGACGACGCCCCGGTCCCGCAGCGCCGCCACCAGCCGCGGGTCCTCGACCGCCCGGATGCCGTGCCCGATGCGCGGCGGGCGGAACGGCAGGCAGTCCCAGACGCCCTCGGGCCCCACCGCCTCGCCCGCGTGCGGCACGAACGGCATCCCCCGCGCCGCCGCCCACCGGACGGCCTCCCCGAACAGCGACGCCGGGCGCCGCGGCTCGAAACCGCCGAGGCCGAGCGCCACCACCCCCCGGCCGGCGCTGGCCACCGCCCACTCGGCGACCTGCTGGCACTCCTCCGGCGGCCCGCCCCGGACGTGGTCGACGACGAAGCGCATCGTGACGCCGGTGCGGCGGCGGGCCTGTTCGGCGCCCCGGGCCACGGCGTCGAGCTGCTCGTCGAACGGGATGCCCGCTCCCCGTCGGTGCGTGCCGGGGCTGAACGTCACCTCCAGGTGGCGGACGTTCTGCCGGTGCGCCTCGTCGGCGAGCTCCTCGGTGATCAGCTCGAGGTCGGCCGGGTCACGTAACGCCGCGCAACACTGTTCGTACAGATCTGTGAAGTGGCGGAAGTCGCGAAAGCGGAAGAGCTCCACCACCGCCGCCTCGTCGAGCCGACCGAGGTCGAGGCCGTGCCGGCGGGCGATCCGGAGCAGGGTGCGGGGCCGCACCGACCCTTCGAGGTGCACGTGCAGCTCGACCTTGGGCAGGCGGGCAAGGACGTCGGTGAGGTCCTGCCCGGCCGGTACGGCGGTCGTCACCGGGCCGATTCTAGGCAGGTCGCGGATGGACAAAATGGGGTGTACCGGCGTCGCGGGAATTTCCGCAGGCAGGAGGGCAATCTGGAAGAGGCAGTCATGTACTATGTCTAAGTAAAGAAGCGCGGCTGAGTCCGCGCTGCGGCATCGAGGAGCGCCGTGAAAGAGCAACGGGACCGCCGGACGTACGGCCAGCAATGCGGGCTGGCCTTCGCACTGGACGTGGTGGGTGAACGCTGGACGCTGCTCATCATCCGCGAGCTGCTGGTCCGACCTCGCCGCTACCGCGACCTGCTGGACGCCCTGCCGGGCATCGGCACCAACCTGCTCGCCGACCGGCTGGCCTTCCTGACCGAGGCCGGCATCATCGAGCCGCTCGACGCCGAACGGCGCACCGCGGGCTACGCGCTCACCGAGCTGGGCGAGAAGCTGCGGGAGCCGGTCCTGGTGCTGGCCCGGTTCGGGCTGACGCTGCTCGCCGAGCAGCCCGTCCGCACGGGCGCCTCGGTCACCCGGGCCTCCTGGGCCGTGCTGGCCATCGAGTCCATGGTCGACCCGGCCCGGGCCCTCGCCGACGAGTTCTACGAGTTCGACATCGAGGGCGAGGTGTTCCACGTCCGCGTCGCCGGCGGCGAGGCCCGCACGGCGCAGGGGACGGCCGGCGCGGACGCCACGTTGCGGGTCGCCACCGACGCCCGGACCTTCTTCGATCTCGGCAGCGGCGCGATCGAGCCGGTCGAGGCCGTGGTCAGCGGGGCGGTCTCCGTCACCGGTCCGCCGGCGGCACTCCCCCGCTGCCTCTACCTGCTCGGCCTCGGCGGCCGGCCGGCCGGCGAGCGGGCGCTCTCCGCGGCGGGCGCCGGCCGGCGCTGACGCTCGCCGCCGCCGGCCGGCGCGCGGCGGCTCAGCTCGACGTGCGCGGGCCCGGACAGCCCACCGTCCACCGCGGCCCGCGGCTCCGCGAGGGCGACCTGGAAACCGAGCCGGCCCCGGAGGGCGTGCCGGCTGCTGATCGCCATCAACAGGTCGGCCAGCGACTCCAGCGCCGGCGCGCGGTCGATGCCACCGACGTCCACCGGGGCGAACCCGAGCCGGCGCAGCAGCGCGCTCACCTCCGCCTTGGCCGGCGGGTGGTCGCCGGCCAGGGGCACGGTGACCGGGCGCCCGTCGAGGACGGGCTCGTCGAGCATGCCGGCCGGCACGGTGTTGAGCGCCTTGACGACGCGCCACTGCGGTAACAGTTCCGCTAGCAACCGCCCCCCGGATCCTGCGGGAGCGGGCGGGGCGACAGCAGCCTGCGGCGGGTTCGTCGCATCGATGACCGTACGCCCTCGTCCGTCGTCGAGCCGGCCGGCCAGGGCCAGCTCCACGGCGGCGGCGAACGGCAGCATCAGGACGACCAGGTCGGCCCCGGCGACGACGGCGCCCGTCGGGACGGACCGGATTCCGGGGTACGGGGCGAAGGGGTCGGGCGGCCGTACCGGGTCGCCGCGACCGGCGATCAGCACCGGCCCTCCGTGCGCCGCAAGCGCCCTGGCCAGGGCAGATCCCATCCGACCGCGCCCGATGATGCCGACGATCATGGACGGGGCCGCGTCGCGAGGTGGGGGTACGAACCGTGGGGTGCGATCGTCCGCATCTCTCCGCTCCGGGTCGTGGTCGAGAGCTGCCCGGCCTGGGCCGGACACGATTCGATCGGGTGCCGCCGGTTGCCGCAGCCAAGTTTCCGGCACCGTTCTTGACGGGCACTTGACGCCGGGATGACGCCGGAGCGGCTACCCAGTGCAACAGCTCCGCCTCTTTAAGTATGGAAGTTCTTCACTTAAAGTGGAGGCACACTGAGCACAGCGCCACGACAGCTGGGGGACGTGTGAACCGGACCGAGATCGAACTCCGAATTCAGATCCTCGGTCCCGTCCGAGCGACGATTCGCGGCAGGGAGGTCGACCTCGGCCCCCCGAAGCAGCGGGCGGTCCTCGCCCTGCTGGCCCTGCGGGCCGGACGACATGTGCCGCTGGACGACCTGATCGCCGCACTCTGGGCGGGACAGCCACCGACGAGGGCCGCCAACCTGGTCCACACCTACGTCGCGCGGTTGCGCCACGCGGTCGAGCCCGACACGCCTCGACGGCAGCGGACCAACGTCATCGTGTCGGTGCCCGGCGGATACCGGCTGACCATCGCCGACGACCAGCTCGACCTGCAGGTGTTCCGCGCCGGCGTCCGGCGGGCGTCGGCGCTGCGGGACAGCGGCGAGCTGGAGAGCGCGTTCGCCCGGTACGGCGAGAGCGTCGACCAGTGGCAGGATCCCCAGATCGGCGACCTGTCCGTGCTGCTGGCCGACCAGGACGACGTCGGCCCGCTGCGGCAGGAGTTCCTGGCCGCCGCGCTCGACTACGTGGCGCTCGGCCTCGAGCTGCGCCGGCCGGACGCGGTCCTGCCGCTGGCCGAGCGGCTGGCCCAGGCGGAGCCGCTCAACGAGCGGGTGCAGGCCCGGGTGCTCCAGGCGCTCACCCACATCGGCCAGCGCGCGTGGGCCATCGAGCGGTACGCCGACGTGCGCACGAGACTCAAGCTCGACCTGGGCGTGGACCCGGGCCCCGAGCTCACGGCGGCGTACCGGGAGGTGCTGGACGCCCGGCCCGGCGTCCACCAGCCGCCGTGGCGGGGGCCGGCACCGGTGGTGGACGAGCTGATCGGGCGGGCGGCGGACCTCTCGGCGGTCTGCGACCTGCTGCGCGAGTACCGCCTGGTGAGCCTGACCGGGGCGGCCGGGGTCGGCAAGACCGCGCTCGGCCTGGCGGCGGCGGAGGAGCTGCGGGAACGGTTCGCCGACGGCGTGGCGGTGGCCGACCTGGCGAACGTCCGCACCGGCCCGGACCTGACGCGGGCGGTCGAGGTGGCCGTCGACGAGCCACCGGCCCGGGGCGCCGGCCGGTGCGAACCGCTGGTGCACCGGCTGCACGACCGGAAGCTGCTGCTCGTGCTCGACAACGCCGAGCTGGTCACCGACGAGGCCGCCGACCTGGCGGACGACGTGCTGCGGAACTGCCCGCAGATCACCATCCTGCTGACCTCGCGGGAGTTGCTCGGGCTGCCCTACGAGGCGGTGTACCCGGTGCGACCGCTGGGCGTGGACGCGGAGCCGGGCCATCTGGCCGCGCAGCCCGCCCTGCAGTTGTTCGCCCGGCGGGCGGCGCAGGTGCGGCCGGGCTTCCGGCTCACCGAGTCCAACGTCGAGGCGGTGGCGTCGGTGTGCCGGGCCCTCGACGGGCTGCCGCTGGCCATCGAACTCGCCGCGGCCTGCCTGCGGACGCAGCGCCTGGAGACGCTGGTCGACGGGCTCGACGACCCGCTGCGCCGGATCCAGCCGCCCCGCCGCGGCGTGCCCAGTCACCACCGCTCGCTGCACGCCGCGGTGCACCGCAGCATCGAGCTGCTGGATCCGGCCGAGCAACGCTGCTTCACCGCGCTCGGCGCGATGCCGGCCGCGTTCTGCCTGGAGGCGGCGGCCGTCGCCGACAAGGCGATCGCCGGCGAGCCGCGTACGGTGCAGATGCTGCTGGAGCGGCTGGTGGACAAGTCGGTCCTGGAGGTCCGGCACAGCTCGTCGGGCCGGCGTTACCGGATGCTGGGCACGGTGCACGCCCTGGCCCGGCAGCTCCTGTACGAGCACGGCGTGGACGGCGAACCCCCCGCCGTCGGCTGCACCTGCGGCTGCCACACCGGGCGCTGAGGCAGGGGACAAGCATCAATTTCTGCTATATGATTCTCCAGTAGATCAGCCGGTCGACGGGGCGGGAGATCGCACATGGACCAGCGCCACCTGCTCATGCACCAGGCGATGCTCGGTGACCGACGCCGCGTCGAGGCGTACGACCGGGCGCTGGCCGCGGCGGTCGACGAGGACACGGTGGTGGCCGACGTCGGCGCCGGCACCCTGGCGCTCACCGCGCTGGCCCTGCGGCACGGCGCCGCCCACGTGTACGCCGTCGAGGCCGATCCCCAGGTCGCCGCCGTCGCCGACCGGATCATCAAGGCCAACGACTGGGACGACCGGGTGACCCTGGTCGTCGGGGACGCGCGCCTCGCCCGGCTGCCGCGCCAGGTCGACGTGACCGTCTGCGAGCTGATGGGCAACCTCGGGCCCGAGGAGGACATGGCCCGCATCCTGCGCACGTTCAACCGCCGCAACCTGCGGCCCGGCGGGGTCGTGGTGCCCGAGCGGGTGGTCACCCGGCTCGCCGCCGTGCAGTTCGACGACGAGGGCTGGGGCATCTGGAGCGACGACTTCCTCGGCATGCGGCTGGACGTGGTCCAGGAACTGGTCGAGCCGTCGGCGCACCTGCACTTCCTCAGCCGCGAGCCGGTCCTGCTCGGCGAGCCGGCCGTCCTCGTGGACACCGGCCGCGGCGACACCGGCCTGCGCGCCGCCCGGCCGCTGGCCCTGCCGCTGGAGCGGGACGGCACGCTGCACGCCGTGCTCGGGTACTTCACCGCCACGCTGGCGCCGGGCATCGAACTGTCCAACATGCCCTCCTACCTCGGCTGCAACTGGGCGGTCTTCGTCTGGCCGCTCCGGCACACGCGGGTCGCCGCGGGCGACACCGTGCACGTGCGCCCCCGACGTCCGGAGGGTCCCGCCGCTCGGGACGTGACCCGGTGGCGCCTCGACTGTCACCTCGACCGGGCGGACAAGCGATGATCATCTACACCGCGGCGTCGGTGCACGACCTCTCCATCGACGTCGACCAGCTCGCCGGCCTCACCTGGTCCGGCCACGCACTCTGGTACGCCGACCAGGGCCGCGGGCAGGCCACCTGCCTCGACCCGCGCAGCGGCGCCCCCGGGCACACGCTGTCCTGCCCGGGCCTGGTGGCCGGGCTCACCTCGCTCGGCGGGCACCTGCTCTACGCCACCGACGGGGCGCTGCGGCTCTGCGACACGCAGACCGGCGACATCCTGCGGGACGTGCCGAGCCCACGGCCGGGCGTGCCGATCTGCGGGATGGAGGCGGGCAAGGACGGCATCTGGCTGGGCTGGTCCGACGCGCTGGAGCTCCGGCACGCCTCGGACCTGCGGCTCCTGGCCACCGTGCCCGCCCCGCTCGGCGTCACCGGGGTGACGGTGACGGACCGGTACGTCGCCCACACCGACCGGCTCGGCGAGGCGATCACCGTCTTCGACCTGCGCGCCGGGCGGAACGTGCTGCAGATCCACGTCGACGGCCGGCCCACCAGCCTGACCTGGGACGGCCTGCGCCTGTGGTACGGCGACGCCGCCAACCTGCGTCTGCGGGCGCTGGACGTGCCGGGGCTGTCCGCGACGACCGCCTAACCCGGCCTGCTGACCCCTCGGCAGAAAGGCGCACGATGGTTCCGTCCAAGTTCATCTTCGGCCTCTCCCCCCTCGGTTCGGCGGCCCTGCGCGCCGCCCCACCCTCCGGATCGCGCCGTCCACCGCTCGCACCCGGTGGGGCGGGGTTGGGCGCACGCGCGGTCGTCATCGGTTCGGTGGCGACCGCGTCACTCGCGGCGGGGCTCGCCGCAGCCGCCGGCACGGCGCTCCGGCACGGCCGGCCGGCCGGCCGCCGCCGCTTCGCCCGGGAGGTCGCGCGGACGGTCGCCCGGCTCGGCCCGACGTTCATCAAGGCCGCGCAGGTGCTGGGCACCCGCCGTGACGTCGTGCCGGCGCTGCTCTGCGACGAGCTGTCCATGTTGCAGGACGATGTGCCGCCGATGGACGCCGCGCAGAGCCGGGCCGCGCTGCGCGAGGTGTACGGGGACCGGCTGGACATCGTCTTCGCCTCGGTCGAGGAGACGCCGGTGGCCAGCGGCAGCATCGCCTGTGTCTACCGGGCGACGCTGCCGGACGGGGCCACCGTCGCGGTGAAGCTGCGCCGGCCCGGGATCGGTCCCCGGATGGCCGCCGACCTCGGCCTGCTGCGCCGGGGCGCCTCGGTGGTCGCCCGGCTGCCGATGTTCCGCGGCGTACCGGTCCGCGAGGTGGTGGACAGCCTCTGCGAGTCGGTGCTGGGCCAGCTCGACCTCGGCCGCGAGGGACGCGACCTCGACCGGCTGCGGGAGGACCTGGGCGGGGTCCCGCGGGTACGCGTGCCCCGGGTGCACGCCGCGGCGAGCAGGCCGGCGGCCATCGTGATGGACTTCATCCCCGACCTGGCCGTCGACACCGGCGCCCGGTGCCCCCGCGCGATGCGCCGGACGTTCGCGGCGTCGACGCTGACCGTGGTCTACCAGATGTTGTTCATCAACGGCTTCGTCCACTGCGACCTGCATCCCGGCAACCTCTACTTCACCCGCAGCGGGCAGGTGGTGGTGCTGGACGCGGGCTTCAGCGTCCAACTGTCGGACAAGATGCGCGGCCTCTTCGCGGACTTCTTCCTCAACATGTCGATCGGGCGTGGCGACCGCTGCGCCGCGATCGTGCTGGAGAGCGCGATCGGCGTCGCCGACGACGCGGACGTGCCGGCCTTCACCGAGGGCGTGAAGGACCTGGTGGCCCGCAGCTACCGCCTGTCGGCCAAGGAGTTCAGCCTGATCGCCTTCGCCGGCGAGCTGTTCGACCTGCAACGCCGGTACGGGGTGGCCGCGTCGCCGGAGCTGGTCTTCCCGCTGCTGTCGCTGCTCGTCGTGGAGGGCACCGTGCGGTCGCTCGACCCCGACATCGACTTCCAGGAGACCGCGAAGCCGGTGCTCAACCGCGCGCTGTTCGGCATCCGCTGACGACAGGCGGTCCCACAGACCGGGCAGCTCGACAGGGCCCACATCACCCGATCACCCACCCGTCGAAGCAGCCTCGGCCCGGTCCGGCCAGTCCGCCGACGCCGGACCGGGGCCGAGGGCGGCGCCCCTCCACCGGTGCTGGACGTGGGGGGGGGGGGGGGGGGGGGGGGGGGGGGGGGGGGGGGGGGGGGGGGGGGGGGGGGGGGGGGGGGGGGGGGGGGGGGGGGGGGGGGGGG
>NZ_JBVJGT010000073.1:0-28283 GCF_055587185.1 Micromonospora sp. NPDC048040 | reverse complement strand
AGAAAAGGGGGTGGGCCAAAAAAACAAAAAAGAGAAGGGGGGGGGGGGGGGGCCCCCCCCCCCCCCCCCCCCCCCCCCCCCCCCCCCCCCCCCCCCCGGGCCGGTCCCGGCGCAACTCGCTTGCACCGCCGGGCACGCCGGGCCACGATCCCCTGACTGATCCGGGCCGGGCGCACGCCGCAACGTGCGGCCCGACGGGCTACGTACCAGGAGGCGGGGTGGCGACCGTGCGGAGCATCCACGAGCTGACGGCGGGGATCGACGCGCGGGCCGTGGTGCTCGTCGAGGGCAGGAGCGACCGGGTCGCGCTGGAGACGCTCGCCGCCAGGCGGGGCCGGGACCTCGACGCCGACGGCGTACGGGTGGTGTCGATGGGCGGCGCGACGAACATCGGCCACTTCCTCGACCTGTTCGGCCCGTCCGGGCGCCGGCTGCGGCTGGCGGGCCTCTACGACGACGCCGAGGAGGGCTTCTTCCGGCGGGGGCTGGAACGGTGCGGCCTCGGCGGCGGCCTGTCCCGGTCCGACCTGGCGGCCCTGGGGTTCCACGCCTGCGTGGCCGACCTGGAGGACGAGCTGATCCGCGCGGTCGGCGTGGCCGGGGTGCGGGAGGTCATCGCCGCCGAGGGTGAGCTGCGCACGTTCCAGCTTTTCCAGCGGCAGCCGGCCCAGCAGGGGCGCGCCGTCGAGGCGCAGCTGCGCCGGTTCCTCGGCACCCGGTCCGGCCGCAAGAGCGCGTACGCGAAGCTGCTGGTGCGCGCGCTGGAGCCGGACCGGGTGCCCCGCTCACTCGACGCGGTGCTCGCCGCCGTCTGACCGGCGGGCCCGCCACTCGGGCGCCAGCACCGACCACACCTGAAGGTCGATCCGCCCGTCCGGGCCGGGGTAGACCTCGCGCAGCGTCCCGTCGTGGCGCATGCCCAGCCGCTTGGCGGTGGCGATGCTGCGGGCGTTGCGGGCGTTGGTGCGCCACTCGACCCGGTGGATGCCCCGCTCCTCGACGGCCCAGTCGACGATCCGCTCCACCGCCCGGCTGACCAGCCCGTGGCCCTCGGCGGCGGGCTCCAGCCAGCAGCCCGCCTCGCAGACGCCCGTCGCCGTGTCGAGCGAGACGAACAGGACCCCGCCGACCAGGGTGCCCTGCCGCCAGAGGCCCCAGATGCCGCCGGCGCCGCGCGCGTACCGGTCGGCGTGGCGCTGGAGCACGGCCCGGGCGGAGTCGAGGTCGGTGGCCACGAACGCCGGCGACACCCAGGGCGCGATGTGCTCGCGGGCGCGGTCCAGGTGGGCGAGGAACTCCTCGGCCCGCCAGGGTTCGAGGGGACGCATCTCGACGTCCTCGGTCAGGGACAGGGCGAACACATGACCTCCCATGCGGCGGATACCGCCACACCCTACCGGTATACACACCGCGTATACATGATGTGTATAGTGCCCGTCATGTCGATCGGACAGACCTTCCTCGGCCTGCTGGAGGCCACCCCCCGCCACGGCTACGACATCAAACGCCTCTACGACGAGCGCTTCGGCCACGCCCGCCCGCTCGCGTACGGGCAGGTCTACGCCACCCTCTCCCGCCTGCTGCGCAGCGGGCTGGTGGAGGTGGAGGCGGTCGAGCCCGGCGAGGGCCCGGAGCGCAAGCGGTACGCGATCACCGAAGCCGGCGTCACCGATGTCCGGCAGTGGCTGGCCCGGGCGGAGAAGCCCGAGCCGTACCTGCAGAGCATCCTCTACACCAAGGTGGTGCTGGCCCTGCTGACCGGCCGCTCCGCCGCCGACCTGCTCGACGTGCAGCGCGGCGAGCACCTGCGGATGATGCGCGAGCTGACCCGCCGCAAGCGCGACGGCGACCTCGCCGAGCAGTTGATCTGCGACCACGCGCTGTTCCACCTGGAGGCCGACCTGCGCTGGCTGGAGCTGACCGCCGCCCGTCTCGACGACCTCGCCGCGGCGGTCCGGTCGTGACCGCGCCGCTGCTGGTCGCCGAGGACCTGCACCGCTCGTTCGGCCCCACCCGGGCGCTCGCCGGCGCCAGCCTGCGCGTCCACGAGGGCGAGGTGCTCGCCGTGATGGGCTCGTCGGGCTCCGGCAAGTCCACCCTGCTGCACTGCCTCGCCGGCATCGTCCGGCCCGACTCCGGCCAGGTGCTCTTCGCCGGCCGTGACCTCGCGACCCTCACCGACGCCGAGCGCAGCGCGCTACGCCGGGAGTCGTTCGGCTTCGTCTTCCAGTTCGGCCAGCTCGTGCCGGAACTGACCTGCCTGGAGAACGTGGCGCTGCCGCTGCGGCTGGACCGGGTCGGCCGCCGCGAGGCGGAGCGCCGGGCCGCCGAGTGGCTGGAGCGCCTGGAGGTCGCCGAGGTGGCCGGCAAGCGGCCCGGCGAGGTCTCGGGCGGGCAGGGGCAGCGGGTGGCGGTCGCCCGGGCGCTGGTCACCCGCCCCCGGGTGGTCTTCGCCGACGAGCCGACCGGCGCGCTGGACTCGCTCAACGGCGAGCGGGTGATGCGGCTGCTCACCGCTGCCGCGCGGGAGACCGGCGCGGCGGTGGTGCTGGTGACGCACGAGGCGCGGGTCGCCGCGTACTCCGACCGGGAGGTGGTGGTGCGCGACGGCCGCACCCGCGACCTGGAGGTCGTGGCGTGACGCGGCTGCGCCACGGCGCGGCCGACCTGGCCATGGGCGCCCGCATGGTGCTGACCGGCGGCCGCGACGGCTGGCTGCGGGCGGTGCTGACGGCGGTCGGCGTGGGGGTCGGGGTGGCGATGCTGCTGCTCGCCGCATCGGTGCCCGGCGCGCTGGACGCCCGCGAGGCGCGCGGCGACGCCCGCGACGACCTGCGGATGGGCGGGCAGATCCCGGCCGCCGCGAACACGCTGCTGCTCCGGCAGGTCGACACCGCGTTCCGGGAGCGGCCCGTGCGGGGCCGGATGCTGCAGGCCGAGGGGCCGGCCGCACCGACGCCGCCGGGCGTGGCGACGCTGCCCCGCGCGGGCGAGGTCGTGGTCTCCCCCGCGCTGCGCGACCTGCTCGACTCCCCCGACGGCGCGCTGTTCGCACCCCGGCTGGGCGGGGCCCGGGTCACCGGGATCATCGGCGACGAGGGCCTGGCCGGCCCCCGGGAGCTGGCCTTCTACCTGGGCAGCGACCGGCTGAGCGCGGACGACGGCGCGACCCGGCTGGACGCGTTCGGCGGCGGGCTGCCCGGCGAGGGCTTCGGCCCGGTGCTGATGGTGCTGGTGGTCGTCATCTTCGTCGTCCTGCTGCTGCCCATCGCCGTCTTCCTCGGCGCGGCGGTGCGGTTCGGCAGCGAACGCCGCGACCGGCGGCTGGCCGCGCTGCGGCTGGTGGGCGCGGACGCCGCGATGGTCCGGCGGATCGCCGCCGGGGAGGCCGCGAGCGCCGCGCTGCTCGGCGTCGCGGTCGGCGGCGCGCTCTTCGCGCTCGGCCGCCAGGTGGCGCCGCTGGTCACCCTGATGGACCTCAGCGTGTACGCCGCGGACGTGCGCCCGCCGCTGCCGCTGGTCGCCGCCGTGGTGGTGGCGGTGCCGGCGCTCGCCGTCGTGGTGACCCTGGTGTCCATGCGCACGGTGCTCGTCGAGCCGCTCGGGGTGACCCGGCGCGCGACGCCGGTGCGACGCCGGCTGGCGTGGCGGCTGCTGCTGCCGGCCGCCGGGCTCGGGCTGCTGCTGGCCGGCGCCGCCGATGTCGCCCCGCTGGGCGCCGAGCAGCAGACGGCGGCCGGTGCGGTGCTGCTGCTGATCGGCGTGGTCACCCTGCTGCCCTGGCTGACGGACCTGCTGGTACGCCGGATGCGCGGCGGTCCCGTGCCGTGGCAGCTCGCGGTGCGGCGCATCCAGCTCGACAGCGCCGCCTCGGCGCGCCTGGTCAACGGCATCGCGGTCGCCGTGGCGGGCACCATCGGGCTGCAGATGCTCTTCGCCGGCGTCTCCGACCGGTTCACCGTCGCCACCGGGCAGGACACCTCCCGGGCCCAGGTGCAGGTGGAGTTCCCCGCCCGCCCCGACGCCGCCGCGGCGCTGGGCCGGCTGGCCGCCGCGCCCGGCGTGACCGGCAGCAACGCCACCCTGCGGAGCGTCGTCGGGGCCGCCGGGGGCGGCACGTTGGTCGACCTGCGGATCGGCGACTGCATTGCGCTGGCCGAGTTCGCCCGGCTCGACGGGTGCGCCGACGGCGACGTCTTCCTGGTCCGCGACGCCACGGCGCCGCAGGCGGAGATCCGGCCGGGCACCACCGTCACGGTGCCGGACGTCGACGGGTCGGCCTGGCAGATCCCCCGGGACGCCCGGGAGGCGCCGATCCGTCCCGGCCCCGCCGGCCACGCGCAGACCAGCGTGCTGGCCACCCCCGGCGCGGTCGACGCCGCCCGGCTGGGCCCGTTGCGCGCGGACGCGTACCTGCGGCTCGCGCCCGACCGGCCGGACGCGCTGGAGCACGTCCGCAACGTCGCCGCCGGCGTCGACCCGTTCGCCTCGGTGCTCACCCTGACCGGGACCACGCAGGCCACCCAGTTCGTCAACATCCGGCGCGGCCTCTACGTCGGCGCGGCGGTCACCCTGCTGCTGATCGGGGCCAGCATGCTGGTCGGCGTGCTGGAGCAGCTACGGGAGCGCCGCCGGCTGCTGGCGATGCTGGTCGCGGTCGGCACCCGGCGCGGCACGCTGAGCTGGTCGGTGCTGTGGCAGACCGCCGTGCCGGTGGTGATCGGGCTCGTCCTGGCGGTGGTCTTCGGGCTGGGTCTCGGCGCGGTGCTGCTGCGCATGGTGCGGGAGCCGGTCACGGTCGCCTGGCCGGTGCTGGGCATCTCCACCGGGCTGGGCGCGGCGGTGGTGCTGCTGGTCACCGGGCTCAGCCTGCCGGCGCTGTGGCGGCTGACCCGGCCGGACGGCATCCGCACCGAGTGAGGCCGCGAGCCGGCGTCCCGACCCGCTCAGACCGGTCGGGACGCCGGCTCCACGCGGGTGAGCAGCTCGGCCAGGTGCACGGCCCGGACGGGGGACCGGCGCCGGCGCAGCCCGGTGCGCAGCTGCCGCAGGCAGCCCGGGTTGACCGCCACCACCAGGTCCACCCCGGCGGCCTCGATCTCGTCGAGCTTCGCGTCCAGGATCCGCCGCGACTCCGTCGGCCGCAGCAGCGAGTACGTGCCGGCGGCGCCGCAGCAGGTGGCCGCCGAGGGCAGCTCCACGTAGTCGGCGACCTGGCGCAGCAGCGCCCGCGGCTCGGCGAAGACGCCGAGGCCGTTGCGCAGGTGGCAGGAGTCCTGCAGGGCGACCCGGGCGCGCCGGCCGGCCACCCGCAGCTCCGCGCCGGCGGGCCGTTCGGCGAGCCAGGTGGACAGCTCGCGCACCCGGTCGCGGCCGAGCACGGAGGCGAGGTGCGCCGCGCAGCCGCCGGAGGTGGTGACGATCGTGCCCGGCAGGTCCTCGCCGAGGCGCTCGGCCAGCCGCTCGCCGCCGGCCAGGTCGCCGTTGTGCGCGTGCAGCGCGCCGCAGCAGCCCTGCGCGGTGGGGACGGCCAGCCCCGGGTCGAGCGCCCGGGCGGCCCGGCTGACCGCCGGGAACAGGCCCCGCTCGACGCAGCCCAGCATGAGCTGCGCCTCGGGCCCGCCGGCAGCACCGGACTCGGGCGACGGGGCGGCGGCCGGACCGGGCTCGGGCGACGGGGCGGCGGCCGGACCGGGCTCGGGCGACGGGGCGGCGGCCGGACCGGGCTCGGGCGACGGGGCGGCGGCCGGACCGGGCTCGGGCGACGGGGCGGCGGCCGGACCGTGGGCGGCGCGGCGGACCAGGCCGAGCAGCCGCAGCACCCACCGCTGCTCGACCAGCAGCATCAGCGCGCGGGCCACCAGCGGCCGGCGGGGGCCGCGCCACTGGTGCACCCGCCACTGCTCGAGCAGGCTGCCGTACTCCACGCCGGCGGGGCAGACCGGTTCGCAGGCGCGGCAGCCCAGGCAGAACGAGGACTGCTCGGCGAGCGTGTCGTCGTCCGGGGGCAGGGTGCCGTCCTGAAGCGCCCGCATCAGCGTGATCCGCCCGCGCGGCGACGACGCCTCGTCGCCGGTCATCGCGTATGTGGGGCAGGCCGGCAGGCAGAACCCGCAGGAGATGCAGCGGGACAGCTGCTCCGGGTTGAACACGTCGCCGGTCACGAGCCCAGCTTTCCGGGGTTGAGGACGCCCGCCGGGTCGAAGGCGCTCTTGATCCGGCGCAGCAGGGCGAGCTGGTCGTCGCCGAGCCGGGCGGCGAGGAACGGCAGCTTCGCCGCCCCCACCCCGTGCTCGCCGGTGATGGTGCCGCCGAGGTCGAGGGCGGCGGCGAAGACGTCGGCGAAGGCCGCCTCGGCCCGGCGTACCGCGTCGTGGTCCTCGGCGGAGTCGAGGACGCAGGTGGGGTGCAGGTTGCCGTCCCCGGCGTGGCCGAAGGTGGCGATGGCGACGTCGTGCCGGACGGCGATCGCGTCGATCCGGTCGACCATCTCGGCGATCCGCGGCCGGGGCACGGTCGCGTCCTCCAGGATCGTCACCCCGCCCCGGCGGGACAGCGCCGGCAGCGCGCAGCGGCGGGCGGCCAGCAGCGCCTCGGCCTGGGCGACCTCGCGGGCGGTGGTGACCTCCACCGCGCCGGCGTCGACGCAGGCCGCGCCGATCCGGTCGAGGTGGGTGGCGACCAGGTCCGGCGGGCCGTCGTCGCCGAAGAGGAGCAGCGCTCCCGCGTCGGCGCGCAGCCCCAGGTGGGCGAAGTCCTCCACCGCCGTGATGCAGGCCCGGTCGAGGAACTCCAGCGTCGCCGGCACCACGCCAGCCCGGATCACCCGGGCGACGGCCTCCCCCGCCTCGGCGAGCGTCGGGAAGTAGGCGACCCCGGTGTTGCTCGACGCGGGCGCGGGCAGCAGCGCCACCGTCGCCTCGGTGATCACCGCGAGGGTTCCCTCGGAGCCGGTGAGCAGCCGGGTCAGGTCGTAGCCGGCGACGTCCTTCCACAGCCGACCGCCGGTGCGGATCACCTCGCCGGTGGGCAGCACCGCCTCCAGGCCCAGCACGTAGTTGCGGGTCACCCCGTACTTCAGCCCGCGCAGCCCGCCGGCGCAGGTGGCGATGGTGCCGCCGACGGTGGCGACGGTGCGGCTGCCCGGGTCGGGCGCCCAGAGCAGGCCGCGCGCCGCGGCGGCGTCGGCCAGCGCGGCGCTGGTCACGCCGGGCTGCACCCGGGCCAGCAGCTCGTCGGCGCTGACCTCCAGGATCGCGTTCAGCCGGGTCAGCACCAGCACGATCCCGCCGCGCAGCGGCACGGTCGCGGCGCACAGGTTGGAGCCCGCGCCGCGCGGCACCACCGGCACGCCGTGCCGGGTGGCCAGGGCCAGCACGGCGGCGACCTCGGCGGTGTCGGCCGGGAACACCACCGCGTCGGGCCGGTGCGAGAAAAGCGGGGTCGCGTCCCGGGCGTACGCCACGAGGTCGCCGGCCGCGTCGTGCACGTGGGCCGGGCCGACGATGCCGCGCAGCTCGGCGAGGACGGTCGCGGAGAGCGCCATGCCAGCCCTTCCCGGCGCGGCTCCGCGCCCGTAGCTTTTTGCCAATTCCAACCTGACGGTCGGCGAAATTTTCAACCGATCATAGAGAGCCAGGCCCGCCAGGTGAAGACGGCACCGGGCCCGTCAGATGATGAAGTGGGTCCAGTAGGCGAGCCAGGTGACGAAGAGGGCTCCCTGGAGGAGGGCGAGGGCGGCGGTCAGCCAGGCGTCGGCGGTGGCGTGCCGGGCCCAGCGGGCCAGCACCAGGCCCACCGGGAACGCGGCGAGCAGGTAGCGCAGCAGGCTCTTGTAGACCGGCGGCCCCATCGACAGCGGCACCAGGACCATGATCAACCCGTACGCGAGGTAGGGCAGTCCGAGGTGGCGGACGCCCGCGACCAGGACCACCAGCACCACGACGGCGAGCCACACCCGCAGGGCGTCCCGCGCCGGCGTGCCGGTCAGGCCGTGCCACAGCACCGCCAGCGGGTTCTGCACGGAGATGCCCCAGCCCCTCTCCTGGGTGTGCTTGTAGGCGAACCAGTCGCCGCTCTGCCACCGGCAGAACGCCATGAACGTCAGCCAGCCGGCGGGCACCAGCACCAGCGGCCACCCGACGCGCACGTACGTCCCCAGCGCGCGCGGGCCCAGCCGGTAGCCGTGCTGCCGCAGCAGCACCAGGGCCAGCGGGAGCACCACGAAGAACCCGACCGAGCGGCTCAGCGCCAGGAAGAACCCCACGACGCCAACGAGCAGCCAGCGCCGCCGCTCGGCGTAGTGGAAGGCGGCGAGCGCGAGGCAGAGGAAGAGCGACTCGGTCAGCGCCGCCTGGAACAGGAACGCGGCCGGCAGCAGCACCAGGTAGCGGACGAACCGGCGGGCCGCCGCGTCGTCGCCGAGCAGCCGCTCGCCCAGCCGGTGGGCGTAGTAGAGCATCAGCAGGAACGCGACGTTGGCGACGAGCAGCAGCGCCAGCGCGGTGTCGCCGCCCAGCAGCGGCGCCAGCGGCCGGGCCAGGAACGGATAGAGCAGCGGGAAGCCGAAGTCCCGCCACGGCTCGTCGAGCGGGACCCGGGCCAGGTGGTCGTAGAGGAACGAGTCCCAGGCGAACCAGAGCCAGACCGCGCGGTGCCCGGAGACCGCCCGCTGCTGCTCGCGCATCGTCGCCTCGTCCGGCGGCGGCGCCCACGGCACGTCGTCGAAGGCGCTCAACGCGAGCAGCCCGACGAGGCTGAGCACGATCTTGGTGCCGAGGAAGACGCCGACGACGAACAGCCACGGCGCCGGCACCCGGCCGGCGGCGCGCCGCAGGTCGTGGCCACGCCGGGCGAGCCGGGCGGGCAGGCGTCCGACCCGCCGCCGCGCGTCCGCGACGGCCCGCCACCTGTCCATCACCGCGTCTCCCGATCCGGCCGCCAGAACGGTGCCACATCCCCGTTCCGGGGCGCTTGACACGCGTACGCGGCACGCCGGCCCGGCCGCCCGGCGGTGCGCTCGAGGCCGCCGGTGGCCGCCCGGCCAGGTCGCCGGGCGGCGGAACCGGCATCCGGATCCGGGGTGAGTTCGGGCCGATGCCGGGTAAGCGGGCCGCCTCCGGCAGGCGGAAGCAGGGAGCGGCACGGCATGGACGAACAGCGCGGCACGGTGGTCATCGGCGCGGGACCGGCGGGGCTGACCGCGGCGTACGAGCTGCTCCGGCTGGGCGCCCCGGTCCGGGTGTTCGAGTCCGACGACGTGGTGGGCGGGATCAGCCGCACCGTCGAACGGGACGGGTGGCGCTTCGACATCGGCGGGCACCGGTTCTTCACCAAGGTCGCCCGGGTCGAGGAGTTCTGGCACGAGATCCTGCCCGACGAGGACTTCCTGCTGCGGCCCCGGATGAGCCGGATCTACTACCGGGGCGCGCTGTTCGACTACCCGCTGAGCGCCGCGAACGCCCTGCGCAACCTGGGCGTCCGGGAGGCGGCGCTGTGCATGGGCTCGTACGCCCGGGCCCGGCTGCGCCCGCCGAAGGACCAGTCGCACTTCGAGGGTTGGGTCTCGGCCCGGTTCGGTTGGCGGCTGTACTCGATGTTCTTCAAGACGTACACCGAGAAGGTCTGGGGGATGCCGGCCGACCGGTTGCAGGCCGACTGGGCCGCGCAGCGGATCAAGAACCTGTCGCTGGCCAAGGCGGTGCGCAACGCCGTGCTGCCCCGGCGCAACCGCAAGGACGTGACCAGCCTGATCGAGGAGTTCCAGTATCCGAAGCTCGGCCCCGGGATGATGTGGGAACGCTGCGCCGAGGAGGTCCGCCGGCGCGGCGGCCGGGTGGAGACCGGCAGCTGGGTGACCGCCGTGCACCGCGACCCGACGCACCGCCGGGCGGTGGCGGTCACCGTCAACGGCGTGGGCGGGCAGCGGACCGAGCCGGCGGAGCACGTCGTCTCCTCGATGCCGATCTCGGAACTGGTGGCCGCGCTGCGCCCGGCCGCCCCGCCGGAGGTGCTGGCCGCCGCGGCCGACCTGCGGTACCGGGACTTCCTGACCGTCGCGCTCGTGGTGCCCGAGGAGTTCTCGTTCCCGGACAACTGGATCTACGTGCACGACCCGGCGGTCAAGGTCGGCCGGATCCAGAACTTCGGGTCGTGGTCGCCGTACCTGGTCAAGGACGGCCGCACCTGCCTGGGGCTGGAGTACTTCGTCTTCGAGGACGACGAGACCTGGCGTACGCCGGACGCCGAGCTGGTCGCCGCCGCGACGGCCGAGCTGGAGCGGCTCGGCCTGGTCCGGCCGGGCGTCGTCGAGGCCGGGTACGTGGTGCGGATGCCGAAGGCCTACCCGGTCTACGACGAGCGCTACCAGCGCAACGTGGGCGTGATCCGGGACTGGCTGGCGCGGGAGGTGCCGAACGTGCACCCGGTCGGCCGCAACGGCATGCACCGCTACAACAACCAGGACCACTCGATGCTCACGGCGATGCTGACCGCCGAGAACATCGCCTGCGGGACCTGCCACGACGTCTGGTCGGTCAACGTGGAGCAGGACTACCACGAGGAGTCGACGCGCGACGGGAACGGCCGCGGGGGCACCGGCCGGGACGCCCCCATCGTGCCGGCCCGGCCCGTCGCCGCGGCCGGCGTCACGCTCGACGGCGCCCCCCGGCCCGAACGGCCGGCGCAGGTACGCCTCGGCTGAGCCGCCCGCCGCGCGGCCGAGGGTGGGCGCGCACGGGCCGGGACGGCGGCGGGTCGACGGGACAGCCGGGCGGCGACCGCCGTACCGGCCTGGTCCGGTGGCGCGGGCGGTGAGCAGGCCCGACCCCGCGCAGCGGACGCTCACCGCCGGCGACGTGGCCGGCTGCCTCCGGGCGTCCCTCGGCCCCGGCCGGCGCACGGTGGCGATGCCGAGCCGGGGCATCACCGCGCCCGCCGACCCGCGGCGGCACGCCCTCCCCGCCGACCTGCTCCGCCGCGACCTCGCCGGCCTCGCCCGGAGCTGACGCGGTCGCCGCGTGACGCTCCGCTCGCCCGACGACGGCAGCGGTTCGGCATGCCCCGGAAGATCGCGATGTCCCCGGTCGCCGGGGCCGGGAGCCGACTGGATCACGGGCCCGGGCACGGACGACGGTGGCGTCGAACACTGTTCGCTGGCGCTTCCGCCCCTCCCATGTCAGTATCTTCTGACAGGGGGGTGTCATTGATTCCTGACACCCGGGAAGGTGCAGGTGATGGACGAGACGCCGCCGAACGGGGAGGAACTGCTCGCCGCGCTCGCCGCGCTCGCGAGTCCGCACCGGCTGCGGATCATCGCCACGCTCGCCGAGGGCCGCAGCTACGTCAGCGCGCTGGCACGGCGTCTGGAGATGAACCGGCCCCTGCTCTACATGCACCTGCAGCGGCTGGAGGCCGCCGGGCTCGTCGCCGGCACCTTGGAGACGGCGCCCGACGGCAACTCGGTGAAGTGGTTCGAGGTGGTTCCGTTCGCGCTGACGCTGACGCCCGCGACGGTCGCGGCAGCCGTACCGACGTTGGAAGCCGGTGGCTTCGGAAAGGACAAGAAGTGATCACAGCAGCAGCCGAGGACGACATCGCCCAGGTCGCGATCGTCACGTGGACGGTTCTGTTGATCGCCCTGGTGGCGATCGTGGCGTTCGTGGCGCTGGGCATCTACCGGGCCCGGCACGCCGCCGCCCGGGAGGCGCAGTACCGCGCCCTCGCCGAGCAGGCCGGCGACGCGCAGGCCCGGCTGGCCGAGAACGCACGGCAGACGACCACGGAGCTGACCGGCCTGCGGTCGGACGTCCAGGCGACCCACGCGGAGTTGGCGCAGGTCAGGGCGCGCCTCACCGAGTTGGAGCGCCTGCTCAGCCAGATCGGGTAACCGGAATCCCACAGACAGGGACAGCACAGTGAGACATCAGCTACGACGTACCGTCGCCGTCCTGGCCGCGGTCGTCTGCCTGGCGACCGTCGGCGGAATCCCGGCGCACGCCGCCGAGGACGAGACCGCCCGGGTGCGGGCGTACCTGGACCGTTACCGGGACGCCAACCGCATACCCGGGCTCGCGGCGGCCGTCGTACGCGGGGACCGGGTCGTGCAGGAACACGTCGCCGGGGTCACCGGCGACGGCGCGCCGGTGACCGCGCGGACACCCTTCCTGCTCGGCTCGGTGAGCAAACCGTTCACCGCGCTGGCGGTGCTGCAGCTCGCCGAGGCGGGCCGGATCGACCTCGACGCGCCGGCGCGTGCGTACGTGCCCTGGTTGCGGCTGGGCGACGCGACGGCGACCGCACGGATCACCGTCCGGCACCTGCTCACCCAGACCAGTGGGCTGCCCGAGGTCGCCAGCAAGGGCCTGACCGACCGCTACGACAACACCCCCGGCGGGCTGGCCCGGTCGGTACGGGACCTCGCCGACGTGCCGCTGGCCGGGCCGCCGGGTGCGAAACACCGCTACAGCGACGGCAACTACATGGTGCTCGGCGCGCTCGTCGAGGAGGTCACCGGTCGCACCTTCGCCGACCACCTGCGTCGCGCCGTTCTCGATCCGTTGCGGATGCGGCAGGCGGCGGCCACCGACGACGAGGCGGAGCGGGTGGGCCTACCCGCCGGCCATCGCCGCTACCTCGGCCGGCCGCAGGGCTTCGACCCGCCGTACGACACCTCCGGCGTCCCGTACGGCTACCTGACCGCCAGCCTCACCGACCTCGGCCACTTCGCCGTCGCCCAGCTCGACGGCGGCCGGTACGGAGACTCCCGGCTGCTGTCGGCCGCCGGCGTCGAGCAGATGCACCGTGGCCAGGCCGCCCTCGGCAGCGGCGGCCGGTACGCCCTGGGCTGGCGCGACACGACCCTCGACGGCAACGGCGCACGGCTGGTCTGGCACGCCGGCGCCACCCCCGGCTACTTCGCGCACGTCGTGCTGGTGCCCGACTCCGAGCTGGCCGTGATCGTACTGGCCAACCTCTACCACCCGGCCGCCGACCCGGCGCTCGCCTCGGCCGGCTTCGACATCGCGCGAATACTGCTCGGCGCTCCGCCCGCACCGGCGGCGAACGACACCCTGCTGTTCTCGGTCGCCCCCGCGCTGTTCGGCGTCGCCGGCCTGCTCGTGGTCGTCCTGGTCGGGACGGTGCTCGGCGGGTTGCGTCGGCGCCGCACCGGTCCCCCGCCGGGCGTACGGGCGCTGGTCGCGGCCGCCGCCTGGGCGGTCGGCTGGGCGGCGCTGGCCGCTGCCGCGCTCTGGGTGCTGCCCTCGTCCCTGGGCGGCGGCCTGGGCACGCTGATGCTCTGGGCACCGGACATCGGTCACGCCACCGTGGCCGTCGCCGTGGCGGCCGGGGCCCTCGCGCTGACCCGTACCGTGTTCGCCCTGGCCGGGGCGCGCAACGCCGTGGGCCGCTCCCGGCCCGCGCGCGCCGCCTCCGAGGAGGACCCCCTGCCCGCATCGGTGTAGTGGCGTGGCACCGGGTGCCGGATCCGGCGGTGCCCGGCCCGCGCGGCGTCGGCGACCCGCTGTCGTGCGCGGTCCGGTCCCGCCGGAAACGCCTTGCCGACCCGGTGGCGGCCCCCTAGGGTGCCGGCGTGCTGATCCGCGAGTTCGACGAGGCCGACTGGGCCCAGGTGTGGCCGATCATCCGGGAGGTGGTCCGGTCGCGGGAGACCTTCCCCTACGACCCGGAGATGACCGCCGAGCAGGCGTACGGCATGTGGGTGGAGGCCGCGCCGGGCCGCACCGTGGTGGCGGTCGACGGCGACCGGGTGCTCGGCACCGCCAAGATGGGCACCAACCGCCCCGGGCCGGGGTCGCACGTCTCCACCGCGAGCTTCATGGTCGACCGCGCGGCGCGCGGCCGGGGCGTGGGCACCGCGCTGTGCCGGCACGCGCTCGACTGGGCCCGCGACCGGGGGTACGCGGGCATGCAGTTCAACGCGGTGGTCGAGACGAACACCTCGGCCGTCGAGCTGTACCGGCGCGAGGGCTTCGCCGTGGTCGGCACCGTGCCCGGCGCGTTCGCGCACCCCACCCTCGGCCGGGTGGGTCTGCACGTGATGTACCGGGAGTTCTGACCCGGCGCCGCCCGGTCCACCGGGCGGCGCCGGAACCGCCGCTGGTCCGCCGCCGGGCCGCCGGCCGTCAGGCGACAGCCTCGGCGGTCGCCTCGGCGCGCAGGTCCTCCTCCGAGGCGCCGCGGCGCCAGTAGCCGGCGAACGTGACGTGGCGCCGGTCGAGGCCGCGCTCGCCGACGAGGTGCCGCCGCACCGCGCGCACCATCGACGACTCGCCGGCGACCCAGGCGTACGGGGTGCCGGCCGGCAGCCGCGCGGCGCGGACCGCGTCCGCCAGCAGGGTGCTGCCGGGGGCGGTGCCGCCCCGGACGACCCAGCTCACCTCGGCGCGCGCGGCGGTGGGCAGCTCCTGGATGTCCGCCACGTCGGGGACCTCGATCCAGGCCCGGACCCGGGCGTCGGCGGGCAGCCAGGCCAGGATCCCGGCGGCGGCGGGCAGCGCGGTCTCGTCGGCGACCAGCAGGACCGAGTCGGTGCCGGCCGGCGGGCGGAAGCAGACGCTGCGGTTGTCGCGTACGGCCGGGCCGAGCAGCACCACCCAGTCGCCCGGCAGGGCGTGCCCCGCCCAGCGGGAGGCGGGGCCGGTGTCGCCGTGGCTGACGAAGTCGATGTCCACCTCGGCGCGCTCGGGCCGCTGCTCCCGGATGGTGTAGGAGCGCATCACCGCGCGCACGTCGGGGTCCATCGCCCGGTACGCGCCGAACCAGTCCTCCCCCGCCTCGACCGGGAGCACCGGGGCGGGCTGGCCGGGGTGCGGCAGGAACAGGGAGACGCTCTGGTCCCGGCCGCCGCCGGCGAAGTCGGCCAGTTCCGGCCCGCCGAGGGTGACCCGGATCAGGGAGGCGCCGATCCGCCGCGCGCCGACGACCTGCGCGGCGTAGAAGCGGTACTGGAGGGCGACAGCCGTGGTCACGCGGTCACCTTCTTCGCGTTCCGGATGGCGGCGGCCAGGTTCTCCAGCAGCGGCGCGGCGCCGGCGTACGAGAAGCGGGGCACCGCGTCCCACGGGGTGATCTGGTTGGCCTTGACCGCCGGGAGTTGCTGCCAGGTCGGCTTGCTGGCCATGTCCTTGGGCTGCAGGGCGGTGCTGCGGTTGTCGAGCAGGATCAGGTCGGCCGGGAACTTGCCCGCGTTCTCCCAGCTGAGGGCCTCGAAGTAGTCGCCGGCCTCCAGCTTGGTGGGGACGACGATCTCCACGCCCAGCTCGGCGAAGTACATCAGGTCGGTGCTGACCTTCGGGTTGGAGACGTAGAACAGGTCGGGGCTGCCGGAGGAGGCCAGCACCTTGATGCCCGGGTTCGCCCTGACCGCCTGGCGGACCGCCTCGGCGGCGGCCTCGAAACGGGCCTTCGCGTCGGTGACCTTCTTCGCGGACAGGTCGGCGCCGAGGGACTCGGCGAGCTGCGCGTACCGCTCGATCGGCGTGGTCATCGGCACCCGGGCGGTGGTGATCGCCACGCTGGGGGCGAGCGGGAGGATCTTGTCCTTGCTCTCGTCCGGCACGTACCACAGGGCGCCCGGGTCGTACATGTGGGTGACGAGCAGTTCCGGTCGCAGGGCCGCGTACTTCTCCAGGCTGAACTCGCCCCAGACGTTGCCGAGGACCTCCACGGCGTCCACGTTCAGGTCGCCGGCCTGCGGCTCGGCGGTGCCGTCGGCGCGCTTCGTCTCGCCGAACACGCCGACGATCTGCTTGTCGAGTCCGAAGTCGACCAGCGCCGCGGCGACCCCGGTGAAGGCGACCACCCGGGTCGGGCGGTTGGCGGCGCTCACCTTCTCGTTGCGGTCGTCGGTGAACGACCAGGGTCCGCCGGAGCCGGCTGCGGAGGGGGCGGCGGAGTCGTCGTCCCGGCCGCAGCCGGCGAGCAGGGCGGCCAGGGTGGCGGCGCCACCGGCGGCGAGCAGGCCCCGGCGGGAGAGTCGGCGGGCGGACACGGGATGCGGCATGACGGTGTCTTTCGATCAGGGTCGGGCGAAGGACCATGGACAGCTGGGTTAGGTTAACCTAACCTAAATCGCTGTCAAGCCCCGCCCGAAATCACGCACCACATCGGAGCCCACACTGTCCGCCACCCTCACCTCACGCATCGGCGCGCCACCGGCACCGCCCGTCACGCCCCGGCGTGACCGCGCCGCGCTGCGGGCCGCCGGCCTCGCGGCGTCGGTGCTGCTGCTCGTCGCCGTCGCGGTGCTCAGCATCGCCGTGGGCGCCAAGCAGCTCCCGCTCACCGACGTGTGGCAGGGCCTGCTGCACCGGGACGCCGCCGAGTACGCCGTCGTGCACCGGATGCGGCTGCCGCGTACGCTGCTCGGCCTGCTCGCCGGCGCGGCGCTCGGCGTGGCCGGCGCGGTGATGCAGGCGCTGACCCGCAACCCGCTGGCCGACCCCGGGCTGCTCGGCATCAACGCCGGCGCCTCGGCGGCGGTGGCCAGCGCGGCGGCGCTGCTCGGCATCGGCGGCGTCGGCGGCCAGGTCTGGTTCGCGCTGCTCGGCGCGGCCGTCGTCACCGCCGCCGTCTACCTCGTCGGCGGCGGGCGTGGGGCCACCCCCGCCCGGCTGGCGCTGGCCGGCGCGGCGCTCAACGCGACCCTCTACTCGTACGTCAGCGCGGTGATGCTGCTCGACACGGCGTCGCTGGAACGGCTGCGGTTCTGGACGGTCGGCTCGCTGGCCAGCGCCGAGGCGTCGACCGTGCGCACGGTCGCGCCGTTCATCGCGGCGGGCCTGCTGGTCGCCCTGGCCGCCACCCGCGCGCTCAACGCGCTGGCGCTCGGCGACGACGCGGCGCGCGCGCTCGGCGCCCGGCCGGCCCTCGTCCGGGGCACGGTCATCGTGGCGATCACGCTGCTCTGCGGTGCCGCCACGGCGGCCTGCGGGCCGATCGTCTTCGTCGGGCTGCTGGTGCCGCACCTGGTCCGCGCGCTCACCGGACCGGACCTGCGCTGGCTGCTGCCGTACTGCGCGGTGCTCGCCCCGATGCTGCTGCTCGGCGCCGACGTGCTGGGCCGGGTGCTGAGCCGGCCGGGCGAGCTCCAGGTCGGCATGGTGACCGCCGTGGCGGGCGGGCCGCTCTTCCTCTGGCTGGTGCTGCGCGGGCGGGTGGCCCACCCGTGATCACCATCCGCACCCCCGGCGGCCTGTCCCTGCGGCTGCGCCCCCGCGCCATCGCCGTCGGCCTCACCTGCGTGGTGCTCGCCCTGGCGCTGAGCGTGCTCGCCATCGGCAGCGGCGACTACCCGATGAGCCCCGCCGACGTGCTGCGCGCCCTCGCCGGCCGGGGCAGCCCGGCCGAGGAGTTCATCGTCACCGAGCTGCGGCTGCCCCGGCTGGTGACCGCACTCTGCGTCGGCGCCGCGCTCGCGCTGGCCGGCGCGGTCTTCCAGTCGCTGGTCCGCAACCCGCTGGGCAGCCCCGACATGCTGGGCTTCACCCAGGGCGCGTCGACCGGCGCGCTGGTCGTGGTGGTGCTCGGCGGCAGCAGCGTGCTGCTGGCCTCGGCGGCGGTGGTCGGCGGCCTCGCCACCGGCATCCTGGTGTACGCGCTCGCCTGGCGGCGCGGCGTGCACGGATTCCGGCTGATCCTGGTCGGCATCGGCACCATGGCGATCCTCACCGGCGTCAACGGCTGGCTGCTGACCCGGGCCCAGCTGATGGACGCCGCCCGCGCCGTGCTCTGGCTCACCGGCAGCCTGGACGGGCGCGGCTGGGTCAACGCGCTGCCGCTGCTGGTCGCGCTGGCGGTGCTGGTGCCCGTGCTGCTGGTCGGCTTCGGGCCGGCCCTGCGCCTGGTCGAGATGGGCGACGACACCGCCTCCGCCCTCGGCGTACGCGTGGAGCGGGTGCGCCTGGTCGTGCTGGCGGCGGCGGTGCTGCTGGTCTCCCTCGCCGCGGCCGCCGCCGGGCCGGTGAACTTCGTGGCGCTCACCGCACCGCACCTGGCCCGGCGGCTGACCCGGGCGCCGGGGCCGAACCTGCTGCCGTCGGCGGCCGTCGGGGCGGTGCTGCTGGTCGCCGCCGACCAGCTCGCGGTACGCGCGTTCCCCGGGCACCAACTGCCGGTGGGCGTGGTGACCGGGATGCTGGGCGGCGCCTACCTGATCTGGCTGCTCGCCACCGAACGCCGGGCCGGCCGGCTGTGACCGCCGGCGGCCGGCGGCCCACCCACGACGAGAACGGAGCACGGAGCATGCAGTCCCGGCTGAGCGGCAGCGCGATGACCCTCGCCTACGAGCGGCGGACCATCGCCGAGGACCTGAGCGTCGCCGTGCCCGACCGCTCCTTCACCGTCATCATCGGCCCCAACGCCTGCGGCAAGTCGACCCTGCTGCGCGCCCTGTCCCGGCTGCTGAAGCCGACGGCCGGGGCGGTGCTGCTCGACGGGGAGGACATCCACCGGCTGCCGGCCCGGGGCGTCGCGCGCACCCTCGGCCTGCTGCCGCAGACGTCCGTCGCCCCGGACGGCATCGGCGTCGCCGAGCTCGTCGCGCGCGGCCGGTACCCGCACCAGGGGCTGCTGCGGCAGTGGTCGCGCGAGGACGAGCGGGTGGTCGCCGAGTCGATGGCCGCGACCGGGGTGAGCGACCTGGCCGACCGGCCGGTCGACGAGTTGTCCGGCGGGCAGCGGCAGCGGGTGTGGATCGCGATGGCGCTGGCCCAGCAGACGCCCCTGCTGCTGCTGGACGAGCCGACCACCTACCTGGACATCGCCCACCAGATCGAGATCCTCGACCTCTGCGCCCGGCTGCACGAGGAGCAGGGCCGCACCCTGGTGGCGGTGCTGCACGACCTCAACCACGCCGCCCGCTACGCGACGCACCTGATCGCGATGCGCGACGGGCGGGTGGTCGCCGCCGGCCCGCCCCGGGAGGTGGTCACCGCGGAGCTGGTCGAGGAGGTCTTCCGGCTGCCCTGCCGGGTCATCGACGACCCGGAGACCGGCACCCCCCTGGTCGTCCCCGCCGCCCGCCGCCGGACCGGCGCGGGCGCCCCGGCGGTCGCAGTCGCCGGCGGGGACCCCGCCTGAGCCGCCTCCCGTCGGCCGGGCGCCACGCGGGGGCCACGTCCGTGCGCATCGACCGGAATCGTCGTACGGTGGGCGCGATGCGTGAGGCGACCAGCACCTACGGACAGGACGTCGACGGGTTCGGCCGGGTCACGATCCGCCCCGTCGACCCGGACACCGACGTCGACCTGATCCACGGTTGGGTCAGCGAGGAACGGGCCCGCTTCTGGGGCATGCGCGACGCCGGTCGCGAGCGGGTCGCCGAGACCTACCGCTACCTGGACTCGCTGACCACCCACCACGCGTGGCTCGTGCACCGCGACGGCGTGCCGGTCGCGCTGTTCCAGACGTACGAGCCGGCGGCCGACCCGGTCGGCCAGTGCTACGACGTCCGGCCCGGCGACCACGGCGCGCACCTGCTGATCGGCCCGCCGACCACGACCGAGCGGGGCTTCACGGGCGCGCTGCTGGGCGTGTTCCTCGGCTTCGTCTTCGCCGACCCGCTGCGCCGGCGGGTCGTGATGGAGCCGGACGCGCGCAACGACAAGGCGGTGGACCGGCTGCTGCGGACCGGCTTCGTCGCCGGCCCGCTGATCGACCTGCCCGAGAAGCGGGCGCGGCTGATGTTCCTCGACCGGGAGTCGTTCGAGGCACGCCGCTGACCGCCGGAGGCGCTCCCCGGGGCCAGGCGGCGGGGCCCCGCCCCACGTGCCACCCCGGCCCGACCGTGCACGGTCCGGCCGGCGGGCAACGCCGGGTGGGCTCAGTCCCCGTCGCACCGCGCCGAGAGGGCGTAGCGGATCAGCACCACGTCGCCGATCTGGCGGGCCTCCGCCACCCGGGCGCGGCGGCCGGGGTGCCACGGGAACCGGCCGTCGCCGACGAACCGGGGCGCCCGGCGGTCGCCGACGAAGAACGGGGCCACCACCAGGTGCAACTCGTCGGCGAGGCCGGCGGCGAGGAACTGCGCGAGCACGGTCGGCCCGCCCTCCACCATCAGCCGGCGCACGCCCCGTGCGGCGAGGTCGGCCAGCGCCCGCGCCGGGTCCACGGGCTCGCCCGCGTCCACCACCGTGGCCAGGCCGGCCAGCCGGTCCGCGGTCTTCTCCACCGTCGAGGTGGCGCAGTGGACGATCCGGTCGGCGCCGGTGGTGGTGAAGAGCCGGGCGGTCGGGTCCAGGTCGCCGCAGCCCGTCCACGTCACCCTGAGCGGTGAGGCCGGCAGGCCGCGGGCGAGGCGGGCGGCGCGGCGCCGCGCGGAGCGGACCAGCAGGCGCGGGTTGTCCCGCCGGACCGTGCCCGCGCCGACCAGGATCGCGTCGCAGCCGGCCCGGACCTCGTCGACCCGGTCCAGGTCGGCCTCGTTGGACAGCACCAGCCGCTGCCCGCTCGCGTCGTCCAGGTAGCCGTCCATCGACGTCGCGCAGCTGAGCAGGACGTACGGGCGCTCAGTCACGGACGAGCGGGAGGTCGAGGGCGTGGTCGCCGTGGCTGGCCTTCGCCGCCAGATAGCCGGCGTTGGCCGGGGACAGGTACACCCCGGTGGCGACCCGCGAAGCGACCGCCACCCCGAGGCGGCCGAGCTGCGCCGCCTTGTCCGGGTTGTTGCTCAGCAGCGCGACCCGGTCCACGCCCAGGGCGGCGAGCATCTGCGCGGCCACGGTGTAGTCCCGCTCGTCGGGCCGGTGCCCCAGCGCCAGGTTCGCCTCGTACGTGTCCAGCCCGGCGTCCTGCAGCGCGTACGCGTCGAGCTTGGCGTACAGGCCGATGCCGCGTCCCTCCTGGCGCAGGTAGAGCAGGTAGCCGCCGGCGGCGGCGATGCGTTCGACCGCCTCGCGCAACTGGGGGCCGCAGTCGCAGCGCTGGCTGCCGAACACGTCCCCGGTCAGACACTCGCTGTGCGGGCGCACCAGCGGCGGCGACGACGGAGGCGCCGCCCCCCGGTCGCGCGGGCCGGCCCGGTCACCGAGGCCGAACGCGAGGTGCTCCCGGCCGTCGGCCAGTCCGTCGAAGGAGAACACCCGTGCGGTGGTGGCATATCCGTCGGGGAACCTCAACGGGACCGTGACCTGCGTACGGACCGTGGCGGCGGGCGGGGTTTCGGACATCGGACTCCTCGTCAGACGGTGCCGGCGGACACGCGGACACGACGGGCCACCAGGACGGCGGCGCCGGGAAGACTCGCGACGAGCACCAGGGCCCCGTACACCATCGCGGCGGCCACGCCCTCGGCGGCGGTCAGGCCGGCGGCGTCGAAAGCCCACGCGGCCACGCCCTCCCGGGGGCCGAAGCCGGCGACGTTCGCCGGCAACCCCATGGCCAGCAGGGCCAGCAGCGTCAGCGGCACCAGCAGGGTCAGCGGCGCGGTGGAACCCGCGGTGCGTGCGGCCAGCACGAACGTGGCCAGGTGGCCGGCGACGGCCACGGTGGACGCCACGAACACCCCCAGCCAGGTCCGGCGGGCGAGCAGCCCGGCCCGGACGTCGGCCGTCGCCGCGCGGGCCGCCCGCGCCCACCGCGACGCCCCGGCGGTGGGCAGCGCGCGGGCCAGCACGACGGCGCCGAGCCCGGCCGCCACCAGCAGCACGCTGACGGCCGGCAGGTACGGCCGGACCGGGGAGGGGAACGCGGCGAGCACGACCACCGCGACGGCGGCCAGCACCACCTGCCCGGCGGTGCGCTCCCAGACCACCGCGCGGACGCACCGGCCGACGTCGCCGACGTCGCGGCCGTGCCGCACCGCCCGGTGCACGTCACCCAGCACGCCGCCGGGGAGCGTCGCGTTGAGGAACACCGCGCGGTAGCAGTGCGCGACCGCGGTCGGCAGCGGCAGCCGCACCCCCAGTCCCCCGGCCACCAGGCTCCACCGCCAGGCGCAGCAGACGGTGGTCACCGCCCCGATGGCGAGCGCGGCGGCCAGCGCCGGGGCGTCGATCAGCCGGAGCCCGTCGAGGAACGGGCCGGCGCCCAGCCAGCCCAGCAGCACGAGGAGCACGGCCAGGCCGCCGAGCGCCCGCGCCCACGCCCCGAACCGCCGCGCCGGCACGGTCACGTCGCCTCCACCTCGGCCCTCCCTCGGCGGTCTTCCTGTCGGTAGGCACGCACCGGACACCTCCCGGGTTCAGCCACACCCTGCCAGCAGGTCCAGGTGGTCGACCAGCACGCCGAGCCGGCCGGCGGCGATCTCGGCGCGGCGCCGGCGGGCGTACGCCCGGGTCGGTCCGACCAGCTCGGGCCGCTGCTCGATGGCCGCGTCGAACCAGCCGGTGAACCATTCGCCGGCCAGCGCGGCCTGCTCCGGGCCGAGCCGCCACGGGCTGGGCCGCAGCGCCACGTCGACGCCGTGCCGGGCGAACGCCGCCGCGCAGGCGTCGACGGCGTCGGGCCCGAGCAGGGCGCGCCCGCCGACCGTGCGGCGCTGGTGGTCGTTGAACGCGGCGGCGATCTCCGCGTCCCACGGGTCGGCCGGGGTGAGCCGCACCCGGCCGGTCACCGAGAGGGCCAGCAGCGTCGGGCGGCCCGCCCCGGCGCAGGCCGCGACGAGCCGCTCGACCTCCTCGGCGGTGAACATGTCCAGCAGCGCGGACGCGGTCACCAGCGACGCGCCGGCCAGGTCGGCGGCGGTCAGCCGGGTGAGGTCGCCGCGCCGGACCTCGGCGGTGACCGGGCCGCCGCCGGCGGCCCGGGGCAGCCCGGCGGCCGCGCGGGCCAGCAGGTCGGCGTCCTGGTCGTGCAGGACCCAGTGCTGCGGCCCGGGCAGTCGCGGGGCCAGCCAGCGCCCCATCGACCCGGTGCCCGTGCCGAGGTCGTGCACGACGAGCGGCCCGGCCAACCGGCCGCGGACGAGGTCCACCAGGTCCCCGGCGCGGGCCGCCGCGTCGGCGGGCTCGCGCAGCGTAAGCCAGTCCGCGAAGTGCGGCGGCAGCTCCACGGTCATGCGGTCGTCACCCCTTCCAGCACGGCGCCCGCCACCGTCGCGGCGACCGGCCAGCCGTCGAGCGTGTCCCGCCGGTCGCGCGCCGCCCGCCGCAGCCGCCGGCGCAGCCCCGGCTCGCCGAGCCAGCGCCGCAGGGCGCCGGCCAGGGCCGCCGGGTCGTCGGGCGGCACCAGCAGGCCCGGCGGCGTGCCGTCCGGCGCGCGGCCCAGGGCCTCGGGCAGCCCGCCGGCGGCGGTGCCCAGCACCGGGATCCCGCGCGCGAGCGCCTCGGTGACCACCATCCCGTACGTCTCCCGGCGCGAGGCCAGCACCAGCAGGTCGGCGGCGGCGTACGCGGCGTCGAGAGCCGGCCCGGTGCGCGGGCCGACCAGGCGCACCCGGTCGGCGAGGCCGCGCCCGACCAACTGCCGGCGCAGCCGCGCCACGAAGCCCGGGTCCCGGGTCAGCGCGCCCACGCAGACGCAGTCCCACGGCAGGTCGGCAACCGCCGCCAGGGCCTCCACCAGCACGTCGTGCCCCTTGTGCGGGGCGACCGCCGCGACGCAGAGCAGGTTCCCGCCGGCCGGCGTCCCGGGCGTGGGCGGGGCCGGGTCGACGCCCGGCGGGGCGACGTGCACCCGGTCGGCGGGCAGCGCGTACCGGTCGAGCAGTCGCCGCCGGGTCCACTCGCTGGTGGTGACCACCGCGACGGCGGCGCTCAGGGCCGCCCCCTCGGCGTCGTGCTCCAGCGGCAGGTGCACGACGACGACGAGGCGCAACCGCCGGGCGTGCGGGGTGAGCGCCTGCGGCGCGGCCGAGGCGACCAGCCCGTCGAGCAGGGCCACCGCCCCGTCGGGCAGCGCCGCGAGCACCCGGGCGAGCCCGGCGCGCGCGGTCGCGTCGGGATGGGGCCAGTCGCCGGGCACGGCGTGCTCCCGGACCGCCCAGCCGGCCGCCGACAGGCCCCGGCAGAGCCGGCGGTCGTACGTGTTGCCGCCGCTCGGCGTGGCCGGGTCGTCGATGTCGTTCGGCAGCACGACGTGCACGGTCGCCCGGCGGCGCCCGGCGACGGTAGGGCCCTCGCCTCCGCCCGGCAGGGCCTTGTGGTCGCCCGGCGCGGCCCCGCTTCCGGCCGGCGCGGCCCCGTGGTCGCCCACCCGGGCCTCAGAGGGGCCGCTCGTAGCTGGCCCAGGCGACGTGCGACTCGTGCAGCGTGACGGTGATGCCGGCGAGCGCGCGGGCGCCCGCGCCGAGGTCGCCGGCGCGCACCCGCGCGGCGAGGCGGTCGGCGACGGTCCGGGCGAGCACCTCCGTGGTCGTGTTCACCCCGGCGAAGGCCGGCTCGTCGTCCAGGTTGCGGTAGGTCAGCTCCCCGAGCACGGCCCTGAGCTGCTCGGTGGCCAGTCCGATGTCGACCACGACGCCGTCGGCGTCGAGGTCGGCGCGGCGGAAGGTGGCGTCGACGACGAAGGTCGCCCCGTGCAGGCGCTGCGCCGGGCCGAACACCTCCCCGCGGAAGCTGTGCGCGATCATCATGTGGTCACGGACGGTAACGCTGAACACGGATCACTTCCCGTCGTAGGTGATGAGGTGGCACAGCGCGGGCAGGCTGCCCGCGGCCAGGCGGGCGAGCACGTCGGGCAGCTCCGCGAACGGGGACTCCCCGGTCAGCAGCGCGTCGAAGGCGGGATCGGCCAGCAGCTCCAGGGCCAGCGCCAGCCGGTCGGCGAGGGTGCGGCTGTCCCGCCGGGCCGGCGCGACCGCGCCCACCTGGCTGCTGCGGATGGTCAGCCGTCCGGAGTGGAACGCCCCGCCCAGCGCCAGGTCGACGGTCCGGTCGCCGTACCAGCTCAGCTCCACGACCGTGCCCTCCGGGCGGAGCAGTTCCAGCGACCGCCGCAGGCCGGCGGCGGTGGCGCTCGCGTGCACCACCAGGTCCCGCCCGTCGGCGGCCCACGCGGGCGGGGCGAACCCGACGCCGAGCGCGGCGGCGACCTCCGCCCGGGCCGGGTCGGCGTCGACCAGCTCGACCCGCACGCCGGGGAAGCGGGCGAGCAGGGCCGCGACGCAGCAGCCGACCATGCCGCCGCCGACCACGCTCACCCGGTCGCCGACCAGGGGCGCGGCGTCCCAGAGCGCGTTCACCGCGGTCTCCACGGTCCCGGCGAGCACCGCGCGGGCCGGCGGCACCGCATCCGGTACGGGCACCACCGCCTCGGCCGGGACCACGTACGCCGTCTGGTGCGGGTGCAGGCAGAACACCGTCCGGCCGCGCAGCTCGGCCGGCCCCTGCTCGACCACGCCCACGCTGAGGTAGCCGTACTTCACCGGCGCCGGGAAGTCGCCCTCCTGGAACGGCGCGCGCATCGCGCGATGCTGGTCGGCGGGGACGCGACCGGCGAAGACCAGGGTCTCGGTGCCCCGACTGACACCGGAGTAGCGGCTGCGCACGAGCACCTCGCCGGGGCCGGGGACGGGCAGCGGCGCCGCCCGGATCTCGCCCTCGCCGGGCGTACGGAGCCAGAAGGCGCGCGCCTCACGGGTCACCGGCACCCCTCACCCGCGTCCGGAGCGAACCGGACGGCGACATTTCCCGTAGTTCCTGTCGAGAGTCATCGATCATAGACACGGAGGCACCGTGCCCACGGTTCGAAGAGGCCCGGCAATCGGGTTCGTCGTCCAGATCGTCCTGCTGGCGGGACTGGCCGGCACGGTCGGCCTCGGGCCGGCGGGCTGGCTCGCCGGGACCGCGTACGGGGCGGTGCTGTGCCTGGCGCTCAGCCGGGGGCTGCGCCGCGTGGCGGGGCGCGTCCTCGGGCCGGCCGACCGGGTGACGCTGGCCCGGGCCCTCCTCGTCGGCGGCGTGACGGCGCTGACCGTGGACGCGCTTTCGCCCGCCGTCGACCGGGCCGCGCCGGTGGGGATGCTGGTCGCCCTCACCGCCGTGGCGCTGGCGCTCGACGCGGTCGACGGGTACGTGGCCCGGCGTACGGGCACCGCCAGCGCGCTCGGGGCACGCTTCGACATGGAGGTCGACGCGTTCCTCATCCTCGTCCTCGGCCTGCACGTCGCGCCTGCCGTGGGTGGCTGGGTGCTCCTCCTCGGCGCCATGCGGTACGCCTTCGTCGCCGCGGGCTGGGCGCTGCCCTGGATGCGCCAGCCGCTGCCGGCGCGGTACTGGCGCAAGGTCGTCGCGGCGGCGCAGGGCGTCCTGCTGCTGGTGGCGGCGGCCGGGGTACTGCCGGGGTCGGGGACCGCACTCGTGCTGGTGGTGGCGCTGGCCCTGCTCGTCGAGTCGTTCGGCCGCGACGTCGGCTGGTTGTGGCGGCACCGGCCCGCCCGACCGGCCCCGCCCCGGCGGCCCGGGGCGGCGAGCCCGGTCGGCGCGCGGCCGTCGCCGGTACGCCGGGAACTCGTCGCCGCCCGTGACTGACCGCCGCTCACCCGCGCCGCACCCGGACCCACCGCCGCCCGCGCCGCACCCGGACCCGCCGCCGCCCGCGACCGACCGCCGCTCGCCCGCGCCGACCGACCGCGACTCGACGGCACGTACCCCCGGACAGGTCGGGGCTCGGCGGGGAGCGCGCCGGGTCGCGGCGCGGGCGACCACCGCGTCGGCCGCCCTGCTGGTGCTGGCCGCCCTGACCGTGCCGCACCAGCCCGGTCGGCTCACGCCCGGCGGGTTCGTGCGGATCCCCCTGGAGGGGCTGCTCGCCGTCGCCCTGCTGCTCGCCCTGCCGGGGCGGGCGCGGCGGCCGGTGGCGGCGCTCGCCGGCGCGCTGCTCGGCGTGCTGACCGTGCTGAAGGTCGCCGACCTGGGCTTCCTCGCGGCGCTCGGCCGCCCGTTCGACATGGTGCTCGACTGGGCGCTGCTCGACGACGCCGTCGGGTTCCTCACCGACTCGCTGGGCCGGGCGGGCGCGACCGGCGCGGTCGTCGCGGCCGTGCTGCTGCTCGCCGCCCTGGTCGTCGGGACGACGCGGTCCGTGCTGCGGCTTGACCGCCTGCTGGTCCGGCGCCGCACGGCCACGCGGCGGGGAGTCGCGGGACTGGTGGTCGTGTGGCTGGCCTGCGCCGCGTTCGGCGTGCGGATCGTCCCCGGCGTACCGGTCGCCGACACGGCCGCCACCGACCTGGTCGGCGGTCACGCGCTCCAGGTACGCGCCCGGCTGCGGGACCGGGAGGTCTTCGCGGCCCAGGTCGGGGCCGATCCGTTCCGGGACGTCCCCGGCGACCGGCTGCTGACCGCGCTGCGGGGCAAGGACGTGGTGGTCGCGTTCGTGGAGAGCTACGGCCGCGACGCGGTGGAGGACCCGGAGTTCGCCCCGGCCGTCGGCACGGTGCTCGCCGACGGGGACCGCCGCCTGCGCGCGGCCGGCTACGCCTCCCGCAGCGGCTTCCTCACCTCGTCGACGGTCGGCGGCGGCAGCTGGCTGGCCCACGCCACGCTGCTGTCCGGGCTGTGGATCGACAACGAGCAGCGGCACCGCAGCCTGCTGGCCAGCGACCGGTTGACGCTGGGCGGCGCGTTCCGCCGGGCCGGTTGGCGCACGGTGGGCGTGATGCCGGCCGCCACCCGGCCCTGGCCGGAGGGCGCCTTCTTCGGCTACCAGCGCTTCTACGACGGTCGCAGCCTCGGCTACCGGGGGCCGAGGTTCGGCTACGCGCCGATGCCCGACCAGTACACGCTGGCCGCCTTCGAGCGCCTGGAGCGGGCTCGGGCCGACCGGACGCCGGTGATGGCCGAGATCGCGCTCGTGTCGAGCCACTCCCCTTGGACGAAGATCCCCCGGCTGGTCGACTGGGCGGCGGTCGGCGACGGCAGCGTTTTCCACGGGGAGACCGAGGAGAGCCCGTCGTCGCAGGCGCGTGCCGGCTACCGCCGGGCCGTCGGATACTCGCTGGCCGCCCTCGTGTCCTACGTGGAGAGGCACGGCGACGACCTCGTGCTGGTCTTCCTCGGCGACCACCAGCCCGCCCCGGTCGTCACCGGCGACGGCGCCGGCCGGGACGTGCCGGTCACCGTCGTCGCCCGCGATCCCGCCGTGCTGGACCGGATCGCGGGCTGGGGCTGGACCGACGGCCTGCGGCCCGACCCGGACGCTCCGGTGTGGCCCATGGACGCCTTCCGCGACCGGTTCCTGACCGCCTTCAGCGGTTGACATCCTCCCGGCCCTGAAGGCCGGGATCCCCACGGTCGCCCGTGAGGTTTCCTGTTTCATCGCCGATTGCCTTGCCAGGAGGATTTTCCCTTGAGGTCTTACATCAGCTCCGCAGGCGTTTTACC
>NZ_JBVJGT010000072.1:0-28892 GCF_055587185.1 Micromonospora sp. NPDC048040 | reverse complement strand
ACGTGCCCGGGTCAATGACCGCGGGCGATCCACTCGTCGAGGTGCGGGGCTTCGACGGCGATCGTGGTGCCGTCACCGTGACCGGTGTGGACCCGGGTGTCACCGGGCATGGTGAGCAGCCGCCCCCGGATCGAGGAGATGATCGTCGGGAAGTCCGAGAACGAGCGGCCGGTGGCGCCGGGGCCGCCGGAGAAGAGGGTGTCGCCGGTGAACAGGACCCCTGCTTCGGGCAGGTACAGGCAGATCGACCCGGGCGAGTGCCCCGGGGTGTGGATCACCCGCAGTTCCGTGCCCGCCACGGCGATCCGCTGCTCGTCGGTCGCCGGCCAGAACTTCTCGTCCGGATGGCTCTGCTGCCACAACTCCTCGTCGCCGGGGTGCAGCAGGACCGGCGCGTAGCACTCCTTGCCGAGACGCGGCGCGGCGGTGACGTGGTCGTTGTGCCCGTGTGTGCACACGACGGCGACGACGGCACGGGAGCCCACGGCCTCGATGATCGGCTCGGCGTCGTGAGCGGCATCGACGATGACGACCTCGTCGTCGTCGCCGACGAGCCAGACGTTGTTGTCCACCTCCCACGTGCCACCGTCGAGCTGGAACACCCCGGAGGTGACCACGCGGTCGATCCGCAGCGCGCCGCTCACAGCATCACGACCGAACGCAGCACCTCGCCTGCGTGCATGGTGTGGAACGCCTTCTCGACGTCGTCGATCGCGATGCGTTCGGTGACGAACTTGTCCAGCGGCAGCCTGCCCTGCAGGTACAGGTCGATCAGCATGGGGAAGTCCCGCTCAGGCAGACAGTCGCCGTACCAGGAGGACTTCAGCGCGCCGCCGCGGGAGAAGATGTCGAGCAGCGGCATCTCCAGGCGCATGTCCGGGGTGGGCACGCCGACGAGCACGACGGTGCCCGCGAGGTCGCGGGCGTAGAACGCCTGCTTCCAGGTCTCCGGCCGCCCGACCGCGTCGATCACGACGTCGGCACCGAACCCGCCGGTCAGCTCCGCGATCGCGGCGACGGCGTCGGTGGCTGAGGCGTCGACGGTGTGGGTGGCTCCGAGGTCTCGGGCCCACTCGAGCTTGCGTGCGTCGCGGTCCACGGCGATGATCGTCGAGGCGCCGGCCAGACGAGCGCCGGCGACGGCGGCGTCGCCCACTCCCCCACAGCCGATGACGGCCACGGAATCCCCGCGTCCCACCGCACCGGTGTTGATCGCCGCGCCGACGCCGGCCATGACCCCGCAGCCGAGCAGGCCCGCGACGGCCGGGTCGACGGACGGGTCGACTTTCGTGCATTGGCCGGCGTGCACGAGCGTCTTGTCCGCAAATGCGCCGATGCCCAAGGCGGGGGTGAGCTGCGTGCCGTCGGTCAGGGTCATCTTCTGCGTCGCGTTGAACGTGCTGAAACAGTACTGCGGGCGGCCCCGCTTGCAGGCCCGGCACTGACCGCAGACCGCTCGCCAGTTCAGGATGACGAAGTCGCCGGGTCGCACCGACTCGACGCCTTCGCCGACGCTCTCGACGGTGCCTGCGGCCTCGTGGCCCAGCAAGAACGGAAACTCGTCGTTGATCCCGCCGTCGCGGTAGGTCAGATCCGTGTGGCATACCCCGCAGGCGGCCACCGCGACCACGACCTCGCCGGGACCGGGGTCGGGGATGACGATGTCCGTCAGCTCGACCGGCGCACCCTTGGAACGGGCGATGACACCGCGCACCTGCTGTGGCATGGAGATGGTTCCTCTTTCGATCGACGGTTCGTACGACAGCGACACTAGCTGCGTCTTCCCTGTCCGCGACCTGGCCGACGGACGAGAGAAACCTGGTCTTCCGGCTAGGGTGTTCGGATGGGAACGGAACTTGCCGGGCTGCGTGAGGTGATCGAGGGGCCGCTGCACGAGATCGCCGGGCGGTTCTCCCGGTACCTGGCCGACCGCTGGCCGCATACCGCACTGATCATCTTCACCCGCGAGTGCACCGGCCGCCCTCGCAAGGTGGCCGGTGCGATCGAGACGATCAACAAGGTCACTCTCGCGGAACTGGAGGACCTCAAGGCGCGCACCGAACCCGGTCGTCCGCTCCGCACGACGGCGACGGTAGCCGGGGAGGCACGCGCGGTGTGGGTGGTGCGGGATCCGGTGGATACCCTGCTCGTCCTCGTCGCTCGCAGCGCGGCCGGGCACATTCCTCAGTCCGAGGTCCTGGCGGAGGTCTTCGGTATCGTCGCGACGTCGATCCGGCAGCAGGTTGCCCAGGCCAGTCCGGACTACCTCGCTGAATCGCGCGCGGCGTCGACCGAGCGGGCACGCACGATCGCGGAGATGGCCGCGGCCCACGAGACCGCGCTCGTCACCATTCTCACGACGCTGCGTTCCACCGGCCTCGACGATCGCCGCGCCCGTCTCGCCGCCACCGACTCGGCGTCCGCCGCGCTCGTGGCGTTGCGCACCGCTCAGGAGTCCGACCTGGCCTCGTCCGAGGAACCAGCGCCGGCCGTGTTCGCCAAGCTGCGCAAGGAGATCCGCCAGGTGCTGCGCCACCACGACGCGCAGCTGGATTTCGTGCCACCGCCCAAGGACGTACGCCCGGTGCCCGGCGAGATCGCCCGCGCGGCGCACGCCATGACCCGTACGGTCGTGCTGGCCTTCACCGCCCAGCCGGGACTCGACCGGTTGCGTATCGCCTGGGACTGCGACGGCACGTCGCTGCGGGTCGATGTGCGCGACCAGGGCCCCGGCCGCCTCGACACCCTCGCCTTGCGCCGCGAGCTCGACGGCCGTGCCCGTACGCTGGGCGCCACCGTCGAGTTCGACGCCGTGCCCGACTGGGGCAGCCGCGCCACCATCAGCCTTCCACTCGCTCCAGCTCCCGATCGTTCCGGCGGGAGCAAGCTGAGCAGCCTGAACCGGCGGGAACTCGAGGTACTTCGCCTTGTCACCCAGGGGAAGCGCAACAAGGCCATCGGCATCGAACTCGGCATCACCGAAAGCACCGTGAAGTTCCACGTCGCCGGTCTGCTGAAGAAGTTGGAAGTCAGCTCCCGCGGCGAGGCGACGGCGCTGGCGCTCGACGCGGGCATCTGATCCCCACGCCGTTCAGTCAGGCCGGTTTGTGGCTTGTCGAGGCGCGCCGAGGAGTGTGAGGCAGCGGAACTCCGGTAGAGGGTTGTCACTCCAAGACACCCCGAAACCAGGAGCTCCGCTGTCCGGACGGATTGCCTTGACGCGTACGACGATGGTGGCGGCGGGCCGGTTCGCACCGGGTCATCCTGGACGCGTGCGGGGACGGCACCACGCCCGCCTCCCCGCTCGTTCACCCCTACTCGACCGGAGGCTGGGCGGTTCGGCGTTTGGCGTTCCGCCACATGAGGCGGCCGAGGACCATGAGCCAGAGGGATTCCAGCGGTAGGACCATCACGAAGAGAAACAGGTCGGTGCCACCAGCCGGCGCCAACCCGATCCCGGCGAAGGCCAGCAGGCCATTGGTGAGCACCAGCGCGCCGGCGATCGCCCCGGCAACCGCGAACCAACGGGGATAGCGGGCATCGTGCCCAGTTGGTTGTGATCGCGCACCGCGCCGGCCTCGTCGACACCCCTCGCTGAGGCCGGACCGGCGCCATGACGCGATTCTGCGTGCGTTCCCGGTACCGGGATGGGCTCGTGCTGGCCCACGAGATTCCTGTCGGCTCAGCGCCGGTGTCGGACGTGGTGCCCGCAGCGACCCCTCCCGTTGGGCGCACATGAGCCGCAGCACCCGACCTGCCAGCTCCCGCCGCGAGGACGAAATCCGGCAGATGGCCGCAGCCGGCGGTCGTTCTGCCCGTAGGCATGCCTGCGCCCTGAGCCGACGCCGCAGCATTGGACTATCAACATTGTCGAGCAGCGAACTGTCGGTATTCCGTCATCCGGGCAAATCGCCGCCAAGGGATAGAATGCCCGAGCAAAACGAGTGACCATAGTGGATCACTGGAGGCGCACTGGTGTGGTGGCGATCGGCGGCGGTGTGCGACGTGCGCCAGCCGTTCCGGCTGTCCGAGCGGGCCGGCGGGCCAGCGGGCCGGCGTCATCGCCCGCGCGCGGCACCGTCGGCTTGCCGGGCCTCGGCGAGAACCTGGCCAACGCGGGCCGTGTTCGCCGGACTGGTCGGTCTGCTGCTCGCCGGTTGCACCACCGAACCGGAGCCGACCCGGCTGGACGGCAACGATCAGATCGTCGAGCCGATGGTCAGCAGCGCGGCGCCGCCCGGTCCTGAGTTCGACCTGGCCCGTCGGAGACTCGCCGGCGCCCAGCTCACCCGGGACGGCAAATATCAGGCCCGGCTGGCCGGCGACTGGGTAATCGTCTCTACCGCCGACGGTGCCGAGTTCGACCGGTTCGCCACCGGCGCCGAAGACACCCGGATCAGCATGGACTTCTCTCCCGACGGGCGATACCTCGCGGTCGGACTACCGGACTCGGTGGTCCTCTACGACTTCACCACGAAGGACCCCACGGCGCTGCCCCTGCCCGAGGAGGTGAAGCGACCGGACGGCGAACCCCAGCCGCGCACCGGCAAGTTGCGCTTCTCGGCCGACAGCGGCCATCTGGTGGTCGAGCTGTTCGATGAACGGGCCAACAGTCGCTACTGGCTCCACGATCTGCACACTCGCCGTGAGATCGTCTCACCGCTTCCGCCGAGCATCGAGGTCCCGAGTGATCCGGGTGTCATCTTGTACGTAGCAGGGCTGACCGTGGTCAACGGCGGAAAGCGGGTGGTGATCGCCGGTCAAGAAGGCTTCCTGGTCTGGGTGCCGGACGAGCAGACATTCCAGTGGCGGCCCTGCGCCTGCGGTAGCACCCTGACCAGCACAGTGGACCGGCAGGCTCGGCACGTGGCATTCCTGACTCTGAACGACGAAGTGGTGCTCTGGGATCCGGGCCCTCCCCAGGAGGTTGGACACTGGAAGGTGCCGGCCGTGGCCCCTGGAGCCAAACCGGCCGTGAACCCCACCGAGCTGGATTTCACCGAGGACGGCGGCTGGCTGCTGGCCGGCCCGGAGTACGGCCACGTGTGGTCGGTCCCGGACGGCAAGCTGGCGGGTTCGTGGCAGGGGCCCGGGTCGTGAGCGCCGGCAAACCGAAACGGCGGCGCGGCACCAGCGGTCCGGAGCGGAAGCGGGGAGTCCGGGGCGGGCGTCCGGCAGGGGGCCGGGACAAACCGGGCGGCGTTGAGCCGGTACCGCGGCTGCGCCGGGTGCTGGGATCGTTACATCGGGCCTGGTGGTTCGTGCTGGGTACCGCAGTGGCCGCCCTCCTCGGCGCCACCGCGAGCATCTATGTGCCCAGGTGGGTTGACCATCTGGACCCGCAGGTCGTCGCGGTACACGTCGTGGCAAATCCGGCCACCGTGGACACCTGGGGCACCGCTGAGTTCGCCATGGTGCTGCCGAAGGACGCCCGGCCCTCCGATGATCCACCGGTGGGCTGTTCGACGCTGATCGACTGGGCGCGCGCCCTCGGCGCGGTCGATCACAAGGTGAGCCGGGTACGCCTCGTCGTGCAGGGCGCCAGCGACCAGGGGGTGCTGATCGACAACCTGCGTGCCCGCGTGATCCGGCGCAGCCAGACTCCGGAACCGGCCGGTGTGCAACTGCGCTGCGGCGGCCAGCAGGGAGCCGCCGAACCACGGGACGTCGAGATGGACCTGGACGCCGCCCAGCCGGCCGCCCGCTACCGCACCCTGATTGAGGGGCGCCGGCCACTGTTCGGGTTCACCCTCGCCAAGGGCGAGACCGAGGTGTTCGACCTGACCGCGTTCACCACCGGCACGGTGGAGTGGAATCTCGAACTCGACCTGGTGGTCGCTGGGAAACGGAAGCGGGTCGAGGTGACCAATCGGGGCCGGAGCTTTGTCACGACCGCGGCACCCGGACCCCGGACCTACCAGGTACCCCCAGGCGGCGACCACTGGGTCGAGTGTGCGCAGACGCCCCTCCGGGCCTGCCTGGAGGGCGGTCCGCCGGCACGCTTCCGGTACGACCCCTGACGGCGCTGTTGCCTTATCGGATCAGTGGGTATCCCGAAGCCGTGCCCAGCGCTGGTCAGATGGCGTGGGCGAGTTCGGTGAACGCGGCGGCGACCCGTAGCGGGGACTGCGTAGATTTCAACTCTGCCTACATTCGTCTCTGTCTCACATTCGATGGTCACCGAAGGTGGTCGATGTCGTTGAGACCATGTGTGTGAGATCGATTGATCTTACGAAATGGCGTTCTCGGGGCTGTTGCCGCCGGTGATCGATGACGTGACGGACGAGGGCAAGCGGATCCTGGTGCGGGCTCGGACTCCGGAGAGGCCGGTGGCTTGTCCGGGCTGCGCGGCAGTGACGGGCCGGGTGCACGGGTATCACCAGCGGACCCTCGCGGACGTTCCGGTCGATGCCCGGCCGGTGGTGGTCCGGGTGCGCATACGTCGTCTGGTGTGCCCGAGTCTGGTGTGCCCGACTCAGGGCTGCCGTCGAACGTTCCGCGAACAACTGCCCGGGGTCCTGAGCCGCTACCAGCGCCGCACATGCCGGTTGATCTCCCGGGTCGGTGCGGTGGTGCGGCAGTTGGCCGGCCGTGGCGGCGCGCGGATGTTGTCGGCCTTGGCGGTGGTCGTGTCCCGGCAGACCGCCGACACGCAACGCTTTGGTCAGCCTAGGCCGGCACGGACCACCGCCGAAACAGCACTGCGACAACGGAGCACCATCGGAGCACCAGATTCCAAATCTTGGGAAGATCCGTCCCGGCCCGCAGAAGCGATCAAGGCCGTGACCTGCATTTTCGCTGGTCACGGCCTTGATCGTAAGGTGCGCCCGAAGGGACTCGAACCCCTAACCTTCTGATCCGTAGTCAGATGCTCTATCCATTGAGCTACGGGCGCTTGGTGCTCGGCCAGTCTACACAACCGGCTTTCGCGCGGAGACTCCGGGATTCGAACCCGGGAGGGGCTTTAAGACCCCAACCGCATTAGCAGTGCGGCGCCATAGACCAGACTAGGCGAAGTCTCCCTGGTGGCCCCTGCAGACCACCGCGCCCGAGGATACATGCCCGCAGCGATCAGGAGCAAAGCGACTTCCCCCGTACGACCGGCCGCACTGGCGGGCCGGAGCGCGCGGGGCCGCCGGGGCTCGGGTATCCCGGCTGTGCGCGAGCCTGATCGGGACTAAGCTCCATCGATATGCAGGAGCAGCCGCCGCGGGAGCCGACCCGACGAGAGCCTGCTGAGGGGGCGCGGCGGCGCTCCGCGAAGCCGACCTTCACGCCGCCGCCCGCGCCACCGGAGCCGGCACCGCCCGCGCCCTCGCCGGCCCGGCGGGCGGAGGATGCCGAGGAGCGCCCCCGGCGGGTGAAGCCGGCCCCCGCGGTGCTCTTCCAGCCACCTGCGGACGACCCGCCGCTGCCTCGCCAGGCCGATCGTTCGGCCGGGCCGGCGCCCCGGGAGCGCGCCGACCGGGCCGGGACGGTCGGGCAGAGTGACGTCCCACACACGAGCGGCGCGGATCCCGTGACCATCGGAGCCCGTCAGGGGACACCGACCGACGTCCCTGCCGGGACGGCGGCGACGAACGGTCCGGGCGAGGGCACGTCAGCGGGGCCGGTGGCGGCACAGGCACCGAGCACGCCGGGAGAGGGGTCGTCCGCGCCGGCCGCCGCGGAGCGGGCGCGCCGCGCCACCCGCGCCAGCAAGATCCCCGCGAAGAAGGCCGCCGCCGGGACCCCGGTCGAGGAAGTCGCCGCAGCGCGGGCCACAACCCCCGGGAAGGCCGTCACGGGCACCGCCACCCCGGCCAAGAAGACCCCCGTCAAGAAGACCCCCGCCAAGAAGACCCCCGCGAGGAAGACGGCCGCCACGAAGAGCCCGCCGGCCGAGCAGCCGCGGGAGGGCGTCGACCTGCCGCCGGCCGCGACAGCAGACACGTCCGCCGCGACGAAGGCCACACCTGCTCGGAAGGCGACGACCGCGAGGAAGGCCACACCTGCGCGCATCGAGAGCGCGAGGGCCGGCGTGCCGAGCACCACAGTCCAGGCCGGGCCGCCGAGCACCCCGTCGGACCGTACGCCGGAACCGGCCCTGCGGGGGATCGTCTCGCGGGTGCTCGGCCATCCCGGGTTCGCTCCGGAGTTGCTGGCCCTGGCCGCCGTCGAGGTGCTCGGCCCGCGTGCCCGTGACTGGGCGCAGGGGCTGCGCGACGCGTACCCCGATGCGGGTGCCGACGGGCTGGCCCGGCTCGCGACCCGGCGGTTCGTGCGGCAGGCCGGGGCGGGCGGGGCGACGGCCGCGCTGGCGGGGCTGTTCGCGCCGCTGGCCGAGCTGGCGGCGGTGCTGTGGACCCAGGCCAACCTGGTGCTGCACCTGGCCGCGGCGTACGGCCGGGACCCGGCCCATCCGGACCGGGCGGTGGAGCTGCTGGTGCTGACTCGCGTACACCCGGATGCCGGGAGCGCGGAGGCGGCGCTGGCGGCGGCCCGGGCGGCGGACGGGCCCGGTGAGGCGCCGTGGCCGCGGGCGGCGGAGGCGGCGTGGCGACTGGCCGCGCCGCTCGCCGCCCAGGCCGGTGGCTGGCTGGCGCTGCGGGCGGCGTCCCGGCTGCTGCCGGGCGCGGCGGTGCTCGCGGCAGCGGCCGGCGACGCAGCGGGGGCCGAGCGGCTCGCCGCCCGCGCGATCAGCGCCTACCGGCGGACAGCGGCCGGCTGAGCCGACGACGCCGGTCGGGTACCGGCGGAAGGAAAGCCGGCGGACAGCGGCCGGCTGAGCCGACAACGGCCGGTCGGAAGCCGGCGGGCAGGCGGCGGCGCGGACAAGCTCACAGCCAGTCGAACCACTCCCTCGGCAGCAGGGCATAGCCGACGAAGGCGAACACGTCGAGCAGGGTGTGCGCGACGACCAGCGGCATGACCCGGCGGGTGCGCAGGTAGAACAGGCTGAACACGACGCCCATCACCACGTTGCCCACGAAGGCGCCGAAGCCCTGGTAGAGGTGGTACGAGCCGCGCAGCACGGCGCTCGTCGCGATGATCGCGCCGAGCCGCCACTGGAGCTGCTGCAACCGGGTGACCAGGTAGCCGACCACGATCACCTCCTCCAGCACCGAGTTCTGCACGGCGGCCAGGACCAGCACCGGCACCGTCCACCAGAGTTCGGGCAGCGCGGCCGGCACCAGCGTGGCGTTGACGCCGAGCTGGGCCGCCACCCAGAACAGCGCCAGGCCGGGCAGGCCGATCAGCGCGGCCAGCCCGGCGCCCCGCGCCAGGTCCTGGCCGGGCCGCCGGGCGTCCAGGCCGAGCCCCCGCGCCGGGTCGCCGAGGTCCCGCGCCAGCAGGTGTACGGCGAGCAGCACCGGCAGCAACGCGAAGCAGATCCCGAGCAGCTGGTACGTGAGGTCCAGCCACGGCCGGGGCGACACCGAGGTGTTGAGCGCGGCGGTCTGCTTCGACAGCGGCCCGTCGGCGGTCAGCTTCGCGACGATCGACACCGCCGCGTAGACGGCGGACTGGCCGAGGGACAGGCCGAGCACCAGCAGCGTCTCGGTGCCGAGCATCCGGCGGGTCGCCGGGCGGTCCAGCTCAACGGTCACCGCACCACTGTGCCCGACGACGACGCTCGGCGGCAGCGCCGAACCAACCTCACGAGCCGATCGCACATTCTGTGCGACCGGTCGACACGCTCCGTGGACATTCTATGGGCGCCCGATCCGCCGTCAGGAGAAGGAGCGCGCGCCCGTGGACGACTTCGCACGGCTGCTGAAGGAGAGCTGGACCCTGGTCGAGGAGCACCGGGAGCGGCTGGGTGGTCACTTCTACGCCCGGCTCTTCCTCCTCGACCCCGAGCTGCGGAAGCTCTTCCCGGTGCAGATGACCGGGCAGGGCGACCGGATCCTGGAGGCGATCGTCACCGCCAGCCAGACGGTCGGCGACCCGGAGAGCTTCGACGAGTACCTGCGCTCGCTGGGCCGGGACCACCGGAAGTACCACGTCGAGGCGGCGCACTACGAGACCATGGGCGTCGCGCTGCTGGACGCGCTGCGCAGCACCGCCGGCGACGGCTGGAACCTGGAGTACGACCAGGCGTGGCGGGACGCGTACGCGGCGATCTCGGAGAAGATGCTCGCCGGAGCGGCGGCCGACGACAACCCGCCGTTCTGGCACGCGGAGGTGCTGACGCACGAGCGGTACGGCACGGACACGGCGGTGCTCACCTGCCGGGCGTTGCAGCACCCGCTGCGCTGGAGGGCCGGCCAGTACGTGAGCGTCGAGGTACCCCGTCACCAGCCCCGGGTGTGGCGCACCTACTCGATCGCGAACGCCCCGAACGACGACAACGTGCTGGAGTTCCACGTCCGTACGCCGACGGGCGCCGGCTGGGTCTCGGGGGCGCTGGTCCGCCGGGTGAAGCCGGGTGACCTGCTCCGGGTGGCGGCGCCGATGGGGTCGATGACGCTGGACCGCTCCTCCGAGCGGGACGTCCTCTGCGTGGCCGGCGGCGTCGGGCTCGCCCCGGTGAAGGCGCTCGTGGAGGAGCTGGCCAGCTACAACCGGACCCGGTGGGTGCACGTCTTCTACGGCGCCCGCACGGAGGCGGACCTGTACGGCCTGGCCGCGCTCCGGGAGTTGGTGGCGGCGCACCCGTGGCTGTCGGTGACCCCGGCGTGCAGCGAGGACCCGGACTTCGACGGCGAGCTGGGCGACATCTCCGACGTGGCCAGCCGGTACGGGCCGTGGACGGCGCACGACTGCTACGTCTCGGGTTCCGCCCGGATGGTCCGGGCCACCCTGCGCGTCCTCGCCGAGGACGACGTCCCGCCGGAGAACACCCGCTACGACACCTTCGGCGGCCTCTAGAAGCGTTCCTCCCCCCAACCGGGGCGCGTGCCCCTGCCCCCTGGGGCACGCGCCCCGGTCCCCGACGGCGGACCGGCACCGCCCCGCTCGACCACGTCCGCCCGGCCGTCCTTCCCACCCGGGCGGACGTGGTCGCGCACCCGGGGAGCCGACCGGCACGCCACCACGGCACGAGGGCACGGCGGCGGGAGGACACCGGGTTGTCGTTCGCAATGCGGGAGGCGGAGGACCTCACCCTGCCGGCCACGACGCGCGGACGGGCGTCAGTAGCGCCAGGGGTGGCCGGTCTCGCGGTACTCCTCGACGGGCACCAGCGGCACGCCCGGCGCCATCCGGTCCACGTAGAGCCGCCCCTCCAGGTGGTCGATCTCGTGCGCGACGAGCCGGGCCATGCCGAACTCGAACGAGGTGATGATCCGGCTGCCGTCGTACTGGGCGTGCTCCACGTCGATCCGCAGTGGCCGGGGCACCAGGCCGCGGTGGTCGAAGAAGGAGAGGCAGCCCTCGTACTGCTCGTCGGTGTCCGGGGCGGTGTCGACCACCCGGGGGTTGAGCAGCACGACCGGCTCGGCCGACCGGTCGGGGGGTCGGACCACCGCCGCGGCCCGGTCGAGGTCGAGCTGCGGGGCGGCGATGCCCACGCCCTTGCTGAACGGGTGCAGCTCGTCGAGCCGGACCAGGGCCGCGCAGAGGCGGTCGACCACGTCCCGGGCCGCCTGCTCCTCGCGGGGCAGGTCGAACGGGCGCGCCGGCTGGCGAAGCAGGTCGCTGCCGCGCTGCACGATGCCGATGCCGCGCATCCGGTCGCTGGGCCGGACCCGCCCGGCCTCCTCCGGCTCGGCGTCGGGCCGGCCGCGGAACCGCCACTGCAACCGGTAGCGCGCGTTGAGCGGCGGATCGTCGGTCGCCCAGTCGAAGATCACCCGGTCGGCGTCGTCGCGGCGGGTCACCGGCGTGCGCAGCGGGCCCTCCTCCGCCGAGAGCGAGGTCTCCGCGCCCCAGACCTGCGGGTCGAGGGCAGCCGGGAGGTCCAGGCGTACGGCCATCTGCCGGGTGGGCAGCCGGACGGCCCGCTGGAACCAGGGGCCCCACTTGTCGTGCCCGACGCAGTACGCGTACTCGATGGTGGCGCGGTCGCCGGGGTAGAGCGGGAAGCGTCGGTCGGCGTTCTCGAAGAGCAGCCAGATCTCCTTGAAGGCGTCCCGGTCGTGCTTGGCCCGCCAGTGCATCGCCTCCTGCTCGTCCGCGTCCTCCCGGACGGCCCGCAGCCGCAGCTCGGCGAAGGTGAGCGGATGCTCCCGGTGGTGTCGGTTGGACCGCCCCGGGTCGTTCGGGTAGCGGTCGACGGCGACCCGCACCAGGTAACGGGTGACCGGCTCGGTGCCGGCGTTGTACAGCTCCCGCCGGATGACGCAGCGGTACGCGTCGCCGAGGTGGGTGAGCGTGGCGAGTTCCCGCTCGACGATGAGCCCGGTGCCGGGCGGCATCCACTGCCCGGGGACGGGCGGCTCCCGGAGGGCCCGTTCGGCGCGGGCGTGGCGCAGCTCGTCGTACTCCCTGAAGCGCTGCCAGATCGCGCCGCTGGCCTCCAGCACGGCCTCGGCGCGGCGCGCGAAGTCCTCGGTGGGGCGGTGCCGCCGCCCCTCGACGTGGCTGACGTACGACGGGTCGAACCCCATCAGGGTGGCGAGCTGCTTCTTGGACAGCCCCCGCCCGGTACGGTGCCGGGCGAGCTCGGCAGCGAAGGAGTCGGCAGCCCGATCGAGCGGTGAGGTCGTCATCAGCTTCCTCGTGGCCGGGAGTATCAGTTTCACGTTCTGTGGCCACGCGCACACGGGAAGTGCCGCCTTGCCGACACGAGCCTTGACATCAAGCGATGTTTATCGATACTGCGCGCCGGCGTTTCCCGCCCCGACCCCCGGGTAGTACGCCGCACGCGGCGGAGTGATCCGCACCTCCCGATCCGGCGTAGGTGAGGCTTCCCTTAGCCCGCGAGCTGTGGTTAGGCTAGCCTTAGCTCGGCGACGGGCGCTTCGAACGGGGGATGAGTCGGATGACAGCGGTGATGCCTGGGCGTCAGGTCGCCGCCGCGCCGCTGGCCCCGGTCACCGCCGCCCTGCGGGCCATGTTCGGCACCGACGACGTTCCCGGCCTCGCGCCCGGCCTGCTGGTCGCCGACGAGTTCGGCTGGGGCCGGGCCAGCACCCTGGTCGACGGCACCCGGCTGCCGGAGTTCCTGCACTCGGCCACCCTGCGCTGGGGCGGCACCCCGCACGCCTGCGCCGCGCTGGCCTGGAAGTCCTACAGCTACTGGACGTCGCTGCCCGTGGTGCTCGGCTGGGCCTCCGCCCGCCGGGTGCCGCTGCTCGACCCGGCCGACGTGCTGATCCACTTCGAGGACCACCGCCCGCTGCTCACCCTTGGCCTGCGCCGCTCGACCACGGTCGCGGTGCTGCCGGGCGACCCGCTGGCGCTCTCCGGGCTGCCCGAGGTGCGGGTCGTCGCCGACGAGGCCGAGCTGCTCCGGGTGCTCCGCGCCTCGCTGCTCGACGCCCACCTGGCCCCGATGATCGCCGCGATCCAGGCCGAGGTCCGGATCGGCGCGCGCACCCTGCTCGGGTCGGTGGCCTCCGGCATCGCCCACGGCATCCTCCGGGCCGCCGACGGCCTGCCCGGCTCCTCGGTCGAGACGATCGAGACCCTGCTCGGCGCGCTGGACCTCGCCGACCTGGTGGAACTGGTCCCCGGCCCGACGGGCGAGCCGACCGTGCAACGCCGCACCTGCTGCCTCGCCTTCACCCTCCCCAAGCCCAAGATCTGCCAGGGCTGCTGCGTCCGCCCGTAGCGCCCGACCTCCCGGTCCCGCCTCAATCGGTGAGCGTACGGACGTCCCAGAGCCAGACCCCTCCGGTGTACGTGGGGCGGATGCCGGTCAGCTCGGTCATCCCCCGGCGCAGCGCGTCGGCGTGCCGGTGCGGGCCGAGGACCACCGCCCCCGCCCGCCAGTACCGCAGGTCCCCGACCGCGTCGACCCGCGCCTGCGGGGTGATCGGCGGCACCGCGCCGGTGCGCCGGATCTCGGCGAAGAACTCGCTGGTCGGCCGGGGCGGGGCGGAGAACAGCGCGACCCGGTCCCGCCCGGGACGGGTGTCCGGGCCGAGGAAGTAGCCGCGGGCGATGGGCATGTCCAGCCCGGTCCGCGCCGACCAGCGCAGCGGGTCGGCGTAGTGGGTGTCGGGCAGGGGCAGCGTCACGATGCTCCGTTCGCCGGCCGCGTACGGCCGCCAGGCGCCCGAGGTGACGAAGGCGGGGACGGGGTCGAGCCGGGTGGTGGGCAGCGGGGTGGGCAGGATCGGCAGCAGCGCCATGGCGAGCACCGTGGCGGCGGCGAAGCGGATCTGCGGTCGGGCCCGCGGGTGCCGGGCGGCCAGGACGCGCACGTGCTCCGCCCCGTAGGCGAGCAGCACCCCGACGATCGGGGTGATCGCCAGCGCCCACCGGGTCGGCACCACCGAGTGCAGGATCGGCAGGCCCTCCAGCGCCGCCCACGGGCCGGGCACCCCGGTCCCCCTCCCGTTGAGCTGGATCTCCCGCCCCAGGGAGAGCAGCCCGAAGAGCAGCGTGAGGGCGGCCAGCCCGCGCACCACGACGTGCCGGCGCAGCCACCAGAGCAGGGCGACGACGAGCACGACCAGCGGCCACCCGAAGAAGGCGTTCTCCTCGGTCGGGTTCTTCGCCAGCCCCTGCGCCGTGCGCGCGTCACCGGCGAGGGACTCCCGGGAGTACGCCACGAACGAGGCGAGGTCCGTGGAGTAGCCGCGGATCAGCCACGACAGTCCGTGGTAGGCCCCGGACCCGAAGAACTGGACGTACAGCGGGTACGCCAGCAGGACGAGCGCCACCACGGCGGCCGTACCCAGGCCGGCGAGGAAAGGCCGGGCCCGGCGGCGCAGTTCGGGCCGGCCGAGGACGAGCGCCCCGACGACCACGCCCAGCCCGATCGCGGTCATCAGCAGCACTTCGAGGTTGATGAAGGCCTGCCAGACGATCGCGAGCGCGAGCAGCAGACCGTTGCGCAGCCAGCGCCCGGGCTCGGCGAGCCGCAGCGTGCGCCAGATGATCAGGGGCACGACGAACTGCGAGACGATGTTGGGGTGCGCGTTCGCGTGCGAGACCATCGCCGGGGCGTACGCGCAGAACGCCGCGCCGAGCCAGGCCGGCCCCCGGGAGCCGACGACCACCCGGGAGAGCAGGAGATACCAGGCCGTCGCCGTGGCAATCATGCCCAATGTGAGGAAAAGCAGAAACGACGCCCGCGTGCCGAACAGCAGCGTGACGGGCGTCATTGGGATAGATACGGATAATACGGACGTATTTGCCATCAGATTGACGCTGTCCGGCACGTTCATCCGGTCCGACGTGAACGGATAAACGAAATCGGTCACCACCCGCGCGCCGTGCGCCATCATCCACTCGAACTGGGACTGGTCCGTACGGTTGTCCCGGATGCCGTGGGCCGGGCGCAGCCACAGCCGCGCGGTCACCCAGAAGCCGAGCAGGACGAAGCTCGCCACGGCGGCGAGGTCCGTCCACCACCCCTTCCAGGGGCGTACGCCCCGGTCGGACCCGCTTTCCGGCGCTCCGCGTCCCGGCGCACCGGCGGGGAGGTCCGATTCAGGAGTAGTCATAACGATTCGTAGAGTAGTCAGGCTATGGCACCGCCGTGACATGTTTCGGGGTACTGGCGTACCATGTGCCGGGTTCGCCGACCGCCGATCACGCGCCCACCCCCCGACCGCAATTCGGCCACCCAGGTGCCCCGATTCTTCTGCCGTCAGCGCGGATGATTCACTCTGTCGGTCCAGGCGCGGGTCGAGTCATATCGTGAGGAATCGACGCATGGCAGAAATCACTGGGGATCAGCGCGTGCAGTCCGAGGTCCTGGAAGGCCTCGCGACCGCGGTCAACCACCGTCGCTGGTTTGTCGAGCTGGCGGTGCCGCACCTCGGTGACAACCCGATCGAGATCGGCAGCGGGCTCGGCGACTACGCTCTGGAGTGGGCGGAGCGGCTGCCCCGGTTCACCGCCACCGAGGCCGACCCGGACCGGCTCGTCTCACTGAAGGAGCGGCTGGCCGACCAGCCGAACATCGAGGTCCGCCAGATGCTGCTGCCGCACTCGGAGCGGGGCGACTACAGCGCGGCCGTGTCGTACAACGTGCTGGAGCACATCGAGGACCACGTGGGCGCGCTGCGCAGCATGCGCGACCTGGTCCGGCCGGGCGGCAACATCATCATCATCGTGCCGGCGTTCCAGTTCGCGATGAGCCCGGCGGACATCGCCACCGGTCACGTGCGCCGCTACACCAAGAAGACCCTGGCCGACGCGATGACCGCCGCCGGCCTGACGGTGGAGAAGATCCACTACGCGAACGCGCTCGGGCTGATCGGCTACTTCATGGCGACCAAGGTCTTCCGGCTGATGCCGAAGGAGGGCCCGATGGTCAAGGTCTACGACACCCTCGTGCTCCCCGCCACGAAGGCGGCGGAGCAGCGCGTCCGCCCCCCGTTCGGCCAGTCCGTCTTCGCCGTCGCCCGCGTCCCCGCCTGACCCTCCTCCCTCTGCCCGCCCTGCCCCGCGATCTTGCACCTGCCGCCCCGGCGCACGGGGCGAAAGCCGCGAGACAAGGGCCGAAGCGCAAGATCGCGGGGCAGGGAGAGGGAGGGGAGGCGTTACTGCTTGACCTGGTAGGTGGGGCGGATGACGGCGCGGGCCAGGGTGTGGAAGGCCAGGTTGAAGCCGACCGCGGCGGGGGTCGCGTCGGGGGTGACGTCGAGGCGCTCCACGTCGAGGGCGTGCACGGCGAAGACGTAGCGGTGCGGGCGGTCACCGGCCGGCGGTGCGGCGCCGCCGTAGCCCTGGTCGCCGTAGTCGTTGCGGACCGTGAAGGCGCCACCGAAATCCTCCGCGCCCGCTCCTCTGGGCAACTCGGTGACGCTCGCCGGCAGGTTGACCAGCACCCAGTGCCAGAACCCGCTCCCCGTCGGGGCGTCCGGGTCGAGGCAGGTCACGACGAAGCCCCTGGTCTCGGCCGGGAAGCCGGACCAGGCGAGTTGCGGCGAGACGTTCCCGCCCCCGACGCTGCCGTGGGCGTACGTGGCGTCCATCGGCTCGCCGTTCTGCACGTCGTCGCTGGTCAGGGTGAACGACGACACGGTCGGCAGCAGCTCGTACGGGTCCGGGGCGATCGGTCGTTCCAGGGTCATCTGGACAGGTCCTTCCGGTGAGCGCGGTTGTCCTCCGCACCCTTCATACCCCGCCGACGCCCGCGATCGAACCGGAGGCGCCCGGCGTCCCGTACGAGGTGGCTTCGACCCGAGTCGACACGTCACGTGCGCCGTGGGCAAGAATGCCTCCCCATGGGCCTTGATCTCTACGTCGGACCGCTGACCCGTTACCACCTGAACGACTGGCTGACCATCACACAGCAGATCGGCGCACAGGACGGGTACGACGTGCGGATCATCCGGGCGCAGGAGGACGAGGACCACGAAGCCGACCCGGACGTGGTCCAGAACGCCGTACGGGAGTGGCAACAGTGGCTCGGGGAGGCGCTCGGCGGCCCCGTGGACTGGCCGGAGGGCACGACCCAGCCGTACTGGACCGACAAGCCCGACTGGGACGGATTCGGCGCCGTGCTGCTGTTCGCCGCGTACGACGAGCGTCCGGACCTGCATCCGGGCCCCTGGGGCAAGGAAGACAGCCCGCGCGAGTTCGCCGACGCGCCCGCCTACCAGGCGGCCTCGGCACAGCCCGAGCGCTACGTCACCCTGCTGTCCGGGGTGGAGTGGTGGTTGCCGCTCGCCGAGGATCCGCTGGTGATCGAGGCGTCCCGGCCGACGGGTCAACCGACCCGGATGGGTTCGATCGATCGGCTGGCCGCGGAGCTGCGCCTGCTGGACGAACGCACCGGTCTCCTCGCCGGGCACGACCCGGCCGAGCTTCGGCGCGGGCTGTTCACCGACGACCCGACGCTGGTGGAGTTCGCACGGTTCGGCCTCGCGGTGATGCTCGATCTCGCCGAGACCGCGATCGAGCACCGTCAGCCCCTACTCCTGGACTACTGACGCCACGTTCGGGCTGGGCGGGTCAGCTCGGGCACAACCAGTGAGCAGGAGCGGCAGTCGCCGAGCCCGCCGCCCGGACAGGCACCACGACGCCCCCTGGCCGCGTTTGCGCTGGCCAGGGGGCGTTGTGCTGGTCAGGGCCGGAGAGTGTGTACCGGCGCCCAGGGGGTTATCCCCCGGCCCGACCGGGGGCTGACCGGCGGACGCGTCCGGGGGCGTATCGGATAGTCGGGCGGGACGAATTCGCCGAGGCTGGTGGACACGTCAGCACCGTCCAAGGCGGGCTCGTTCGAACAGACACGGCCCCCTGATCCTCGTCTGGAGCCCGATGACCATCGTTGCAACGTGCGTCAGCACGCTACGCGGCTGGCACCGGCCGCTGGTGGCGAACGCGACGCTCATGTTCACCCTGACGTTGGTCTCCGCCGTCGGCCTGTTCGTCGACGATCGCCTGCTCATGGGCGAATCGGTCTGGGTGAAGCCGATGAAGTTCGGCTTCGCAATGGGGGTGTACGGCCTGACCCTGGCATGGCTGCTCAGCAAGCTGAGCAAGGGCAGGCGTTTCGGCTGGTGGCTCGGCACCGTTTTCGCGGTCGCCGGTCTGCTGGACGTCGGTGCCGTCGCCTACGCCGCCGCGCACGGCACCTTCAGCCACTTCAACAACAATGCCGAGCCTGTCGCCGAAACCGTGCGGACGGTGTTCTCCATCGGCGTCGCGCCACTCCTGCTGACCACTTTGATCATCGCGGTCCTGGTCCTGATCCAACGCACCGGCGACCGCGCCATGACCCGCGCCCTGCGCGCCGGACTCGGGCTTGCCATCGCCAGCATGGTCGTGGCCCTCTGGCTCGGCAACTCCTCGAGCGCAGCACCCCGCACGGTGACCGACGCCAACGGCCACCCGGTGTCCATGAGCGGCGGCCACGGAATCGGTGACCCCGACGGCCACGGAATGTTCCTCACCAACTGGAGTACGACCGGCGGCGACCTCCGCGTACCGCACTTCGTCGGCCTGCACGCCATCCAGGTGCTGCTGTTCGTCACCGCGATCCTGGGTGTGCTCGCGGCCAGTCATGGTTGGCTCCGCGACGAACGGGTCCGGGCCCGGCTGGTCGGCGTCGCCAGCCTCGGCTACACCGGCGTGTTCGCGATATTCACCTGGCAGGCGAAGCGAGGCATGCCGGTGACCCGTCTCGATCGGCAGACACTGGTCGCCTTCGCCGGGGTAGCGGTGTTCACCCTCGTGACGGCCGCTGCGGTGGTCGTCGCTGCGCGTCGGCGGTCCGCGTCACCCAGCGACAGGGAGCAGCGCGCCGAACTGTCGGGCGTGCCGGCCCACTGAGCGCCACCGGTGACGTTACTGATCGCCGACGCGGAGACCGACAACGGCGACAGCGTCCGAGACGCGGCGGCCGGGAGCGAGACGAAGTGAGACCGGCTCACCGTCCGTAGACCGCCCCCTGACCGGCATTCGTGCTGGTCAGGGGGCTTTGTCCGGTCCGGGGGAGCGGAGGGTGTGGGATTCGAACCCACGAAGGACATCGCTGCCCTTACCGGTTTTCAAGACCATGCAACTCAAGACTTTGACCAGCATGAACGCCGTCCCGCCCGGTCGTCGCGACACGGATACGACACACGGCCCACTCAGGCCAGGTCGTTCACCGCCGCCAGCCCTCGGCTTTCGCGCCAACGGGCAAGGCTGTTGCCGCCAGCCCGACGCGCTACCTAGTCCTCATGTACTGGCCGTAGGTGCTCCGACTGCGGGTCATAGCAGACAAGGCCATGGTTGGCTGCCAGCCGGGCGGCCTCGGCCGACAGCTCTCCGGCTATCCATAGGGCATCGTCAGGTAGATCATCGGCCCAGACGCGTCATCGAGCAGCGAGCCCCAACCAGAGGTTCTGCCTCCAGGCATGGGCGGCCCAGCGCTCGGCTAGCGCTGCGGCGTAGGCAAGGATGCGCGGGGTCGGACCGAACTCCCCACCTTCCATGTACTCCTCGTAGAGCTGTTCATAGACCCCGCCGGCCTCAACGTCGTCTCCGGGCTGCGCGCCCTCCCACACCGCCAGGTCGTAACTCATGCCTGAAAGTTTGCCGCCTGGTCACGAAACCGGCATCGCCCCCTGCCTTGCAAAGATCATGACTTCTGTCGGCCAGCGTCGGTTCGTGCCGCTGAGCTGCTCGCCGTGTCGCCTACTGCCGCCCCTGGACCAGCCCGTCGGCGGGCTTGGCTGTACCGATGGCTGTATCGGAAGCGCTAGAGACAGGTCTATCCCCGCAGTCGAGGCAAGCTCACCGAGATGCCCTAGCTCCCACAGCCAGTCGCCGTGACCGCAGCCCGGCGGTGGCCGGCAAGAACGATCGCGCTAGACAGCGGTGGCGGCCGACGAGCTGGGTAACCACCGCAAATTATGAGACTATCGGTACTGCGCTGATCGTCGTCTTTGTGCGACCCTTCTCGTATGCGGCACAAGAGACAGGCGAAGAGCAGGCCGCAGGCACGCCAGCTTCTTGACACACTGCAACTGCTCGGCTACGGCTCTGACCTCATCGAGCATGAGTACACGGTGTGGCTTGGGGACCGACAGGTCGAGGCTGACCTCGTCGCGTTTAGCCGCAGTGAACCGAAGGACATGAGCACGGCTGCTCTAGTCGTCGAGTTCGCTGAGGGCGCGCGCGAGGACGTGTGGGGGCAGGCTGCTCAAATCGGAAGATTTCTCGCCGCGCCGATTGTGGGGCTCGCTGATTCGGCGGGACTATCTTTGGCGACGGTGACTCGGGACGGCAGCACTCACCGGCTCTTTGACATCCCGTTCGGCGACCTGAGCCTAACAAGGGATGTGCGAGAGCATTTAAGCCCGCGTCACATTTTCGAAATGAAGACTGGAAGCCGCCAGCCCGGTCTTTTTCCAATAGATGTGTCTTTGTTAGACTATGCGCGACAAGCAACCGAGGATCGTCTGGCGCCGCGGGTCGAGAGGGCTTTAATTGCAGCCTTTGATCATCTCGGTTACGAGCGTGAGGCGAACTCCGAGCGTGACGCATTGGAGAGGTCCCACCAGCGAGCTTCAAGGCTCGTGGTGGGCGCGCTCGCAGCGCTAGTCCTTAGAGACAAGGAAGATTTTCCCGAGCTTCCCGCTGGGGCCCTTCTCGATACAATTCTCCAAAGATATCCGAGCGAGTTTTCATGGGTGCAGGCGTTAAGCCCGCTCGAACTGGACGGCTTGACTGGCGTAGTTGCCGGGCTAGGCGCAGATATTAACTTCAAGAGCCTGGATCCGCTCGTCCTCAGCGGGGTTTATGAAAGCACACTCGTTAGCGACATCACCAGGCGGCAATTAGGCACCCACTACACGCCTCCTGGACTGTCTCGGCGCATGCTGGCGGAACTACCGGTCGAGCTGATACCCCCGGGCGACCGATCGGTGCTAGACCCAACCTGCGGTTCGGGAAGTCTTTTGCTTGCGGCACATGACCGCTTGCGAGCTCTTCAACCCGCAGAATGGAACCTGGCCCAGAGCCATCACGACCTGGCGGAACACCTAAGAGGCTTCGATACAGACGCGTTTGCAGTAGAGATTGCTCGCCTAAGTCTGCTACTTCACGCTATGCCAGCGGGCAATGGGTGGGATGTAAGGCAGAGGGACGCGCTGCTTGAATACATGCCTGAAACCGATAGGCCGTCTATCGTAGTAGCGAATCCTCCATGGAGGAATACGAACACGAGCCACGGACGCAGAGCAGAGGCTGCAGACGACTTCCTGAGATGGATGCTAAATAGCCTCCGGCCAGGGGGCCTGCTTGCGGTCGTATTGCCTGTTGGCTGGCTTCGAAACAGAAGTAGCAGAGAAGCAAGAGCATCCCTGCGCGAGTCCTGCGACCTATTTGAAGTGTGGCGTCTCCCAAAGGGGTCCTTCGAGTCGGGAAACATGGCGCCCGCGGTGCTCTTCGCTCAGAAGCAGACCCCCGCGCCTTCTCGCAAGGGTCCCATCCTCTTTCGCAGAGTCTTCCGCAAGTCGAGCCTTGCTTCCTTCTATCGTGGATTGTCTGGTGGTGAGGCTTACCTGGCCGACCCCCACAAATTACCCGAGTCCGGTCCACTCCTTTCCGGCCTGCTGACTGCTTCTTTTATCGGGCGCGATGTTACTACCGTTTCGTCCGTCGCCACTGTGACTGCAGGGCCCCAACCTGTGGCGGGATTCACGGCTCGAACCACACGAGAGGCAAACTGCCTGTACCTTCCGCGTCTTCGCGACATGCGTCCTTTTGCCGAGACGCCCGAAGGTCGACTAAGCCCAATGAGATTTCCAGGCGATTTTCAAACGGGTCGCGGTGCGGTGGGCTTAGGCCGTCGGAAAGTCGTTGTCCCTGCAGCCAGTGGCCCTGACACTCCATGGCGCCTATGGACAGGACTCGACAGCCGTGGCGTGCTGGTGAGGAACAGCATGCACATGGTTATTCCACATGAAGATGACGAGGCCTACCTCTATGGCCTAACGGCCTTCCTTGCTTCCGGCTTCGCGTCATGCTGGGTTGACGAACGCGCTGTTGAGCGGAACGTCAGCACAGCAGATGTCCTGAGCATTCCCTCGCCGTCTCGCCGGTCGGACTGGAAAGCGCTGGCCGAACTGGGGCGAGAGGGAATTAGGGCCGCGACCGAACCCGACGCTCTTGGCAATATCACTCGCGCCATCGACCAGTTTGTCTGGAGGTCCTTGGAGGTTCCGCCAGAAGTGCAAACAGGTCTGGAACGCCGCCTGTCGGACTTTGTGGCACCTGAGGGGGTTTACCGGTACCAACAATCACCAGTGCCCGCAGCAGCAAGCAACAATGGTAAGCCTAGGTCTAGGTTCGGCGTCGTGCTTGACGTTAGTGATCAGCGCATGTTGATCGAGGTTGTTGGCATAACCTCGTCCGAGGGTGTTTGGGTTGATCCGCCGCCCAGCTTGCCGGCTGCATTGTGTCGTCCGGGCGCCACCTTTGACGTTATTATTCCAGACGGCGCCCCACTTAGGGACGGGCAGTACTTCTACCAGCCTGAAAGCTGGGTTGACGCCGAGGCCTTGATGCAGAACCCCGCCTATCACGATGCCCATCCGGTCGTGACTGGCACTAACTGAATTCGGTGACGGGGAGTGAACGTGAATGAGGTCAATCTGCCGGGATCTTCTGCATCCCCCGATGCCACCGAAGCGGCCAACGTCGAGGTTCTGTTTCTGAATGTAGGCCAAGGAGACTCGACACTCGTCGTCGATTATTCAACTAAAGAAGCAATACTAATCGACTGCCCGGGTGGCCGGGAGCATGTGGTCGAGCAGGCCCTTAGCGATCGCGGGTGCAAGCTAGCAGTAGCGCTGATCACACATTGGGACCTAGATCACTTTGGCGGCATTATCGGTGTTCTAGACCAGTGCGGAACCAAGACCTTGCGTTTCAACCACGAGACGCTGCTGGCTCATGGAAACCAAGGCCGCGTATTGGCCACCCTTCGGAGACTGCGCGATCAGCGATACAATCACATAGAACTCAGTGATGCTAGACAGGGTCTCGTGGGGACAGTCGGGGCGGTTCGTTTCGAACTACTCGCCCCGTCCTATCGCCAACTGCTCTTTGCTGTTTCTTCCTTCGACCGAAACCTTGCTAGCGGCGTAGTGGCAATCGAAGCGAACGGCACTAGAGTGCTTGTGGGAGGCGACGCGGACGGCAGGGTTTGGAGTCGAATTCTATCTGAGGGAATTTCGGTTAGATCCGACTTTCTCAAGTGGCCACACCACGGAGCGATGAGGCACACGGAACGCCATGTTGACGACCAAGAACTACTGGACGCAGTAGAGCCTTCGCTTGTGATATTCAGTGCGGGAAGCCATAATAGGTACGGGCACCCGCTACCATCGACAGTTAGACTCGTTGCTAACAACAACACCGACGTTATCTGCACGCAGGTAACGGAACGGTGTCATTCTGGCCTACATGAAGCCGATACTCCCTGTGCTGGCACTGTTTCTTTGATGCTTAGTCCCGGCGGACGCGTAACCAGGTCGCCAAACGGTCATCGTCTGGCTGGCTTAATCGATGGCTGGACGCAGCCGCTGTGCAGGCCGGCCACCGCCAACCCCAACCTCACTGGCTTTGTCGAAGGCGAAGACGCTCTGGTGAATTAGGGCTGGGCCGAGCCTCTCTACATCGCCCGTGCCTGCCATCCCACCCCAACCACCCACGACCGCAACCGTTCGGCAACTCCATCCTGGAGTCGTTGCGCCCCCGCTGGAGGCAGCCCTAACCCCAACCCCGCCCCTACCCTCTGCCCCTCCTCCACCTCACCCCTTTCCCACCTCGGACTCGTGAGCGGCCTGGCGAATTCCGTTCGGCAGCTCGACCGACGGACCGTCGATCGGTCTGCGGTGAGACGTCACGAGGTTGGAAGAGCCGGAAGGTAGAGCTGTCGCATGGTCCCGGTCAGTCCGGGACTCGTCACCGGTCCCTTTCACGGACCCAGGGTGACGCGCGGGGCGGGGCGTGGTTTGCGGGCCGGCTGACTTTTCCGCCCCGGCGCCGTAGGCGGCCGGGGCGGCGGCTCCGTAGGAGCCGGTTGCCGCGCCCCGGCCCGCGCCGCGCGGAGCGCCTTGATCCCCTAGAAGGCTGAATCGGCAGTGGGCCTCGGCCGTTGTTCCTTGAGCGGCAACCAGGCCACGCGGTCCATTAAGCGGATCGAGGGAGCGTTGGGCACCGAGGAGCCGGGCACGGCCGAGAGTGAGCCGGGAGTCGCCGACACGTAAACGACACGACCAGTGAGACACGACGGCCCCCAGCGAGACGAAGTGAGACCGATTCGCCATCCATAGACACGCCCCCTGACCGGCGTTCGGGCTGGTCAGGGGGCGTTTTTGCTGTCTAGAGGCGGAGGGTGTGGGATTCGAACCCACGAAGGACATCGCTGCCCTTACCGGTTTTCAAGACCAGCGCCATCGGCCACTAGGCGAACCCTCCCGGGCCGCGCCCCACAGGGGTACGCGACCGTGCCTAGTCTGCCACGGCGACGCACCGGGCGAGCGGGCACGGCACCCGCGTTGAGATGATCGGCGGCATGTGGGAGACCCCGTCCGTCGTGCTGATCACCGGCATCATGGCCGCCGGCAAGTCCACTGTGGCCGAGGCGCTGGCCGGGCGGCTGCCCCGGGCGGTGCACCTGCGGGGGGACGTCTTCCGGCGGATGGTGGTCAGCGGGCGGGAGGAGATGACCGCCGAGCCGTCGGAGGAGGCGTGGCGGCAGTTGCGGCTGCGCTACGACCTCGCGGCGTCGGCGGCGGACCGCTACGCCGCCGACGGCTTCACCGTGGTGCTCCAGGACGTGGTCCTCGGCGCGGACCTGCCGGCCATGGTCGACCGTATCCGGCACCGCCCGCTGGCGGTCGTCGTGCTCGCGCCGAGCCCCGAGGTCGTCGCCGCCCGCGAGGACGCCCGGGAGAAGACCGGGTACGGCGACTGGCCGGTCGCCGACCTGGACGCGGGGTTCCGCGCGGAGACGCCCCGCATCGGGCTCTGGCTGGACACCTCCGCGCAGACGCCGGGGCAGACGGTGGACGAGATCCTGGCCCGGGCGTGGACCGACGGGCGGGTGGGGTAGACACAGGGCATGCGCGCGATGACGATCCCGGAGCCCGGCGGACCCGACGCACTGGTCTGGAGCGAGGTGCCCGATCCCGAGCCCGGCCCCGGCGAGGTGCTCGTCGACGTGCGGGCCACCGCCGTGAACCGGGCGGACCTGTTGCAACGGCAGGGGCACTACCCGCCTCCGCCGGGCGCGCCCGCGTACCCCGGGCTGGAGTGCTCCGGGGTGATCAGCGCGACCGGGCCCGACGTGGCCGGCTGGGAGGTCGGCCAGGAGGTCTGCGCGCTGCTGGCCGGCGGCGGGTACGCGGAGCGCGTCGCCGTGCCGGCCGGGCAGTTGCTGCCGGTGCCGGCGGGGGTCGACCTGGTCGACGCGGCGGCGCTGCCCGAGGTGGCCTGCACGGTCTGGTCGAACGTCGTGCAGCTGGCCCGGCTCGCGAAGGGTGAGACGCTGCTGCTGCACGGCGGCGGCAGCGGGATCGGCACCTTCGCGGTCCAGCTCGGGGTCGCGCTCGGCGCCACGGTGGTGGTCACCGCCCGGCCGGCCAAGCACGAGCGGCTGCGCGAGCTGGGCGCGGCGCACACGATCGACTACCGGGAGCAGGACTTCGTCGAGGAGGTGCGGCGGGTCACGGACGGCCGGGGCGCCGACGTCATTCTCGACATCATGGGCGCCTCCTACCTGCCCCGGAACGTGGCGGCGCTGGCCACCGACGGCCGGCTGGTGGTCATCGGCATGCAGGGCGGCCGCAAGGGCGAGTTGGATCTCGGCGCGCTGCTGGCCAAGCGGGGCACGGTCGCGGCCACCGCGCTGCGGTCCCGGCCCCGGGAGCAGAAGACGGAGATCGTCCGTGGCGTCCGCCAGCAGGTCTGGCCGCTGGTCGAGGCCGGCGCGATCAGGCCGATCGTGGACCGCCGGCTGCCGATCACCGAGGCGGCGCAGGCGCACCGGCTGGTCGAGTCGAGCGACCACGTCGGCAAGGTGCTGCTCACCACCGGCTGACGCGTCAAACCGGGCCGGCGCAGGGATCACGAGCCGGCCGGCCGGCGGCCGGTGCCGTGACCGCCACCGTCAGCCGCCGTGACCGCCACCGTCGGCCGCCGTGACCGCCACCGTCGGCCGCCGGGTTGCCGTCAGGCGGCCGGCGCCGGGTCGGCGGCCGGGCGGGGGAGCATCAGGCGGGCCCCCGAGCCCTCTCCGGAGAGCGAGTCGTCCGGGTTGTAGAGCGTGCAGCGCCGCAGCGACAGGCAGCCGCAGCCGATGCAGCCGTCGAGGTCGTCGCGCAGCTTGGTCATCAGCCGGATCTTCTCGGTCAGGCGCTCCCGCCAGGCCGCGGAGAGCCGCGCCCAGTCCTCGGCGCTGGGGGTACGGGAGGCCGGCAGCGAGTCCAGCGCCTCCCGGATCTCCTCCAGCGAGATGCCGACCTGCTGGGAGATCCGGATGAACGCCACCCGGCGCAGCTCGGTGCGGGCGTACCGGCGCTGGTTGCCGCCCGTCCGTTCGGCCCGGATCAGCCCGAGCCGCTCGTAGTAGCGCAGCGCCGAAGGGGCCACGCCGCTGCGGGTGGAGAGCTGGCCGATGGTCAGTGACTCGTGCATCACGTCGCCTTGAGTTGAAGCGGACTTCAACTTGCAGGCTAGCGGCATGACCACGATGACCGCCAACGCGGGTCGGGTGGCGACCGCCTCACCGCCGGACGACCCGACCGTGCCGCCCCTGCCCGGGCCCGTCGCCCCGCTGTACGAGCGGGTCCGCGCGGGCCGGGAGTTCGGCGCGAACGTCCGTTCCACGGTCGACGTGCTCTGGGTGCTCTACGACCGGATCCTGCGGATCACCCCGGAGACCGTCGACGCGCCGGAGCGGGACCGGTTCCTGCTCTCCAAGGGGCACGCCGTCGCCGGCTACTACGCCGTGCTCGCCGCGAAGGGCTTCGTCCCCGCCGACTGGCTGGACGACCAGGGCGGCCCGGGGAGCCGGCTCGGCGACCACCCCGACCGGATGCTGGTGCCCGGGGTGGAGATCGGCTCCGGCTCCCTCGGCCACGGGCTCGGGCTCGGCGTGGGCACCGCGCTCGGGCTGCGCGCCCAGGGCCTGCTCACGCCCCGGGTCTTCGTGCTGCTCGGCGACGCGGAGCTGGACGAGGGCTCCAACCACGAGGCGATCGCGTACGCGGGCGCGACCGGGTTGGGCAACCTGACCGCGATCGTGATCGACAACGGCTCCGCCACGCACGGCTGGCCGGGCGGCGCCGCGGCCCGGTTCACCGTCAACGGCTGGACCGCCGCCACCGTCGACGGGCGGGACCACGACGCCCTGCACACCGCCCTGACCGGGCAGGACAACCACCGGCCGCACGTCGTCGTCGCGGTCGTCGACCAGGGGGAGTGACCGTGCGGGACCGTTTCGTCGACACCACCACCGCGCTGCTCGCGGACGATCCGCGTACGGCGCTGGTGCTGGCGGACATCTCCGCCGCCGCGTTCGCCCCGGCCGCGCGGCGGCACCCGGACCGGGTGCTCAACGTCGGGATCCGCGAGCAGTTGATGGTGGGCGTGGCCGGCGGGCTGGCGCTGACCGGGCTGCGGCCGATCGCGCACAGCTACGCCCCGTTCCTGGTCGAGCGCGCGTACGAGCAGCTCAAGTTGGACCTCGACCACCAGGGTGTGGGCGCGGTGCTGGTCAGCGTCGGCGCGTCGTACGACCGGGCGGCGGCCGGGCGCACCCACCTCTCGCCGGCGGACGTCTCGCTGATCGACACCCTGCACGGCTGGACCGTGCACGTCCCCGGCCACCCCGACGAGGTGCCGGCGCTGCTGCGGGACGCGGTGGCCGCCGACGGCTCGGCGTACCTGCGGCTCTCCACCCAGCACAACGACCGGCCGTACGGCGGCGACGACGGCGCGCTGCGCGTGCTCCGGGACGCGGGGCCGGGCGCCCCGCTGCTGGTCGCGGTCGGCCCGGTGCTGGACGCGTCGCTCGCCGCGGCGGCCGACCTGGGCGTCACGGTGGCGTACACCCACCGGCCCCGGCCGTTCGACACCGCGGGGCTGCGGGCGCTGGCCGGCACGGAGGTGATCCTGGTCGAGCCCTACCTGGCCGGGACGTCGGCGCGGGTGGTGTCGGCGGCGCTGGCCGACCGGCCGCACCGGCTGCTAACGCTCGGCGTCGGGCGCGAGGAGCTGCGCCGCTACGGGTCGGCCGAGGACCACACCCGGTGGCACGGGCTGGACGCCGCCGGGCTGCGCCGCTCGGTCGGCGGGTTCCTGGAGTCGGCGCTGGCGCCGGCCGGCCGCTGAGCCCGCGA
>NZ_JBVJGT010000071.1:0-30238 GCF_055587185.1 Micromonospora sp. NPDC048040 | reverse complement strand
CGCCGGGCACCAACTCGAGTAGCAGGTGATGCAGCCGGGAGACGACTTCGGTGCGGGCCCGGCCGAGCTGGTCACGGCGGTCGACCAGCAGCCGTGACGCGACCGTGGTGTCGTCGGTGACGACCTGCCGCAGACCTTCGGTGCGCAGGGCGAGCACGGCGACGCTGCGGGCATCGACCGGGTCGGTCTTGCGGCCCTGGCCGGTGGCGAACACGCGGGCCCGGGCGGACAGCTTCGCGGGGACGTCCACGACGGTTTCGCCGTCGGCGACCAGGCGTTGAGCGATGTGCCGGCCGATGCCGTTGCAGCCCTCGACCGCCCAAAGGCGGTCTTTGTGCTTGCGGCCGGCGGCGAGCATGGCCTGGTAGCCGTCGCGGTCGGTGCCGAACCGGCCCTGCCCGACCGTCTTCTCTCGCGTGTTGATGATTTCGATGGTGGCGGAACGCTTGTGCGGGTCCACGCCGATGATGACCTTGGCCATCGTGTCCTCCCTTGATCCGACGATGGGTCGTCGACGGGAGGGCAGCGCTACCTTGAGCTGGGCAGTCCCCTCCTGAGCCTCTCACCGCCGCGGTGACCGGCGGGACGCACGCCAGATGAGAGCCACACCAACCTGCGGTGGGCAGCCGCGATGAGAGCGACCCCACCGGTCACCTCGACCAAGCCTGGCCGGGCTGCGGTCGTACCACCAGTCAATAGGTAGCCGCGATCCGAGCGTCGCGGTTGCCGAACGAGCGGCCGTGCCGGCGACATCTGAACCTGCCGAAGAAACCGGCTCCGGGTCGGCGGCCCTACGCCCCAGAGTCGCCAAGGTTCGCGCGCCAGCGCTTCCCTCCGACGGCCGACTCAGCTACCGGCTGCCCGGCTTGGTCTGAAACCAGAGGATCACGACCGCGGCGAAGAACAGCAGCACAAAGAACGCGCACGGGCACAGCAGGAGCCACGCCATTCCTTCCATGGCGCACAGCCTAGGCTCGCCGCACGCCGAGCTCGGCAACCTGCACACGGTCACGGTGATCCTCACTTGGATCGGCACTGGTGGGGCATCCACATCTGCCGTTGACATGGCGCGCCAGTCGTCCCGACAGCCTCACTGTCAGTCCGGCATCCAGGTCGGCCGCGTCTCGTCAGATCATGATCATTGGCGGCAGATCCGGCCACCAGCACCAGGGTCGGCGTGACTCACCGTGATTGCTGGAGCGGGCATCAACGCGAATACAAGACAGTTGGATTACCTGACCCTGCCAGTCTCACGGGCCGGTCAGGCGGCGGTGGAGCGGTTCTTCTTCCTGGATGACGCGGATCGGGAGTTGATCGGCAGGCGTCGGGGTGATCACAACGGTGGTGGCTGCCTGCACCCTTCCTCGTCTTCGACCGTGAGGGTGAAGGTTGTCCGGCGCGAGGGAAGTGCCGTGGTGAGCGAGGCCCTGAGCGACGATTGGCCGATGGTGTCGGGCGTCACCGGCGGGACATGCTGCGCGGCCGGTCCACCCCGGCGCCTGGTCCGGCCGCCGCCGGGACCAGACCCCGGAGGTCCCGGCCTCACCGTCGCCACAGCCGGACCGGCTCTCCGCTGATCCGGCGGTACTGGCGCCGGAAGTACAGCAGCGGGTCCTCGCCGGTTCCCCGAACCGCGGCCGTAACCCGCCCGACCACGACGGTCGCGGTGCCCGCCTCCATGCTCGCGGTGAGGGTGCACTCGACGGCGACAAGGCCGTCGACGAAGGCCAACGACCCGCCGGGCATCCGGCGCGTGGACCAGCGCCGCAGGTCCTCGGGGTGATGCTCGGCGCGCGGGCGCCCGAACGCGGCCGCGACCGGATGCTGACCGTCGGCGAGCAGCGTCACCGCCCAGGTACTTCGGGCCAGCAGGGCATCGTGGAACTGACCCGCCCGCCGGAGACCGATCACGGCGAGCGGTGGTTCCAGCGACACCGACGCGAACGTACTCGCCGTCAACGCCATGTCCGTACCGTCCGGACCGCGGGTGGTGACCACAGCGAGCCCGGCCGTCCGGTACGACATCGCCTCGCGCAGCAGGTCCGTCGGCAGCGACGACGGTGTCAGCTCTCCTTTCGAGGACACCACGTTGACGCTCCCGACCTCACTCGGCGGGGCCACGACAGGCACCGATCACCAGACCCGAGCCCCAGTCGACGAGCGTCGCGAGCAGTCGCGGCTCGGCGAGGATCTCGCTGCGGAAACGAGCGACCCGCGGACGGTGCGCCTCGGTCCACTTCTCCTGCGGCAACAGGTCGTCGGCGATGAACAGCGCGCCCGGAGCCATGTGTGTGAACAGCAGGTCGCGTCGATCGAACTTGGCTGTGGTGGTGTCCACGAAGACCAGGTCGAACGGCGGCCCCTGGTACGCGGTGAGCCACTCGACGGCGTCGGTCGTGACGACCTCGACCCGGTCGTCGTCGGCGAGGAGCGTCCGGGCCGCGTTGGCCAGCGCCGGACCGCGTTCCAGCGTGGTCAGGCAGGCAGTCGGATCCATCCCGGCCAGCAGGTACGCGGCACCGACACCGACTCCGGTGCCCACCTCGAGCAGCCGCCCGCCCGGCTTGGTGGCGGCCAGGGTGCGTAGCAGGGAGCCAGTCTGCGGGTCGGAGGACATCTGGAAGCCGGAGCGTTCGGCGACCCGTCGCGCGCGAACCGCCGCGTGGGGGACGTCTGTCGTGGGTGCGGTCATCTCAGCCCCTCTCGGCCAGATACTGCTGTGGTTCCATGGCGGTGGTGTCCAGTTCGAGGCAGCGGCCCATGGCGTGCACCGCCATGTCGACGTCACCGATCAGGTCGTAACACTGGCCGGCCCGGTACCAGCCGACCGCGCCCGCGCTGGTGCCCAGGTCACCGGCGCGGGCGTACCAGGCCGCGGACTCCGCGTGGTCGCCGGCCAGGGCATAGGCGTCGCCGATGATCAGCCGTGCCTCGACGGCGTTGGGGTCCAGGGCGATCAGCCCGGCGGCCCACTCCCGCAGCCGTTGCGGTGCTGCCGGGAGCACCCCGGAGGCCGATTCGATCTCCAGCTCGAGCAGGTCCCGGCGGCTTTCCTCGCTCAGCAGGCGGAAGTTTTCGTCGCCGGCCGGCCCGTACCGGTCCATCAGCTCCTGCTGCTCCCACGCCGCGTCGAGCTCCGCGCGCACATCGTCGACGCGGTGCTGCGCGGTCCGCAACCGCACGAGCGCCCGGTGGTACCGGCAACGTGTCATGTGTGCCTCCCAGCTGCCGGCGATCTCCGGCAGCGCCGAGGCCATCGCCTCGAACCGCTCGGCCTGCGGCAGGTCGGCCGCGGACCGCACCGCGTGCGCGATCCCCTGGAAGCAGGCGTGGTACGCCAGCAGCCGGTCGGGACCCGTGGCCAACGCCGTGAACACCGGTAGGGCGACACCGATCCGGCCAGGCACCCGGGCGTTCACCCGCGCCACCTCGTACGCGTAGTGGTCGGTGCCGGGGTCGCCGGTCGGGGCGACCGTACCGCCCGAGAGCACGACCGCGAAGCGGCTGAGCGTCAGCTGCGCGAGCTGGAACACGACGAGCGTCCGGGTGTGGGCGTCCAGGGCGTCGAACCGCTCGATCGCGTCGATCAGCCGTTGCCAGGCCGGGGTGCGCAGCGACGCGGGCAGGTCAGCGGGGCGACCCGCCTCGTACGCGTCCAGACCCGCGTGGCGCAGCACCTGGCTACGGAGTCCGGGCACGGACATCCGGGAGAACCACGAGACCCGACCGGGCTCGGCCGCCGCGATCCAGTCGGAGACCGGCCGGATCATCCGAAGGCTGATCGGGGCGGCGGACCGGTGTGCCATGTCGATAATCGGCCGCCACGTCAGGGCCAGCCGGTTGCTGTCGATATCGGGTGCGCTCGTACGGCGCGGGAACCGGCCTCGGGGGTCGCTGCGCGTGTACTGGCGGTGCAGCTCAACAGTTCCCGACATGGATCGCCTCCAGAAACGATCGGATCTCGCCGAACAACGTCTCCCTGTTGTGGTTGGCCTTCACGTGGTGTCCCTCGTCCGGGAAGCGCAGGTACCGCACCGGCACACCGAGACCGGTGGCCCGGGCGACGAACGAATCCACGTCGGCCACCGGCACCCGCTGATCGCGCAGCCCGTGCGCGATCAGCAGCGGCGGGCACGCCGCGTTCACCACCCGGGTCGGCGACCGCGCAGCCAACTCGTCCGCGCCGACCGTCCGCCCGTCCGGGCGGCGCCGGATCTGCCGGATCAAAGACGCGGCCAGCGGCCCCCAGTACCTCGGCGGTTCGTCGACGAACGCGACGAGGTCAGACGGCGGACTGATGGCGATCGCACCACGGGTCAGGTCCGGTCTCACGCAGGCCGCCAGCAACGCCGCGTAACCGCCGTACGAAGCTCCCATGAACACCACCGACCGGGGGTCGACCAGGCCCTGGCGTACGCCGTATCCGACCGCGTCGTACAGGTCCTGCTGCATCCGGCCGCCCCACTCGCCATCGCCCGCGTGTCGGAAGGCGGTACCGAACCCCCGCGAGCCCCGGTAGTTGACGTGCAGCGACAGGTACCCCAGCGACGCGAGGTACTGGGCGTCGGCGTGAAAGCGCCAGAAGTCCCGCCCGGCGGGGCCGCCGTGGACGAGGACCACCGTGGGATACGGCGGGCGGGTGTGCCGTGGGCGCAGCGCGTACCCGGTGATCGGCTGTCCGTCACCCGCGACGAAGCAGAAGTCGTCCAGCCCCGGCAGCCGGGCCCCGATCAGGTCGGGTCGATTCACCATCACCGGTTCGACCCCGCCGGTCCGCGGTATGTACCGATAGTGACGCAACGGGCCGCGGTCGTGCACCTCCGCCACCAGCCAGGTGCGGTCGTCGGCGCTGCGGTCCACCACCACGCGGGAGTGCTCGGGGGACGGCGCGAGATAGTCCACCACGTGTGGCGGTCTCCGGCGTAGGAAGTGGTGCCGTAGCCGTTGGTCCATCACCGCGCACAGGTCGGGCTCGCCGAGGACCGGATCGAACCAAACGCCGTCGGGTGCCACCGGATAGCTCTCCAGGTCGAGGTCGGGGTGGGCGTACACGGTCGTGGCGGTACCCTCGGCGTCCAACGCCACCAGCCGTCGGGTTCTCCCACCGGCGCTGGTGGCGACAAAGAGCCGACGGTCGTCGCGGCTGAAGCGCAGGGCAGCGAAATCGGGTAACTCGTCCGGATCCAGGTGCAGCACGGGCCGGGCGCCGGCGCAGTCCTCACCGAGCAGCACATCGGCCGCTCCGTTCGCGGCGAGCCGGATACCGCCGCGGGGGCGCAGCCGGCCGTCGACCAGCAGGCGGTGGAATCCGGGGTTCGCGGGTAGCCGCTGCGGCCCGGCCGACGGGCAGCCGACGTCGGCCCTGAACAGTTCCGCGCGTCGGGAGTCCCTGACCCGGGCCGCGTACACGACCGCGGTGGGCGCGGCGGCGGACAGCCAGTACTCGATCACCGACGCGTCCCGGGCGAACCGCAGCGACGTGCCGTCCGCGAGCCGTACACCGGCAAGCCGCCAGGCCTCGCGGCCGTGGTGCGCGTGCCGGTAGAGCAGGATCACGCTGTCCGCCGTGAACCGCAGGTCACTCACGGTCTGCCCGGGATGTGTGGCGAGACGCCGCTCGGCACCGTCGGCATCCCGCACCCACACCTCGTGGCCTGCGGCAGTGGTCCGCACGAACGCAACGAGCCGACCGTCCGGGGACAACCGCAGCGAGTGGTACTCCTGCACGCGCAGCAGGATCTGCCGCAGCACGTCGGGCGCGGTCGGTGCGGAGGCACTCACGCCGGGCCTCCCGGCGCCGCGGCGACGTCGTCGTACGGGGGCCGTCCGGGATCGGCCGTGAAGTCCACACCGGCGGTGCCGCGGCTGCGGCCCATGGTGAGCGTATAGACCGGCGCGTACCGGTCGTTGCGCAGACCGTGCAGCTCCAGGTACCGGGAGTCCTGTTGCGCCGGCGTGACCAACGTGGTCAACCCGTACGCGGCGGCGACGGTGACGAGTTCCTGCGCGATGATGCCGGATTCCAGATACAACCGACGCAGGCCGTGCTCGTGGCGGTACCGCCACTGGTACCGGGGGAAGTCGGCGACCAGGCCGAGCGTCCAGGCGGCGCTGCGCGGCGACCACATGCCCTGCAGGATCCGCGCCATCTCCACGCGATGGTCCCCCTGGCGCACCGCGACCAGCTCGTGCGCGCGCAGATCGTAACGGTAGGCCCCGGGCGGAACGCCGTCCACGGCGAAGACGCACAGATAGAAGTCCCAGGCCGAGCCGAAACTGTTGAGGTAGGACAGCGGATCGGCGACGTCGGCGGCCACCCGACGGCGACGAATCTGCGCGAGGCCGTACGACAACAGTCCGGACAGCCACTGCGCGGGCACTGGCACAGGCTCGTACGACCGGCCGGACCGCCGGGTCACCAGCAGCCGCGCGACGGACCGTTCGGGCGGGCACAGCGGCTCGGGCAGCGGGGTACGCGGGCCGTCCGGCAGCACCTCGTCGACCGGCGGTCCGTCGGACTTCACGTACCCGCTCACCACCCGGGACCGAATTGCCTTGTCCGGGTCACTGACGTCGGCGAATCGATACCCTCGGGAGGCCACGTAGTACTGGTCCGACGGGTACCAGCCGCGCTCCTGCCAGTGCCGCCAACCGGGAAGCAGCGCGCTCCGGTCGCCGTCGGCCCCGATCTCGGTGAGCCACGCCTGCGCGCGGTCGTCGTCGGCCGGGCCGGAGCCGCCGGGGTCGGAGTGTCGCAGGATCAGCGTCGCGAGCCGGTCCGGTGACCAGCGGAACCTGCGGCCGGTGACCGTGTCGGCGACCTCGACGTGGCTGGCGCCGGGCTGCACGGCCGGCCGTATTCGCAGGCCCAGCGGCCACGGCCGGACGCTGTTCGGAGTGTTCATCGCACGCGCCTCGCTTCCTCTTCCGGTGAATATTCAGGTGGCCGACGAGGCCGCGACGGGTGCCGGCCGGTGCTCGGGCACCGCGGCCCGCAGGGCGCGTCGAGCGAGGACCTCACTAACGACGCCGCGCACCAGCCAGTAGCTGACGACGCCGCCGAAGGCGCCGGTGACTCCGAGGTCCAGCACGTCGGCGCAGAGCCAGCCGATCGGCACCTGCACGCAGCCGGCGGCCAGCAGGTTGGCGTACATGTCCCAGCGGGTCCTGCCGAGCGCGCGCAGCGCGCTCACGTGGCCGAGCGTGAAGGCGATCAGCGGCAGGCACAGCCCGACCACGCGAATTGCCGAACCGGCTTCGTGCCGCACCTGCTCGAACGAAGTGAACAGCGCGCCGATCGCGTCCGGCCAGACAACCAACAGCACGGCCGGCGGAAGCGCGGCCACGAACAGGACACGCTGACCGGCCCGCCACAGCCCGCGGGCCCCTTGACCGTCCCGTGCGCCGAGCGCACGGCCGACGAGTAGCCGCGTGCCCGAGCTGAACGCGCTGAGCACCCCGTAGGCCACGATCATGACCTGGAACGCGATGCGGCCGCCGCCGATCGCGCTCGCGCCGACCTGCGCCACGATGGCGAAGAAGACCGCGGTTGCGAGGTAGTCGAGGGCCATCGACATGATCGGTGGCCACGACAGTCGGGGTACCGAGGTGTCGAAGTCCACCGTCGGTGCCGGCCCCGCCCGGCGGACCGTGTCGACCAGACGCAGCCGCGTCGCCACGAGGCCGACGAAGACCACGCCGACCGCCCAGGACACGGTGGTGGCGATCCCGGAGCCGGTCGCGCCCAGCCGGGGAAACGGCCCGACTCCGTAGATGAGCAGCCAGTCGAGGCCGAGGTTGACCAGATTCACCAGAAGCGCAGCGATCATCGTGTACCGGGGGCGCTTGTAGGCGTTGATGACGGCGGTGACGAGGTTGTACGGCACGAGCAGGATCAGGGTCGGGCTGACCGCCAGCAGGTAGTCTCCGCCGACGCGTGCCAGCGGCGACGAGCCCGCGGCGACGAGCCCGGAGAGCGGACCACCGAACGCCGCAACCAACGCGGCGCAGACGACCGCGATCGCGCCTCCGAAGATCGCGGTGGTGCGGGCCGAGGCACGGATGCCGCCCGGCTCACCGGCGCCGGCGAAACGGGCGGTCAGTATCTGATGACCGACCATCGAGGCGAGCACGACGTTGGCGAGGATGTCGAACACCGCCGAGGCGGCAGCGACTGCGGCGACCTCGGTCGCGCCGTAGTGACCGATCATCGCCGTGTCGACGACACTGGACATGGTCGCCGCGACCGCACCCACCAGCATCGGCGTGCCGAGCCCGAGGATCGCACGCGTCGGGGATTCGCCGCGTGCCCGGCCGGTCATGCCCGCTCCCCCGCCGCGACCAGATACTCGCGCGGCTCCCGGGCGGTCGTGTCCAGTTCCAGGCAACGGCCCATCGCGTCGACTGCGGCGGCGCGGTCGCCGAGCCGGTCGTGGCACTGCGCGGCGCGGTACCAGCCCGTCGCGCCCGCGGTGGTGCCCAACTCGCCCGCACGGGTGTAGAGCCGCGCCGCGGTTGCCCAGTCCCCCGCGACCGTGTGGCCGTCGCCGGCCACCAACAACGCCTCGACGCAGTACGGGTCGAGCCGTTCGAGTTCCTCGGCCCACGCCCGCACTTCGCGATGGGTCTCCTCCTCGTCGACCCGGAACGTCGACTTGATCTCCGACTCGATGAGAATGCGCCGGTTCTCAGCCACAATCGACCGACTGACCTCGTCGCCGGGTGCCTCCGCGGCCATCGCCCCGTGGGCCTCCCACGCCAGCCGCAACTGCTCTCGCATCGCCGCCGGCCGGTGTTCGGCGATGCGCAGCAGGGCCACCGCCCGGTGCAGGCGGCTTCGGGCGAGGTGGCCGTGCCAGCCGGTGGCGGCCGGGGCCGCTCGCCGCCCTGCTTGTTCGAAGCGTCGCGCCAGCGCCACGTCGTGCAGGTTGCGGATCGCCTGCCCCACTCCCTGCGCCGCGGCGAGCACGGCGAGCCCGGCATCGTGCCGGTTGGCGGTCAACTCCTCGAACACCGGCATCGCCTCGGCGCTGCGATCGGGCAACCGGGACAACACCCGTGCCGTCTGGTAGGCGTAGTGGTCCTGGCCGGGTTCGCCGGTCGGGGCCACCGGGCCGGTCAGCCGACGCGCGTAGTAGCAGAACGTCAACTGGGCCAACTGGAACACCACCAGCGCCCGGGTGTACGGGCCGAGTCCGGCGAACGCGTCGAGCGTGTCGACCAGTTGTCGCCATGCCGGCGTGCGCAGCCGCTCGGGAAGCTGACCGGGTTCGCGCACGTCGTACTCACCCAGCCCCGCGTGCCGAACCACCTGGCTGCGCAGGCCGTTCACGCCTATCCGGGAGAACCATACGACCCGGCCGGGCTGCGGGTCGGCGATCCAGCCCACGACCGGCTCGATCATCGCGAGCCGCATCGGCGCCCGCCGTACGGGTGTCAGGTCGATGAGCGGCCGCCAGTACAGCGCCATCCGGTTCACGTCGATGCCCGGGGCGTCGGCCACTCGCGGACAACCGCCCCGTGGGTCGATGCGGGTGTAGCGACGCCGCAGTTCAGTCCCGACGGGCATGGTTCACCTTCCCGTTCGCGCGGCCACTGGGCCGGTCGACGATCCGGCCGCGGCTCCGTCGGCGAGCGCCACGGTGAGCATGTACCCCTCGCGCATGCCGTCCAGTCCCAACGCGCGCTCCACCCGAGCCGCCTCGTCGCTGTAGAACACCCGTGCCGTGACCCCGACCGCCCGGGCGGACATGCGCAGCGTCGCGGTCAGGTGCCCGACGTCCATGTGGACGGTCCGGAACGTGCGTGGCTCGCGGTACCGGTACATGTTTCGCTCGAACGTGCTGGTGAACACGACCAAGGCACGCAGCGGGAAGGGAAACCGGCTCGTCGACTCGCGGAACGTGCTGGTCAGGTCAGCGTCGTCGGGCCCCGGACGGTCCAGCCGGCGCAGGCTGAAAGGCGACATCGTGACGTGGTACCAGCCTCGCTCGATGCCTTGAACGTCGTGGACGACCAGGTAGCCCTCGGACGGGTGCCGGGCTCCGCCGGACGGGCTGCTGCGGCGCAGCAGCGGCGCGGCGTCGGTCCGTGGGAACCGCACGGAGGTCTGCCCGAACGTGAGCGAGAGGATCATCGCGAGCCGCCGCGCGTCCAGGATCTCCGCGCCCGGCGTGTCGTCCCACAACACATCCAACGTCCCGGTCGGCATGTCGGCGCTCGGCTTCGGCAGGTCGACTCCGGGCTGTGCCACATATTCGACCTTGACCCGGTCGGCATCCGGCTCGTGGCTCTGGAACAGCCGCATGATCTGCTGATCGGTGGCGATCGCCCGCTGCCCGTCTGAGTAGTCCAGACACGGGTAGTCATAGGTGAGAGCGTGGTACTCGGCCGCCTCGTGCCACCCACGCCGGCTCCACTCCTCGCGCAACCGCACGAGCCAGACGACCCGCGGGTCCTCCCGGTTGTCGGCCGGGTCGACGAGCAGCCCGATTCGTCGCAGCGAGTCGACGACGTGCCCCCAGAACTGTGGTGTCCGCCGTTGCCCGTCGTAGGTGGCGACGCGGTCGGCGAGACCGTCCCGGTCCGTCCGCGCGGCCGCCGCGACGAGCAGCGCCGCCGCTTCCACGGACAGTCGATAGCGTTTGCGGTCCAACAGGTGTTCCGCCACCCAGTGGTCGCACAACGCGGAGGGTGGAATAATCCGCACCGCGGCATTCAGCGTGACCTGCATTTCACTCCCTTCTGATGACATGCCTCGATATCTACCGGTCGCTATTCCACCGGTCCGCGCCGATGTGACCGGTGACAATTCGAGGCGTCGCGGCGCCGGCGGTGGTAACACCGGCGCCGCGACGCGGACGGCGCAGCTGGACGACGGATCAGTAGTAGTCCATCTGCAGGAGCATGATGTCGTAGGCGAGGGACTCCTCGACGACGTCACGCTGCTCCTGGTCCTCCTGCTCGATCTCGAGAACCCGCGTCTCATCCATGGTGATCACCTCCTCTCGTGAAGCTCGTCGCTTCGGGACCGGCCGCGAAGGCCGAGCCGGTCCCCGCCTGGGAGCCACACGACAACGCGGTGCCGCATGGCAGGACCCCCGCTGCCGCCCACCGACCGGGAACGCCAGATGATTGGTTTCCCGAGCCGTGGCAAGAAAGCTTTCTGACACCCGCAATTTGCCGAATGATGACGATTTACTGCGATCAGATAAATCGTCCTGGGCTATCGAAGATGCTGCGGAGCAACCCTTCTCGACCGATTGATGCGACCGCCGTCAATCAACAGTGTTCGGGGCCGAGGCCGGGAGGGGCAACGCCTTTCGGTGCTGACCGAAGGATGACGTTGACGACCAGCCAACAGATCGACCGGATAGGATGCGATCAACGGCCGAGGCGAGCACCGGAGGGGCGATGATCCGACTCCATCTCACTGCGGAAGACCTCGCCAGGGTCCGGCTGGCCAAGGGCTGGGGACCGCTGGCAGAGACGTACTTCAGCCTCACCCGGCTACGCCGGGAGCCACCGGGCACCCTCGGCGGCTGGGCGGCGCGGGTGGGTCGGATGTCCTCCGGATTGCTGCACCCGTGCGCCTCGCTGTTCGACGGTGGGCGACTCGACCTGTTCACCCTCACCGGTCCCGCCGGCTCGATCGAGGAAGGGCTGGCGGCGCTACTCGAGGTGCGACCGAAGCACTTCCGGGCGGAGATCGCCGCCGCGAGGGCCGCCGCGGCCGGGCACAGCAACCGGCGCCGCGGGTTCGCCGATGCGGGCGACCCGGCGGGGGACAGAAACGACCGGCAGCGGCTGGCCGCCTTCATCCACGACCATTACCGCGTCGCGGTGGCGCCACACTGGGCCCAGATCGACGCCAGGTTGAGCGCGCAGCACCTCACGCTCGCCCAACTGCTCGCCGCTCGGGGAGTGGACGGCCTGCTGGCCGGACTCGCGCCATTCGCACGTTGGCGGCCACCCGTACTCGAACTGGGTTCCGGCCCGACGGTCAACGACATGACACTCGGCGGTCGTGGGCTGCTGCTCGTACCATCGGTGTTCTTCGACGTGCAGCCGCCGGTGTGGCTTAGCGGCGTGGACGACCAGGCACCGCTGGTGCTCTTCCTGCCGGCGGCGCGGGGGGCGGGCGATCTGGCCACCATCCTGGCCGGGCCGACCAAGGTGGACCGCCTGGTCGCGTTGGCCCGGCTGCTCGGTCGCACCAGGGCCAACGCGCTGGACAGCATCGGTGCCGGGCCGTGCACCACGGGTGAGCTCGCCCGTCAACTCGACGTCTCCCCGGCCAACGCGAGTGAGCACGCCACCGTGCTCCGCGAAGCAGGCCTGATCGCCACCCTCCGGCGTGGTCGGGCCGTACGGCATCACGTGACGGCGCTGGGTGAACAGTTGCTCTCGGGCGTGCTTCCACCGCCTTCCGTTCGGTCAAGCGCTGACATGCACTTGGCCGACCGCCCTGGTCCCCTGAGCTACGAGGGCGCGAGGGCGCCAGTCTCGCGGCCTGCGCCGGCGCGACCGGCATGACCTGCTCGAACGTTCGCGCCTTCTACGCCCCGGTGTACGGCGGCAGGCCGTCTCGGTGTGCGACTGTCGGGCGCAAGCCCGGAACCCGCACGACGCCGCGGCCGGCGATCCGGCCGATCCTTCCACCAGCTCAACGGGTGGAAGCGTGCCCGCCGGCCGTGGCGGTCCGGAATCCAGCGCCGGCACGGGCGGCGGGGCCCGGTCCCGCCGCGCCGGGGCGCAGAACCTCACCTTCACCGGCGAGGAATCGCCGATGGCCACCCTGCTGCTGTCGGTCATGGGCGCCTTCGCCGAGTTCGAGCGCGCCCTGATCCTCGAACGCCAGCGCGAGGGCATCGCCGCGGCCAAACAACGCGGCACCACAGCTTCAACATAGGCCATCGCAGTCATGTGGCCTCAGCGGGACTGGTCTGCCCTGATATGCGACCGCCTACCGTCGCCCCATGCGGTGGTCCGCGTCTCTCGAGCCCGCGGCGAGGGGCGAGGCGAGGTCGGCGGTCCATGCGGAGGAGCGCGATCGCGACACCGAGCAGCGAGGAATCGAGGGCCGTGTCGGACGACGCGGAGAATGAAAGATTCTTTGGGCTCTGATGTCGAAACGGCGCGCTGTCGCGCGAAGGACGGGTGCGGGCCGGAAAAGCCGGCCCACCACCAGGGGAGACCCGATGCGACGCATCATCGCTTCGACCTACACCACTGTCGACGGCTTCATCGACAACCCCCACGAGTGGTCGCTGGCATACAACGACCCGGCGGCCATGCGGTACGCCCTGGACCTGACGCTCAACGCCGACGCGCTGATCCTGGGCCGCATCACCTACGAGGGCATGGCGCAGGCGTGGCCCAACATGGGCGGCAACCCGTACGCCGACCACGTCAACGCTATGCACAAGTATGTCGTCGCTTCCCAGCCGGTCGACACCAGCGCCTGGAACCCGACGACCGTCATCGCCGGCGCCGAGCTGCTGACCGCTGTCAAGGCACTCAAGGAGAACGATGGCACTGACATCCTGATCTGGGGCAACGGCCGGTTGACCGATGCACTCGCGACGGCCGGCCTCCTCGACGAGTACAAAATCTGGACCTACCCGGTCCTCAAGGGCAGTGGCGAGCCGCTGTTCCGCGCCGAGAGTCGAACCGGCCTCCAGCACTTCGAGACCACCACCTTCGAGTCCGGGGTAGTCGTGTCGACCTACCGCGCCACCACCGCCTGAACAGGAGCACCGAGATGAGCCAGGACGTCACCGATTACCTCGCCAAGACCAAGCCGTGGCAGCAGGACCTGTGCGCGACGCTGCGCCAGACCGTTCTCGACACCGTCCCCGGCGTCGAGGAGGTCATCCAGTACGGCAAGCCGCACTTCAACCTCGCCGGCCAGAACACCGCAGTGCTGCACGTGGCCGCCGCCAAGGTCTCGTTCATGGTGTTCGGTGCTGGTGAGGTCGACCCGGTGCCGGGCGTGCTGCGGTCGATGGGCAACGGCGACCGCAAGGTCGTCGACCTCGCCGAGGGCGACACGGTCGACACCGACTTCATCGCCGGCCTGCTGCGCCGGACCACCGGCCTGGACTGAGACCAGATCAACCGAGAGGATCTTTCTCATGCGTGTGATGGTGATGACCAAGGGCGATGCCGCCGACGAGGGCAACGGCGAGCCGACGACCGAGATGTTCGAGAAGATGCGGGTCTTCAACGAGCAACTCGTCAACGCCGGCATCATGCTCGGCGGCGAGGGACTCCAGCCCAGCGCCGTCGGGGCGAGGGTCGCGTTCTCGACAGCGGGCACGACGGTGGTCGACGGCCCGTTCACCGAGTCCAAAGAGGTGATCGCGGGCTACTGGATCTGGGAGGTCAGCTCGCTGGCCGAGGCGATCGAGTGGGCGAAGAGGTGTCCGTTCGACCCGTCCTTCGGCGACTCGCAGATCCTGGAGATCCGGCCGTTGTTCGACATGGCCGACTTCGCCCAGACTGTCGACGCTGACGCGCTCGCCAAGAGCGAGCAGTTGCTCGACCCGACCTCGGACTGAACCGGACCCGGCCATGGACCTGCGCAAGTCGGTCGAGGCGCTGTGGCGGATCGAGGCGCCCCAGTTGATCGCGACACTCGCCCGCCGGATCGGGAGCCTCGACATCGCCGAGGATCTTGCGTCCGAGGCGTTCGTGTCGGCACTGGAGCAGTGGCCAGCTGACGGCATCCCGCCGAAGCCGGGTGCCTGGCTGATGAAGACCGCCTGGCACAAGGCGATCGACCGCGCCCGGCGCGAGGAGACGGCCCGCAAGAAGGCGCCGCTCCTCGTTGCCGGGCACGAGGGCGAACTGGCCGATGTCGCGGACGAGGCACTCGATCCGATCCCGGACGACCTGCTCACCATGGTGTTCACCACGTGCCATCCCGTGCTCTCACCCGAATCCCGGGTCGCGCTCACACTGAGGCTCTTCGGCGGACTGACGACCGACGAGGTCGCCCGTGCTTTCCTCGTGCCCACTGCGACGATCGGGCAGCGAATCTCACGCGCCAAGCGGACCCTGGCCGAGGCACGGGTGCCGATCCAGGCCCCGGCAGCCGAGGAACTCCCCGAACGCCTGCGCGCGGTGCTGGATGTGCTCTACGCGATCTTCAACGAGGGCTATTCGGCCTCGTCAGGCACGAACCTCGTCCGCGCCAACCTCGCCGTCGAGGCGATGCGGATGGGACGGGTCCTCGCAGGACTCTCCCCGACCGAGCCCGAAGTGTTCGGACTGGTCGCCCTCATGGAGCTGCAGGCCTCCCGCTTCCGAACCCGTGTCGACGCTGCCGGCATCCCGGTCCGGCTCGAGGACCAGGACCGCCGGCTCTGGGACCGCACGCTGATCGAGCACGGCCTCAGCATGCTCGACCGCGCTTTCGACCTGGCCCGGCCCCTCGGCGTGTTTTCGCTTCAAGCCGCCATCTCCGCATGCCACGCCCGCGCGGCGACGTTCGCAGTCACCGACTGGGTCGCCATCCTCGCGCTCTACGACGCCCTCACCCAGATCACCCGGTCACCCGTCGTGGAGCTCAACCGCGCGGTCGCCGTACTCCACGTCGACGGACCCGAAGCCGCACTCGCCACCACCCGACCACTGCTCGCCGACCGCCGGATGGCCGGCTACCACCTGCTGGGCGCGGTGCGCGGGGACATCCTCACCCGGCTCGGCCGCTACGCCGAGGCCGCAGCCGAACTGGAACGCGCGGCCGAACTCGCACCGACCAAACAGGAACGGCAACTCCTTCTCAGTCGCATGGCGCAGGCGCTCGCCCTCCGTAACGTCGGCGGCCAGTCCAGCAAGGATCCACCAGCGGAGTGAACCGGAAACGCGCCCGACAGCATCTCCTCGACGGGGCCGCCGACACGACTTCGTCGACTCCCAAAAGGCCGAACACGGTGTCCAGCCGGTCCTGCAGGCGTTGGAAGACACGCCGGCACAGATCGCACCGTCGACCTACTACGCCGCCAAGGCCCGTCCGGCCTCGGCCCGGCCGCGGCGCGATGAGGAGCTGACCGCGATGATCGAGCAGGCCCACGCAGCTAACTACGGCGTCTACGGCGCCCGCAAGATCTGGCACGAGCTGCGCCGGCAAGGGGTGCGGGTGGCCCGGTGCACGGTCGAGCGGCTGATGCGTGAGTCCGGGCTCCGGGGGCTGCGGGTTGAGGTGCGGCGGCTGCGTGAGGACAGCCAGCGGCTGCAGGTGGAGAACGCTGAGCTGACGCGTCGGCTGGGGTTGAGCTCGACGAACTCTTCCAAGCCGCCGTCATCTGATGGGTTGGGCAGGCAGACGCCGAAGCCGAAGGGTGGGGGATCTGGTCGGCGTCGGGGTAAGCAGCCGCGGTCATCGGGGTCAACGCTGGCGTTGGTGGCGGAGCCGGATCGCATGGTGGTGCACCGGCCGCAGCGGTGTGTGAACCCGGCCTGCGGTGCGGATCTTGATGACGGCGTGGAGTTCACCCGTCAGCGACGGCAGGTGTTCGAACTGCCGGAGTCAAGATCGTGGTCACCGAGCATCAACTCGTGGCGGTGTTGTGCCGGTGTGGGCCGGTCAGCGAGGCGGCGCCGCCGGTGGGGGTGAACGGCCGCGCCCAGTACGGGCCGGGTGTGAAGACCGCGGCGGTGTATGGGCGTGGGGCGCCGCCACCATCCATCACACACAACCACCAACGGCTACGTCATGGAGTGACCCCCGAATGTTCACGACCAGTGAAGGTGGGCTATGCGCGAAAGCAGGTTCAGTACCGACGATCTCCCTCAAGCCGACCGGTGGTCGAGCTGGAACGAGTTCGGCAACGGCACTCACTACTCGACACGAATGCGCACCGATGATCCGGAAACTTCCAGGGCTCGATGCGTATGCTCGACCTCGGTTCATCGAGGTGCGGATTGCCGGATCATTTTCGGGGTCCGGAACACCTCGAGCGGCTGTAGGTGAGGGTGGACCTCGACCTTCACCAGCTTGTACTTCACCTGCGCGGAGATCGGCGTCTCCCAGTCCGGCCGCGAGAGCAGCGTGAGTTCCCGAAACCTGATTCTCTATGACACCTCACGGCCCTTCCACTCCTGGGCGGCAACCGCACGAGGCGCCGTCGTCAGCTGCATGGTCGTCTTGATCCCACAGAAGCTGATCCCCCTCCGATCACAGGTTCTCGACCCGCTCAACGCCACGCCCCTACCAGCACGGCATGGCCTCGGTGCACTGTTAAGAGCGTGTCTCAGGTGGTGAGTTGAGGTAGCGCTTGTGGCAGGTAAGTGCGGCGGCGAGGGTGACGAACGCGCAGTACAGGCTGGCCGAGCGTTCGTAACGCATGGTCAGTCGGCGATAGCCGGTGAACCAGGCGAAGCTCCTTTCGATCACCCACCGGTGCCGCCCGAGTCGGTGAGGATTCGATGCCTCGGCGGGCGATTCGAGGGCGGATGCCGCGGGCGCGGAGCATGCGGCGCAGGTGGGGGTAGTCGTAGCCTTTGTCGGCGTGCAGCTTGTCGGGCCGTCGGCGGCGAGGTCCGCGCCTGGAGCGCACGGCAGGGATGGCCTGGATGAGGGACTCCAGGCAGAGGCTGTCGTGGGTGTTCGCAGCGGACACCCCAACGGACAGGGGCAGGCCGTTGCGGTCGGACAGGGCGTGGATCTTGCTGCCGGGCTTGCCCCTGTCTACCGGGCTGGGGCCGGTCAGGTCGCCCCCCTTTTCGCCCGCACCGACGCCGCGTCGGCGGTGGCCCGGGACCAGTCGATCAGCCCCTTGGCGCCGAGCTGGTCCAGCGTCGCGACGTGCAACCTGCGCCACAGGCCGGCCTTGGTCCAGGCGACGAACCGGCGGTGCGCGGTGGCCTTGGACACCCCGAACCCCGGCGGCAGGTGCCGCCACGCGCAGCCGGTCGTCAGCACGTACACGATTGCGGCGAACACGGCCCGAGCCTCGATCGGCGGCGTGCCCCCACCCTGCGGGCGTCGCGGCGGCGGCGGGATCAACGGGGCGGCAAGGTCCCACAACTCGTCCGGCACCCACTGCGAGATCAACCGTTCGTCCACAGTAGAAGTGATCTACCACCAAGGTCAGCTGACCGCCACCTGAGACGCGCTCTAACGCTGGCCCGAACGAGAGGCGGCCAGGCACTGGTGATGCCGTACATGTAGACCCGTTCGCGACCCCGCGAATCGGTGTAGTTGATCTGATAACCCCAGCTGCGGCCCCGGTACCTGTTGCTGTTGCGGTTGCTCGACGAGCCCTTGGAACGGGCCGGTGGCCGACCCGCGATCTTCTTGATCCGCTTGTTCCGGGCAGCCGTCCTGGCCGCGGCGCGCTGCGCCAGCCGTTTCGCCACGTATCGGGCTGCCAACCGACCGCCGATACCGACGAGGATGGGCACACACCGGGCGACGCTGTACCTGCCGAGAAGGGCATCCGTGCAGGTCGCCGGCCCTCTTGACGTCCAGGCCCGACCTTAGTCTGATCGGGGGCGCCGCCCGTACCCATCGTCACCGATGACTGCGCGATGGTGCCGACTCATGCTGCTGCGACTGCCTACCCGGGCATCACGAACGCGTTTACGTTGCTGCGACTGCTGCCTGGTGGCGACCGCGACAAGGACATCGAGATCCTGTCGTTGCGTCACCAGCTTGCGGTGTTGCAGCGCCAACTCGGCGGGCAACGGGTCCGGTTCGAGCCGGTCGATCGGGCATGGCTGGCCGCGCTGCTGCACCCGCTGCTGAGGACGACCCTGCGGCGCCTACGGCTGCTGGCCCAGCCCGACACGATCCTCAAGTGGCACCGTGACCTGATCGCCCGCCGCCACGCCGCGCTGTCGCGGCCCAGGCGGCGCGCCCGACCCCGCACGCTACGGTCGATCCGGGCCCTGGTGCTGCGCCTGGCGAGGGAGAACACCAGTTGGGGCTATCGGAGGGTGCACGGCGAACTGCTCACGCTCGGGATCACGGTCGCCCCGTCCACCGTCTGGGAGATCCTGCGCAAGGCCGGGATCGACCCCACCCCCAACCGGACCGCCACCACCTGGACAGACTTCCTGCGCTCCCAAGCCGAAGCACTGCTGGCCACAGACTTCATCGAGACCGTGACGCTGACCGGAGCCCGGATGTACTTCCTGGCGGTGATCGAACACGCCAGCCGCCGCATCCGCGTCCTGGGCGTCACGTCGCACCCGACCGCCGCCTGGGTCGGCCAGGCCGCACGCAACCTCGTGATGGATCTCGAAGACACCGGCGGGAAAGTCGGATACCTGATCCGGGACCGGGACGGCAAATATCTGGCGCTGTTCGACGCGATCCTGGCCGACCCGGCGTCAAGGTCGTGCTCAGCGGCGTCCAGGTACCCCGGATGAACGCGATCATGGAACGGTGGGTGCGGACCTGCCGCCGCGAACTGCTGGACCGCACGCTGATCTGGAACCATCGACATCTGCTACATGCGCTGCGGGAGTACGAGCGGTTCTACAACCTAAACCGACCGCATCAGGGGATCGCGAACCTCCGGCCGCTGAAGCCGCTCCCCGAACCGATCACCGACCCGGACCAACTCGTCCGGCTGAACATCCACCGGCGCGACCGCCTCGGTGGTGTCCTTCACGAATACGAGCACGCCGCCTGAGCTGCCCAAATGGCATTCTCAGCAGGTACAAGATCAGTGCGACCTGTTCGCTCGTGCACGTCCACACGGTGTCGACCCAGGCCGGGGCCGACCTGCGGGTGCCGAACCGAGCCTCACCGCGGCCGCCCCAGCACCCGCCAGTAATCGCCGGCCGGGTCCCGGGCGGCCAACCAACGCTCGGCGTCCGCCCGCGGCGGCAGCACGTCGAGCAGCAGCTCGTGCAGCCGGATCGCGCGCGGCGCCCGCTCCAGCACCCACGCGTCGACCGCCGCGACGGCGCCGACCTCGGCCGGCTCGCGGCGCAGCAGCGCGGTGTGGTCGAGGTCGGTGGCGATCCGCAGGCCGGCGCCCTCGGCGAACACCGAGAACACGACGGTGCGCTCCCCCGCACCGACGGCGAGCGTCACGTCGAACACCAGCACATCGTCGCCGTCCGGCACGGGCAGCAGACCGGCCGCCGGCACGAGGTAATGCACCGCGAACGTCACCTTCGCATGATCCCCCACCCCTGAAAGTGGTCAACCGTCTCCTCCCCAGCCCCGCCGGGAAGCACGATTCCTCGGCCCACATCGGCAGGCGGCCGCGTACCGCTACATCGCCGAAGGCATCGCGGTCCTGGCCGCGCAACGACCTGACCTACACGACGCCCTGCGCCGGGCCGCCGACGACGACTGGACGTTCGTCATTTTCGACGAGAACTGGTCGACAGCGACCGGCTGGCCGAGACGACCACCAGCGTCAAAGGCAGCACGATCGACGCCTGGCACTCCGGAAGCACCGCGATTTCGGCGCCAACATCCAAGCGGTCATGATTCCGGACCGACTTCCGAGGCGATACCCGGCCATCTGCACGACCTGAGCTGCGCCCGGGACCTCGGCGTGACCGTCGCCCTGAGTTGGTCCGCCGCGCACCTAGGCCGTGGTCGCAAGGGCGAGTCCCGTCACGGCGGTGGCGGGTCGAACGCCCACAGAGATCAGGGAGGATGCGGTGCGGCGGAAGCGTCGGTTGTGCAATCCGAACACCAGCAGCACCGCGCCCAGCGGCAACAGCAGGGTAGGCACGGTGTAGCCAGCTGGTGTGCGCTCGATCCAGGTTCGTTCCGGCTGCAGGAGCAGATCCGGCCGGGTGATCAGGCTCGTTTGCACGACATCGGGATCGGCGCTGGCAGAACCAGGACCTCCACGGCCTGCCCAGTCCTGGACAGCGGTGGTGAACGCGGCAACGACCGCGCTCGCGTCTCCCGCCGACCACAGCAGGAGGGGTTGGGCGCCCAGTAGCTGGAACCCGTCGGTGAGTTTTGGGTCGAGGTCAGCCCACGTACCGGGCGCGACCAGGAGGTTCGTGGTGTGCGCGTAGCGGTCGTCCGCGGTGCCCACAACCTGCAGCGTCACCGCGCCACCCAGCACGTGCAACGCCGAGCCCGGGGACGCGGAGACGTCCTGCGGCTCGGTTATCACCACCTCGCCGGGGCGGGTCGGCCACCGTCCGGATGACAACGCGTAGCGGGCGGGGTACGGGCGCGACTGCCAGTCGTTCTGAGGAACGAAGCTGGCATATCGATGCGGGATCAGTCGCGACAGATGGTGACGGCATCCGCAACGCGACCACTCTGCTGAGCCGGCATTCGCTTGACCTAATCCGGCCAAGCGTGAATAGACAAGATCAAAACGCTTAGACCAACATCCGACGCCCCAGCCGGGAGCCTCGCTGTCTGCCTTACCCGTCCGCGATACTGTCGACGCCGGAGGCCGGGACGCGCCGGAAATGCGCTGGGGACGCCACGGTCACCGCCTGGATCGTCAGCTACGGTTCGCGGTCACATAGTCGCGGGAGGCGGTGAACTTCTCGACCGGGTCGCCGAGGATCTGCCACGGCCACTCGGTAACCAAGCCGTCCAGCAGCGCGAACGCGTGCCCGGCCGCGTCGAACTCGTCGGCCAGTTCCAAGGCCATCGCGAAGGCCGCCACCCGGGGTGCCCAGCCGGGGCCGGCGGGAATGTAATCCGGGTGAAAGATCGAGTTGTCCGCCGCGGTGAGAAGCTCGGCACGGACCTCGTCCGAGACGATGTACTCGTTGCCCTCCTCTCGTTCCAGGGCGTTCCACTTTTCGATGTGGGCGACGGCCACCAGTTCGTGCAGGAGGCTGTTCGGTCCGGCCGCCGTTGCGGCGCTCCGGGCGAAGTCGAACATCTCCTCGTGACTACCGGACCATTTTGCACACAGATACTGCAACCGCTGCTCGTGCGCGACCACGTGTCCCGGGTGTAGTCGAGTCACCGCCTCGAAGCGCTGCCGGGCCTCCGCCGACCCCACGCCCAGGCCTCGTGAACTGGTGACCAGCCATGCCCGCGCGGTCACGTTATCCGGTTCGCGGGCGAGTACCCTTTGCAACAACGCCTCGGCGTGGTGCAACCGCTCATGGAAACCCTTGAACTGGGCAGCAGTGGTGTATTTCGCCCGCTTGCCGCCGCGTGCCTCCCACGCCCAGTGCACGGCGTGACAGCCGGCGACCAGCACGGGCAGAGTCGACTCAGGCTCGGCGTCGATCCAATCGCCGACCCAGTCCTGAATCCCGTCGACCCCGCCGACCGCCTCCATCAGGAAGGCCATCTCGTCCGGATCGGCCGCCATGTCGAGCAGTTCCCGGGCGAACTTCCACTTGCGCTTCTCCAGCGCCCGAATCAAGGCCTTCCGGTGCGGGTCACCATAAGTCGGGTCCAGGACCGGATCCTTTGGTCGCTTCGTGAACGGCCACATGCAACCCAACCCCCATGTCGTGCGCCGTGCCGGCCGCCGATACTAGATGATCAGGTTCGGCCGCAACTGACCGGTGCCGACGTCGCCGTGAGGCCGGGCACGCATTGTCGGCAGCTACTTGTTTACTTGGTTCTACGACCCGCGCCCGGCCAGGCTGGGTCGACGATCGACCGGGTCGCCGACCAGCGGCCCTACTACTCCAGCTAGCACAAGCGCCACGGGGTAAACGTGCAGGTCCTGGTCGGTGCCGCCGGTCGGCTGATCCGGGCCACACCTGCACTGCCCGGCGCGGTCCACGACCTCACTGCGGCGCGCACCCACGGTCTGATCGAGGCGTTGACCAGTAACAACGTGCTGACGTTCGCGAGCGAGGGCCACCCGGGCGCACACGGCACCGTCTGGACCCCGCTCAAACGCCGCCGCACCCGCCTGTCCCGCCGTCAGAAACAGGTCAACCGGCACCACGCCAAGTCCGAGCCCTCGGCGAACGCGCCATCTCCACCCTCAAGACCTGGAAAATCCTGACCAAACTACGCTGCTGCCCCCGCCGGGCCACCGAGATCGCGCAGGCCATCCTCGTCCTCCAAGCCGCCGCCGAAGGCGCCCGCTACCGACGATGAAGATGACTCCATAGACGCTGGTCAAAGCTTTCCTAATATGGTCCCTGCCGTTCGGCAAAATCTCCCTATCCCCCGTCAGGAGACAGACTTGATCAGGCTTTCGCTTTCGCTGGTCGCAGCGGCTTTTCTCGGCCTTTCCGCCGTGGCCGCACCCGCGCAGGCCGCCCCGGCACCGGCCCACGCGGTGGCGCAATCCGACCTCGGCATTCAGGTCGCCCCCACCGGCTGCACGACGTGGGTGCAGTGGGTGCAGGAGGGCAGCAACAGTCACTTCCACACCGACCTGGACTTCCTCGCCTGGTCTGAGCGTTGGTTGGACTTCACCCCTGGCCGGACATCGTGATCTGACCTGGCTCGCAGACCAGATGGCCGGCGACGAAGCACCGCTCGTGGCCGTGCCGTTCTCGCGGCGCGCCTGTTTAGCCCCGGCAGAGCGCGCGAAATCGCGCAAGCGTGCCGGGCCGCAGAGGTCGGTGCCGCCGTGTTTCGTAAACCCGCTCACGGAACATCAACGAGCCGTCCTCGGCGACATGTTCGGGTGCTTCGTGACCAGCGGCGAGGACCTCCTCGGCGCGGCGGGTGCGGGTCCGGCCCGTAGCAGCGGGTGAAGGGGATAAATGGCTTGCACAGGCGCCGGGCTGAGAGTTGGCTGCTCGCCATGCCTTCCCCTTCACCGATCTTCGTCGCGGGTACGGGTCGTTCGGGAACGTCACGGATCGCCGACATCATCGGCGAACATCCGCTGATCCATCGGATTCCCATGGAGACCCGGTTTCTCATCGACCCGGGTGGCTTGCGGGACCTGGCCGACGCGCTCACCGATCGATACGACCCCACCGTCGGTGAGGACGCCCTGCACCGGCTGAGCGACTTCCTCACCGTACGGGTGCCGGGCCGGCGCGACGATCGCGGCAAAACCGTTCCCGAGTTGGTCGGCGAGCAGCGCTACCGGGACGCGGTGCAACAGCTCTGGCCGCAGTTGGTCGCGTACACATACGACGAACCTGCGCCCGCGGAAGGCTTCGGGAACGCCGACCGGCCCGCCGGGCCGTTCGAGCCGCTGAGCCGCCGGCGGGTACTTCCCAGGTATTTCAGCGACCGGGACGAACTGCTCGGAATCTTGCGGGGCCTGATCGACACCCTGTTCGGCGGAGCAGCCGCCGACGCGGGCAAGCCGACCTGGTGCGAGAAGACACCGTTCAACCTCCTGTGCATGGAGTTCCTCTGGGAACTGGTCCCCGAAGCGACCATCGTGCACATCAAGCGTCACCCGGTCTCAGTGCTCGCATCCCACCTGGCCCAGCCATGGGCACCGCCCACCGTCGACGGCGCGCTCGCCTACCTCAAGCCGGTCTACCACCGATGGCTCACCTGGAAGAACACGGTCGACCTCACGGGCAGGCGATACATCGAGGTGAAAGCAGAAGATCTCGCAGCCGACTGGCCCGGCCAGCGCCGCGCCCTGTTCGAACGGCTCGACGTCGACGACTACGCCACCCCTTCAACGTTTCAGTCGCACAAGCTGACGAACCGCAACAACCAATTCGACGACGAAACCCGCGAGTTCATCGAAGACGCACTCGGCAAGATCATCCCGGCCATGGGATACGAGTGACGACTCTGGCTCTCTACCTTGACGACGCCGCGTCGCGCCCCTCGAACGCCCGGTGAACGCTGCTTCAGCCGAACCGCATCGCAGGCCACTCGATCCTAACTTTCCGGCCGTCTCTTGAGCCCGCGCTTATGGGCGGGTGCACGCTGCGGGACCAGTCGGGCCGGCGGGCGGAGTGGGCGGAGCTGAAGCTCTGGCTGCTGCGGCAGGGACGGGCCCGGGTTGTGTTCAGCGAAGCCGACAGCGCCGAGAAGCTGGCGTACTTCGCGGCGGATATGCGCCGCTCGGGGGTCGCGTTGGCCGTGCTGCCGTCGGCTGACGACATCGTCCGGGCCTGCCTGGACGCCATCCCAGCCGGTCTGAACGAGGTAGCCGCACTCGCCGACCGGCAACACCTGAACGATCTCGACCGCACGCAGATGCGCCACTCCCGGCAGGCAAAGAGTCTGGTCAGCGCAGCCCAGTGGCACCTGGACCGTGTCCAAAATCAGCACCTCGCCGCCCACCTGCGCGAGTGGATTGCCATCAAGCCGCGCCTCGTATAGCAGCCGGCCTCACCCCAAGAAGCACACGCACACCCTCGGCCGATACATGGGCATCGGCACGGCAACCCACTACACCGAGAACGGCCAGCCCGACGACAGGAACATGATGGGTACTTCGTAGCGGAATCGCGCTCGGGCGAGCAGGCGTTAGAGTCGCGCAATGGTGACCTTCCGGGTCGACGAGGTGACACCCGCAGCCGAGGGCCTGCCCACCCGGCCGCTCGGCGAACTGTTCGGGGATGCGCTGGTGTTCGGCGGTGATCCGGCGTTGCCGGTGCTCGTGCCGGACGGGGTGCATCCGCTGCTCGACGCTGTCGGGCGCGCGTTCGCCGACCATCGCCCGCTGGTGTTGTCCCCCGACGCGGTGTGGTTGACCATCGCGCAGGGGGTCGCCCAACACATCCGGCTCCACGCCGAGGAGCTGCGCCCCCGGTTGGTGGGCCACGCCGGCCGCAAGCGGCTCACCGTGACCGTCGACGGGCCAATGCCGCAATACGCGGCTTCCTGGCAGGACGTGGTGGAGTCATTCCACAAGCTGCTCGCTGCCGAGATCAGCGACGCGGACGTATTCGAGTGTGACTTCTCCACCAGCACCGAGGTCGACCGGCTCGCGGGACGAGTTGTCCTGCTCGACGCCTACTCGCCGTACTTCTCGCTGTGGCTGGTGTGCGTGTGCGGCATCCCGTCGATCACGTTGACCGGCACCGTGGCGGACTGGCAGAAGCTCCGCGCACGGGTGGACGCGATCGCCGGGTTCGGCCTGGAGACATGGTGCCGGTCGCTCGCGCCGATCGCTGACCAGTTCGTTCGAGCCGCGGCGGGCGAGGTGGACGTGGCGTTCTGGCGGCGGATCTACAACCCGGTCGACGCATACGGCGGTGAGGTGGTCACCGGCTGGGCGGCGCGCCTGTACCCGTACCTTCGCGGTGAAGGGGTCGTGGACCAGCCGAACCCGCTACTGGACCTGCCCATCGACGAGCCGCGCGACGCGACCATCAACGGCCGCGGCTTCTACAACGGTGCCGGCATCCGCACCGATCAGGTGCCTGCGACGTTGTCGCGAGTGACCGTCAACGTCAACGATCGGGTGGCGGGCGACAACCGGGCGGTGGCCCTGCACGCCGGCCTGGTCGGCGTAGCCGAGGACGACGACGGTGGACTGCGGCCGGTGGCAGGCTGGTACCTCGCGCCGACGGCGGTGGAGATCGACGACGTGATCGACCGAATCGTGCAAGACCACGAGACCACCCCGCCGCAGCCCATGAGCCTGTTCGTCGCGCCCGCCGAGGTCGTGGCGCTCTACCGGCGCGTCGGCTCCGCCAGGCTGTTCCAGACGTGGCGGCTGCTGCCGGTGGCCGAGCATCGCACGGTCTACCGGGGCCACGAGGAGCAGTCGCTCCTGACGATCATCGACCTTGCCGACGGCAGGAGCATCTGCGCGGCCCTCGACGACGAATCGGAGTCGACCCACTGGGTCCTCTGCCGCGTCCAGGAGGTGACGGCCGAACGGTCCGACGAGTTCGACGCCGTCTTCCGCCTGGTCGACAAGCCCGCCCACGTCCCGGTGTACGGCACCTCGCTCGCGCGGCTGCTCGACGCCGCCCTCGACTCCGATGGCGACATCGCCCACCTGGAAACCGGCCGGCTCAATCAACTGGACCGGCCACCGGCTAATCCGTGACATGCCATTCGCAAATCGGCACGACCGGCCGAGTCTGGACGCAGCCCGAGGTCGGATGAGGATGTTGAGGGCTGGCCGGCCGGGCCAGCCGTGGCCGATGATCGACGTCATGATCGGCATGGCCCAGTTGTCGACGCTGTGGGACCAACGGTGGCCGAGGTGCTCCAAGCTGCCCTACGAGCGTCGAGGGACCCAGGACCGGTTCCACGCCTTGCCCAACTCGAAGCGCTACCCTGCCACTGAGGCCGAGTACGGCATCGTTTTAGAGCGTGTCTCAGGTGGCGGTCGGCTGACCTTGGTGGTAGATCACTTCTACTGTGGACGAGCGGTTGATCTCTGAGTGGGTGCCTGACGAGCTGTGGAGCCTGGCCAGACCGTTGGTTCCGCCGCCGCCTCGACGTCCGCAGGGCGGAGGTACACCGCCGATCGATGCGCGGGCGGTGTTCGCCGCGATCGTGTACGTGTTGACCACTGGCTGCGCGTGGCGGCACCTGCCACCCGGGTTCGGAGTCTCCAAGGCCACCGCGCACCGCCGGTTCGTCGCCTGGACCCGGGCCGGGCTGAGGCGCAGGCTGCACGTCGCCGCCCTGGACCAGCTCGGCGCGAAGGGTTTGATCGACTGGTCGCGCGCCACCGCCGACGCGGCGTCGGTGCGGGCGAAAAGGGGGGCGACCTGACCGGCCCCAGCCCGGTCGACCGAGGCAAACCCGGCAGCAAGATCCACGCCCTGTCCGACCGCGACGGGCTGCCCCTGTCCGTCGGCGTGTCCGCCGCGAACACCCACGACAGCCGCTGCCTGGAATCCCTGATCCAGGCCGTCCCCGCCGTCCGCTCCCGACGCGGACCCCGCCGACGCCGCCCCGACAAGCTGCACGCCGACAAGGGCTACGACTACCCCCACCTGCGTCGCATGCTCCGCGCCCGCGGCATCCGACCCCGCATCGCCCGCCGCGGCATCGAGTCACCGAACCGCCTCGGCCGACACCGCTGGGTGATCGAGAGAACGTTCGCCTGGTTCACCGGCTACCGCCGACTGACCATCCGCTACGAACGCTCGGCCAGCCTCTACTGCGCGTTTGTCACCCTCGCCGCCGCACTCACCTGCCACAAGCGCTACCTCAAACTCACCACCTGAGACACGCTCTTAGCCGCCTAGCGGATGTCCGGCACCGACTGACCGTCGTGGTCACCGCAGCGGTGTGTGCCGTGGTGGCCGGCTACCGCTCGTACGCCGCGATCGCCGAATGGGTCGCCGACGTGCCGGCCACGACGGCTGTCGCTCTGGGCATGACTCCCGACCGGCACCCATCGGAGGCGATGATCCGTCAACTGCTGCAGGCCATGGACCCGCAGCTACTGTCCACGGCGATCGGTGTCTGGCTCGCCAGCCGGGCCACCGCCACCACCTCGACGACCGGCCAGGCTGCTGCTCCGCTGGCGTGCCGACTCGTAGAGCACTACGGTCGCGGCGGCCGCCGCGTTCAGGGAGCTGGCGGCCCCGGACATCGGGATCCGGACGAGCTGGTCGCAGGACTCCCGCCAGCCGACGCTGAGACCGGTGGTCTCGTTGCCGATCAGGAGCAGCGTGGGCTGCGTGAGGGCGTACTCGGCGGCATCCAGCGCGCCGTGCTCGGCGGCGCCCACGACGCCGATGCCGATGCCGTTGGCGCGAAGGTCGGCGACCCAGGACAGCACGGCCTGGGGTGAGGGCGCCCGGACCACGGGCAGAGCGAACAGCGAGCCGGTGCTCGCCCGCACCACCTTCGGGTCGTACACGTCGGCGGCATGGCCTGTGACGATCACGCCGGACGCGCCGAAGGCGTCCGCGGACCGGATGAGGGTCCCGATGTTGCCGGGGCTGGTGGGCCGGTCGAACACAACGGTGAGCATGGTCGGCCCGGCCGGGATGCGGCGCAGGTCGTCCTCCGGCAGCCCGACCACGGCCAGCAGCTCCGGAACCGCGTCCGCCTTGCCTCCCAGCTCGTGCATCAGTTCACGGGAGACGGCGAACTTCTCGGCCCGGACCGTGTCCAGGGCCTCACGTGCCCAGCCGGACAGCTGAACGTCGGTGTCGTAGAGCAGCTCCCGGATCTGCCAGCCGTGTTCGATGGCCATGGCGATCGGGCGTACGCCCTGCACGAGGAACTCGCCGCGGCGCTGGCGCTTGGTCCGATTGCGCAGCAGAGCCTCCCACTGCTGGAATCGCGCGTTGCGGCCACTCACCCGCACCTTCACCGCCTCCCTCGCACGTCGGGGCCGGGGGTGTCCTGCCCGAGTCCTCGGCGGATCGCGATTTCCACGGGCGAGTACGCGCCGTCGGCCCGTTCCAGCTCGTACGGCGCGGCCGGCATCAGCGGCGGCTGGGCCATGAAGCGCGGCCGCGTCCCGTGGTGCGGTTGCGCCGCGTGCACCAGGAACGGATGGCACAGGAAGACATCGCCCGGGGACCCGGTGGCCAGGGCGAGTGGCCGGTGATCGGACGCCGCCACCAACTCGGGCGCTAGGTCCAGCCCGCTCGCCCCGTCCTCCCCGTACTTCTCCAGCACCTGCGGCACGTCGAGGTGTGAGCCGACGCGGATCCGGGTCGGGGCGTCCTCCTCGCCGACCTCGCTGAACAGGAACAGCATCAGCAGCGCCCGGCCCCGGGAGTACAGATTCGTGAAGTACCAGGTCGCGCCCTCCGGCAGGTAGCTGCCCTCGATGTGCCAGCCCGCGTCGTTCGGCTCCTCCCGGTGCGGGAAGCGCAACGGGAACGTGCCCAGCGAGTAGCGCGGCTCCCAGCGTCCCGCGCCGACGAGCAGGTCGTACGCGTGATGGAGGAACGGGGAGTTGGGTGCGGCGGCGAACGGCCCCTGCGCCATGCCGGGCACCCAGTGCACGGGCTGCGTCCACGTGGCGGGGTCGTCCGGGTCGCAGCCCGTCTCCCGCCACAGCAGCCGCGCGCAATCCGCGGCCACGCGCGGTGCGACGGCACCCGCCAACTTCACGAAGCCGTCGCGAAGGAACCGGGATACCAGGGTCGTGTCATCCATGGCCCCATCCTGCGGCGACACCGATCCCGATCACCCGACACTTTCCGCGCCGCTTCTGTCGGGTGTGCCGCAACAGCGCTCGGACACGATACGCAGGCACTGTCGCACCGCAGCACAGCTCAGGTTCCGCCCAACTGTCGAAGGGAGCGAACCCATGGAGACGCGCATCGTCGACCGTCCCGCGTTCCGGCTCGTGGGGCACGCTGCCCGGGTTCCGCTTATCCACCGAGGCGTCAACCCGTACATCCAGGGGACGTCTCGTAACCGGGTGAAGGCGTTGCCTGGGACGGGGTCGGCGGTCAGCCGGCGAGGATGATGTTGTGGAGGTTGGCGATGCCGGAAGCG
>NZ_JBVJGT010000070.1:6209-30473 GCF_055587185.1 Micromonospora sp. NPDC048040 | reverse complement strand
CCCCCCCCCCCCCCCCCCCCCCCCCCCCCCCCCCCCCCCCCCCCCCCCCCCCCCCCCCCCCCCCCCCCCCCCCCCCCCCCCCCCCCCCCCCGGGCCCGGGATGCCGCCGGTCGGGCGCCGTGCGCCCGACGTGCGCGTTGCGGCCGGGTGCCGACGTGCGCGCTGCGGCCGGGGTGCCGGCGTACGCGCTGCGACCTGGCGGAGCCGCGGCCCGGCGGGGCGCGGTCCCCGGCGTCACCGGGGGGCCGGCGGACTCGTTCTCTTCGGTGTCCGCCGCAGCGACCCGCAGGGCCGCACCCCGCAGCTCGTGGAGGCAATCCCGATGGCCAAGCACCGTGCTTCCGGTGACGATCCGTTGACCGGGGAGGAGGTGACCGACGGCCCGGAGTCGGCGTACTGGTCGGTCGACGACTCCCGCTGGCCGGCGGTCCGCCCCGACCTTCCCGCACACATGGTGGACCTGCTCGCCCCGCCGATCGTGGTCGGCGTCGCCCGCGTGCCGGCCACCTCCCGGCTCACCCCGCCGGCCGAGCACCGGCGGAACGCGCCCGCCGACCAGCGGCCGACGTCGGCGGCCGAGCAGCGCCGCAACGCGCCCGCCGACCACCGGCTCGGCCCGCCGGCCGAGCAGCGACGCAACGCGCCGGCCGAGCACCGGCCGCCGTCGGCGGCCGGGCCGCGGACGATCGTGCCCGCCGCGCCGCGCGGGTCGGGTCGGCGACCGGCGGGCGCTCCCGCGTCGGCCGGCCGGCACCGCCTGCCGGCGAAGTAGCCACCGGCGGGCGGTGACGTAGCCACCGGCGGGCGGGGACACGGCCTGCCGGCGGCGTGGCCGCCGCACCACCCGAAGCGACGGGCCCCGGCACGGCCGCTCTTTCATCTGGTGGACGCCGCGCGGGTCCCGCCGCACCGGCGGTCGCGTCGCCGGTAGCGTGGTCGCACATGACGGTCGTGCATCCGATCGCCCGGGCCTGGATCACCACTGGCGGCACCGGCGCGCAGAACTACGACGAGTTCGCTGACGACGCGGAGATCACCGCGATCATCGAGGCGAACCCGCACAGTGCCCTCGGCATCGAGATGCCGCACCGGGCGCCGGAGAGCCTGGGGAAGTCCTTCCTCGACGCCCTGCCGGACGCGGTGACCCGCCTCGCCGAGGCCAAGGCCGACGGCAGCTACACCCCGGCCGAGCAGGTCGTGGTCCTCTACCGGATCAGCGCGCCGGGGGAGGAGACGGCGTACGGGCTCTGGGCCATGACCGACACCGACCAGATCTCCACCCGGGCCGACGAACCCGGTCTGGTCATCCGCAACGAGGACGTCTTCATCGCCAAGGTGCGGGAGCGGGTGGCGCTGGCCGAGGCGCTGGGTCACCTCCTCTCGCCCGTACTGCTGCTCCAGACCGGGCGCGGCGACGAGCTGCACGCCGCGCTCGCGGCGGCGACCGACGCGGCCGGGGCGCCCGCGGCGACCGACACCGACCAGGCCGGGCGCACCCATGCCATCTGGCTGCTCGGCCCCGGCCCGCAGCAGGACGAGCTGACCGCGCTCGCGGGCGGCGGGGAACTGGTCGTGGCCGACGGCAACCACCGCAGCCTGGCCGCGCAGACCGGCGGGCTGCCGCGCTTCCTGTCGGTGATCACGACGCCGGCGTCGGTGGCGATCCAGCCCTACAACCGGCTGGTCAGCGAGCTGACCACCACCGCCGACGAGCTGCTCGACCGGCTCCGCGCCGCCGGTGCGGAGGTCACCCCGATCGACGGACCGGTCGAGGTCCCGGCGGCCGGCGGCACCGTCCACCTCCGCCTCCCCGGCCGGGGGTACGCCGTCACCCTGCCGCAGGTGGGCGGCGGCCGGCTGGAGAACCTGGACCACGCGCTGGTCGAGCGGCTGCTGCTGCGCGACGCCCTCGGGCTCGACCCGGGCGACAAGCGGATCACCTACGTCGGCGGCGACTACCCGGCGAGCTGGCTGACCGGAGAGGTCGACGCCGGTCGGGCCGAGCTGGCCGTCCTGATCGCCCCGGTGACCGTGGACGACTTCGTGGCCGTCAACCTGGCGCGGGAGAAGATGCCGCGCAAGAGCACCTGGTTCACCCCGAAGGCGCGCGGCGGCCTGGTGGTCGCCGAGCTGTCCCGCTGAGTTGTGACGAATCCGCCCCGGGACGCCGCCCGCGCGGCGTCCCGGGCGCGCGCCCTGACAGACTGCGCGGTATGCGCGTCTACCTGGGATCCGACCACGCCGGTTTCGAGCTGAAGGTGCACCTGGTCAACCACCTGACCAAGGAGGGGTACGACGTCGTCGACGTCGGCCCGCACGCCTACGACCCGGACGACGACTACCCGGCCTTCTGCCTGCACACGGGTGACCGGGTGGTGGCGGACGCCGGCAGCCTCGGAGTGGTCATCGGCGGCTCCGGCAACGGCGAGCAGATCGCCGCGAACAAGGTGACGGGGGTCCGCGCGGCCCTCGCCTGGAGCATCGAGACCGCCCAGCTCGCCCGCGAGCACAACGACGCGAACATCGTCGCGGTCGGCGCGCGCCAGCACACCCTGGACGAGGCGACGGCCATCGTCGAGGCGTTCCTGACCACTCCGTTCTCCGGCAACGAGCGGCACGCCCGCCGGATCGGCCAGATGGCCGACTACGAGCGCACCCGCCAACTGCCCGCCCTTCCCTGACCCGCCGCCTCCCACCCCGCGCCGTCTCCCTGCCCGGCGCACCTGACGGCGCCGGTCCCGGATCCTGGTACGGAGCGGCCCCGTGGGGTCACCTCCGAACCAGGATCGCCGGGCGGGAGCGGGCGGCGCGGGTCGGCGTCGGTTGCGGCACGGCTCGCCGTCGGTTGCGGTCCGGTGTCAGCGGCGGGGAAGGTCCTCGCGGGGCGTCCAGTTCCGGCGGATGACCACCACACGTTCCTCGGCCGCGGCCAGGTCCTCGTCGGTCGGCTGGGCGGCGTCGCGGGCCCGCATCGCCGCCGTCACGCTCACCTGGGACGAGCCGGAGCCGACCAGGCCGCGCAGGCCGCGCTCCCCCTCGTCGCCCGGGCCGCCCCGGCGACCGCGCGCGGGCTCGGCGCCGCCGTCGTGCACGCCCGGGGTCGTGGCCTGTGGCCCCTCGGGCGCGCCCGAGTGCCGTAGCCGGCGGCGTCGTCGCTCCACGTCCCCCATCAGCCGACCGTACCGCCCGAGGCCCACCGCCGCCGGCCCGCCCGCCCGTCGCCGCCGGCCCGCCGGTGCTCCGGGGGGCCGGGACGACGGGTCGGGCGCGACGTCGACGCCTGGCCGCCGAGCGGTCAGAACACGTCCATGCCGGCGGGGGCCCGGTGCCAGCCGAAGGCCGGGCCCGCGCCGGCCAACGCGCCGGGGCGCAGCTCGCGTACCCGGCCGGCGGCGGCGAGCGCGGCCAGCCCGGCCCCACCCAGGTACAGCTCGCCGAGGCAGCGCACGTCGCAGGCCAGCTCGGCCGGCCGGTCCGTCGGCGCGCACGCGGCCCGCTCCGGTCCGCCGCTCAGGTGCCAGCGGCCGGCGTTCTCGGGGAGCAGGTCGTCGGTGACCTCGATCACCACGTCGACCCCGGTCGCGTACCGGCGGGCGGCGAGCGCGGCGGGCACGTCCACCACCCGCAGCCAGAGCGCGTCGATCAGTTGCGCGCCCAGCCGGCGCGGCTCGTTGACCAGCCGCAGCAGCGGCTCGTCCACCGCGCCCGCCCCATAGGAGAGCTGCCCGGTCAGGTCGAGCGAGAGCAGCATCCGCCACATCGCCGCGTACGCCGCCGGGGTGGCGGCCACCACCTCGTCGACCGTGGTGATCCCGTTCGGCCCGGTGCTCTCCCAGTTCGCGCGCGTACGGAAGAGCCCGTACCCGTCCACGCCGTCCGGCCCTTCGTGCAGCACCGCCCGGCGCTCGGTGGCGCCGCCCCGTCGGTCGGCCTGGTCGTTGAGCACGTACCGCCACCACGCCTCGTCGCGGCTGGACCAGCCGGGACGCTCGGGGCGCACCCGGTCGTACACCCGGGCCAGCTCGGCCCGGCAGTCGGCGGGCGCGGCCAGGCGCAGCCGGCCCTCTGCGGGCGTCGGGTCCGGCATCCGCAGCGCGACGGTGGCGCACTGGACGGAGAGCCGCTGGGCGGCCAGGCCGTAGCCGAAGCGCGGGTAGATTCCGCCTTCGCTGGCCCACAGCACCGCCACCGGTTCCCGGCCCTCATCGCGCACCTGCCGCAGCTGTCGCACCATGAGCTGGGTGAGCAGTCCCCGGCGTCGGTGGGTGGGTGCGACGCCCACCCCGCTGACGTGGGCGGCCGGCACCCGCGCGCCCGGCACGGTGAGTTCCCGGGTGAACGCCCGTGCGGTCGCCACCACCTCGCCGCCGTCCCGGACGAGCAGCGTGCGCTCGGGCTCGAAGAGTGCCCGCTCGATCTCGTGTGCCTCGGGGTCGGGCGGGGCGTGGAAGAGGTGGCCGAGCAGCCGGGCCAACTCGTCGAAGTCGTCGGCTCGGGCGGTCCCGACCGCGAGTGGGGGTTTCGTCACCCCGCTGTGTCTAGCCGATCGGTGCGGGCTCGGCGACCGATTTGCCGGCTGGCTACCCTCGAAGCCGGACGGTGGCCGGTGGTCGCCGTCGGTCCAGGGGAGGGACGAGATGGCCGACCAGACACAGCCGTGGGCCGAGCGGACCGTCGAGGTGCCGCCGCAGCCCGGTGTCGGGGTGCCGCCGCAGCGCGACGCGTACCGGCGGGGGGTGGCCTCGGTCGGGCAGCCCCGGGCTCCGCGCACCGAACCGTTCCCCGTGGTCGGGCAGGAGCCGACCGGCGCGGGCTGGCCCGACGGGCCGGCGCCGCGGCGCCCGCTGAGCTGGCACGTCGCGCAGCTCAAGCGCGGCGGCGAGTGGAGCGCCGCCGGGGCGCTCTTCGCGTTCGTCTGCTGGGGGATCTGGGCGATCTCGGGCGGCGGCGACCTGGCCGGGCCGCTGTTGATCTTCGTGCTGAGCCTGCTGGTGGCGGCCGGTCTCTTCGCGTTGGCCCGGCTGCTCGGCCGCGTGGTGCTGGAGCGGCAGCTGGGCCGGGTGCGCCGCAGCGCGCGCGGGGCGCACCTGGTCACGGCGGTCTTCCTGGCCGGCCTCGGCATCGCCTACCTGCAACAGACCGAGTGGGTCGTGTCGGCCTGGAACTGGATCACCGGGAACTGACCGGACCGCGGTCATCACCGGGACCGACCGGAGAAACCGCATCACTCCGGGGCTGACCGCACGCGCGGGCGGGTCGGCGTCCGCCGCCCGCCCGCGCACCCGGTCGCGTGTCGCGACCCCGGTCGTTCTCCACTCCACCAGGTCGGCCGCTGCTTACCCGGCGGGTCGCGGTTCATCCGCGCCCGGGCCGGCCTGACCCGGTGGTCAGTGCTTGCCGCCGTGGCCCTCCGCGTCCGCCTTCGGGTCAATGGGGCTGCGGTACCCCGGGTGGTCCTGGCGCAAAAAAGGGAGGTCGCCGCCCGGTGCGCGGCGGTATGACCGACGCGGGATGGGCCAGGACATTGCCGTTCATCGATATATGTCCATAGGATTCCGCCATCGGATGCCGGCGCGTCGACCCCCGCGCGCCGCGAAGCTCGGGGAGGCTCCCATGGTCCGTTGGCGCAGACTCATCGGCCGGCTGGCCGCCGCGTTGGTGGCGGTCACCGCCGGCTCGTTCGTCCTGGCCGTTCCGGCCGGTGCCCGGCCCGCGTCGGACGTGACGCCGTACGTCGTCGGCGGCACCCTCGCCGCGCAGGGCGAGTTCCCCTTCATGGTCCGGCTGTCGATGGGCTGCGGCGGCTCTCTCTACAGCCCCCGGCTGGTGCTGACCGCCGCGCACTGCGTCGGCGGGACCGGTGCGAACACCAGCATCACCGCCACCCTCGGCGTGGTGGACCTCCAGTCGTCGAGCCGGATCCAGGTGCGGTCCGACTACGTCTACCGGGCGCCCGGCTACAACGGCAACGGCAAGGACTGGGCCCTGATCCGGCTGGCCACCCCGGTGACCACGCTGCCCACGCTCAAGATCGCCACCAGCACCGCGTACGACAACGGCACCTTCACGGTCGCCGGGTGGGGCGCCACCCGGGAGGGCGGCGCGCAGCAGCGCTACCTGCGCAAGGCGACCGTGCCGTTCGTCAGCGACGCCACCTGCAACTCCTACTACGGCGGCCAGATCATCCCGAACGAGGAGATCTGCGCGGGCTACGCCAGCGGCGGCGTCGACACGTGCCAGGGCGACTCGGGCGGCCCGATGTTCCGGCGGGACGCGTCCAACGCCTGGATCCAGGTCGGGATCACGAGCTGGGGCAACGGCTGCGCCCGGCCCAACTACCCCGGCGTCTACACCCAGGTGAGCACCTTCGCCCCGGCGATCGCCTCGGCGGCGGCGAGCCTCGGCGGCTAGTCGCGGGAATGGTCCGCGGGGACCCGGCCGGCCCGTCCGGCCGGGTCCCCGCGCGTGTCCGCCCTCGCGACGCCGACTACCGGACGTGATCCGCCCTGCGTGGTCGGGTGACGAGAGCGTGCCGCGCGGCCCCGTCCCGGCCCCGACCGCCCGGGCGGCGGCGGGTGCGGAATCGTCGTGCCCGGCCGGCGGGGTCCGGAGGATCGGCTGGTCGCGGGCCGGTTTCCCGGACGGTCGCCTGCCCCGGGGCGCGGCGACCGGCGCCGGCGCAGGCAAGTGACGGACATCGATGTAGCAGAAAGTTGCATATTCCCTACCGTCGATCAGCCCTCTAGTGTCCATGACCAGCGGCCGTCCATCGACCGACGCCGATCATTGTCGGCGTGCGGCGGGCCGGCACAGCGCCGTCCGCGGCTGCGACCGACGGCCGCACGGGCTCGGGACAGGAGGCGTGATGAGGTCGGGCGACAGCGGGTCCGCGGCAGCGGTTCCCGTCTCGGACGGGTCGACGTACCGGTACACCGCCACCCGCCCGGCGGCCACCGGGCCGCACCCCCCGGCCGACCCGGGCGGCGCAGCCGACGGCAGCCACGACCGGCTGTCCACGGCCGCCCTGGCCGCCGTGGAACTGCTCGACCGCCTGGGCCGCCAGACACCGGTGCGGGTCCGGGCCGGCGCGGAGATGCTGGACCTGCCGGCCTGGCCGGCGGACCTGCACCGGATGCCCGGCGACCGGGCGCGCGCCACGGTCCGCGCGTGCGCCGCCGCGCTCGACCACGAGGGCGTCGACCACGTCCTCGTCCTCCTCGACGGTGGCGCGCCGGCACCGTCCGCCGGCGCGCCACCCGTGCTGCTCACCGCCGACGTCACCGACACGACGGTCGCGGTCGTGCTCCGCTGTGCCGCCGACGATCCGTGGTCGGCCGATGCCGCCGCCGTGGCGGAGATGTACGCCGAACTGCTCGCCGCCCTGCTCGCCGACCCGGCGTCGCCCACGTCGGCGGCGCCGGCCCTCGGGCCCGCCTCCCGGGCGCTGGTGGAGCGGGCCGGTCGCCGGCACGACGACGGGCCCTTCGTGGCGGTGCCGCGCATGATCGAACACCGAGTCGACCTGCATCCGCAGCGCCGGGCGGTGTCGTTCCGGGGACGCTCGCTGACCTACCGCGAACTGGACGACCTGGCCAACGGCGTCGCCGCCGTCCTCGCGGCCCGGGGGATCGGGCTGGGCGACGTGGTGCCCGTGCTCCTCGCCGACGGCCTCGAACTCCCCGTCGTCGACCTGGCCCTGATGAAGCTCGGCGCGGCCTTCGTGCCCGTCGACCCCGGCTGGCCGGCGGACCGGCTGCGCGCGTCCCTGGCGGTGATCCGGCCCCGGCTCGCGGTGGTCCGGGGCGGCGACCCGCGTCCCGACACCGGGGACGTTCCCTGCCAGCCGGTGGACCTCGACGACATCACCCCGACCCGACGCCGGCCCGGGACGCCCGTCGGCCCGGCCGACCTGATCTACGGCATCTTCACCTCCGGCACCACCGGCGCTCCGAAGTGCGCCGTCAACCGGCACGACGGCATCGCCAACCGGTTCCGCTTCATGACCCGCTACTTCGCGGCCACCGGCGCGGAGGTGGTGCTGCAGAACAGCCGGCACACCTTCGACTCTTCGGTGTGGCAGATGTTCTGGCCGCTGACCACCGGCGGCCGGGTGGTGGTGCCCGTCGAGGGCGGCTTCCTCGACGTCGAACGGACCGTCCGCACCATCGCCGACGAGGCCGTCACGATGACCGACTTCGTGCCGAGCGTGCTCGGCGCGCTGGTGTCGGTCCTGGACCGGGACCCGGCGGCCCGCCGCGCCGTCGCTACGCTGCGGCACGTGATCGTCGGCGGCGAGGAGATCGACCCGTGGGCGGTGCACCGCCTGGCCGACCTGGTGCCGGGAGTGTCGGCCACCAACGGGTACGGCCCGACGGAGGCCTCCATCGGCATGGTCTTCCACACCGTCACCCGGTCCGACGGCGACGTCATCCCCATCGGCCGGCCCATCGACAACTGCTACGCGGCGGTGGTGGACGCCGAGCTGCGCCCCCTGCCGCCCGGCGCGACCGGCGAGATCGTCATCGGCGGGGTGTGCCTCGGCGAGGGATACCTCGGCGACCCGGCCCGCACCGCCGAGGTGTTCGTCCCCAACCCGCTGCCCGGCATCCCCGGCACCCGGCTCTACCGCACCGGGGACCTGGGCCGTCTCGCCGCCGACGGCCGACTGCACTTCGTCGGCCGGCGCGACTTCCAGCTCAAGGTGAACGGCGTCCGGATCGAGGCCGGCGAGATCGAGACCGCCGCCACCCGGCTGCCCGGGGTGCGGCAGGCGAAGGTCCTCCTCGCCCGGGAGGGCCGGGGGAAGTCGCTGGCACTCTTCGTCGCCGCCGATCCGGAGGTGACCGAGCCGGCGCTGCGGGCGCACCTGCGCCGGCTGCTGCCCCGGCCCCACGTGCCCCGGCACGTCGTGGTGCGGGACGCGCTGCCGCTGACCGGCAACGGCAAGGTCGACCGGCGGGCCCTGGAGACCTGGCTCGACCGTACGCTCGCCGAACGGGCGCGGGCGACCGCCGCGCGCGCCGAGGCGCGTACGCTGCCGGACCGGGTGCTGGCCGTGTTCCGGACCGTGCTCGGCCGGCCGGACCTCGACCCGGACACCGACTTCCTCGACGCCGGCGGCGACTCGCTCCAGGCGCTCGACGTGGTGACCGCGCTCGGCGCCGACCACCACGTCCGGGTCGGCGTCCAGGACCTCTTCGCCCACCCCACCGCCGCCCGGCTCGCCCGGGTGGTCGCGGCGCGCCTGCGCGCGGCCGACCCCGCCGAGACCGAGGCCGAGCTGGTGGAACGCGACGCGGCCGTCCCGGCCGACCTGCCGGTGCGCCCCGTCGCCCGGCGCCGGTCGCCGCGCACCGTCCTGGTCACGGGCGCCACCGGGTTCGTCGGCGCGCGGCTGGTCCACGAACTGCTCGCCACCACCGACGTCCGGGTGCTGTGCCTCGCGCGGGCCGCCGACGACGCCGAGGCCACCGCCCGCGTGGTCCGGGCGTTGGCCGAGCGGGGCCTGTGGCGGCCCGGCCACGGCCTGCGCCTGCACGGGTACGCCGCGGACCTGGCCCGCCCCGCCCTCGGCCTGGACCCGGAGACCTGGGCCCGGCTGGCCCACGACTGCGACCTCGTGCTGCACGCCGGGGCGCTGGTCAACTTCCTGTTCGACTACCGGGCCCACCGCCAGGCGAACGTCCTCGGCACCGCCGAACTGCTCCGGCTGGCGCTGACCGGCCGGCCGAAGCCGCTGCACCACGTCTCCACCCTCGGCGTCCTCGACACCGAGGCCGCCCGCCGCCCCGACCCGCTGCCGGAAGGGTGCGACCCGGCCCTCGTCGTCCCGCCCACCAGTGGCTACAGCCGGTCGAAGTGGGTGGCGGAGCGGTATCTCGCCGAGGCCCGGCGGCGCGGCGCGACCGTCACCGTGCTGCGTCTCGGGGAGGTGATGCCCGCCGCCGACGACGGGCAGCCCAACCCCCGGGCGCTGACCCACCTGCTGCTGGCCGCCTGCCACCGGCTGCGGATGCGCCCCGACGCGCCGGTCCGCTCCGACTGGACGCCGGTGGACTGGGCCGCCCGGCGGATCGTCGCCACCGTCGTCGACCCGCGGCTGTGGGGCGGCACGGTGCACGTCCTGCACCCGGTGAGCGTCGACTTCACCGACCTGCCGCTGGCCGGCGCGGACGCCCTGCCCCGGGTGAGCTGCGTGCGCTTCGTGGCGGCGCTGCGCGAGGCGGCGACCGACGGCGACCGGGCCGCCGCCGTGCTGCTCGCGCTGTTCCCGGCCGGGGCCGGCGCCGACGAGGAGCGGCTGCGGGCGGTCTTCGCGACGCTGCTCACCGACAACCCCCGGCTGTTCCGCCGCGACGGCTGCGCCGAGCTGGAACGGCGCCGGGGCTTCACCGACCACCGGCTCGGGCCGTCCGTCGGCGCCTACCGGGCGTGGCTGGGCGAGCACGAGCGACGGGCGACCGACCGGCTGCTGCTGCCGGCCGGACCAGGGTGACCAGCCGCGCGCGGCGCGGCGACCGGCACGGACGAGGGAGTGGAATGCGATACCGCAGGATGGGTCGGCTCGGCTGGCAGGTCAGCGAGGTCGGGTACGGGATGTGGGGCATCGGCGGGGGACCGGGCGGCTTCACCGGCTGGGACTACGACACCGCGCCGGCCTGCCTGGACGAGGCGGTGGAACGGGGCTGCAACTTCTTCGACACCGCCTGGGTCTACGGGCGGGGCGTCAGCGAACGGCTGCTCGGCGCCCTCGTGCGCCGGCACCCGGACCGCCGGCTCTACCTGGCCACCAAGATCCCGCCGAAGAACCGGGAGTGGCCGCCCGGCCCGCAGGACACCCTGGACGACGTCTTCCCGGCCGACCACATCCGCGAGTACACCCGGCACAGCCTGGAGAACCTCGGGGTGGACCGGATCGACCTGCTCCAGTTCCACGTCTGGGAGGACCGCTGGGCGGCCGACGGCCGCTGGCAGGAGACCGTCGCGGACCTCAAGCGCGAGGGCCTGGTCGACGGCGTCGGGATCAGCGTCAACCGGTGGGAACCGACGAACTGCCACGCCGCCCTCGACACCGGGCTGATCGACGTCGTCCAGGTCATCTACAACATCTTCGACCAGGCGCCCGAGGACGAGCTGTTCCCCCGCGCGCAGCGCGACGACATCGGGATCATCGCCCGGGTGCCGTTCGACGAGGGGACGCTGACCGGCACGCTGACCGCCGACAGCACGTGGCCGGAGGAGGACTGGCGCAGCACGTACTTCGGCCCGGAGAACCTGCTGCCCAGCGTGGAGCGCGCCGAGCGGCTGGCCGCCGAGGTGCCGCCGGGGACGACCATGCCGGAGCTGGCGCTGCGGTTCATCCTGCACCACCCGGCGGTGAGCACGGTGATCCCCGGCATGCGCCGGGTCGAGCACGTCCGCGCCAACCTGGCCGTCAGCGACGGCGCGCCGCTGGACGCCGGGCTGCTGGACCGGCTGCGCGACCACCGCTGGGACCGCAAGCCGACCTGGTGGTCCCAGTGAGGCCCGTCCACCGCCCCGGCGGCGCGCCGGTCCGGTGGGCCACGCGGTACGGGGGGCCGGCATGCCGGTGATCGCCATGTGGGCGCATCCGCGGGCGCTCTCCACCGCGTTCCTGCGGATGATGATCGCCCGCGGCGACGTGACGGTCGTGCACGAGCCGTTGGTCACCCTCGTCGACGAGGGGCACGTCGACCTGCCCACCGCCGACGGCGGCACCGTCACCGTGACCGACCCGGCCGACGTCGTCGCGCACCTGACCGGGCTGGGACGGGACCGGACGGTCTTCGTCAAGGACACCCTCGAGTATCGGTACCGGCACCTGTTCGACGATCCCGAGGCGATCGCCGACGTCACGCACACCTTCATCGTCCGGGAACCGGCCCGCACGATCAGCTCGCACTACGCCATCAAGCCGACGGTGACCTGCCCGGAGATCGGCTTCGAGCACCAGTGGGAGCTGTTCGACCTGGTCCGCCGGACCGCGCGCCGGCCGCCGGTGGTGATCCGGGCCGAGGACCTGCTGCGCCGGCCCGCGGACACGGTGGCGGCCTGGTGCGCCGCCGTGGGGCTGCCGTTCCGGCCGGAGGCGCTGAACTGGGCGCCGGGGGAGCGCGCCGAGTGGCGACGCACCCGCAAGTGGCACCTCGACGTCGAGCGCACCTCCGGCTTCTCGCCGGTCGCCAAGTCCTTCGCGGTGACCGTCGAGAACGACGACACCCTGCGCGCGTACCACGACCACCACCAGCCCTTCTACCAGCGGCTGATCCGGCACGCCATCGCCATCGGGGAGGATTCATGACCACCACCGCCGCGCCGCCCGTGACCGCGTCGTCGAGCCTGTCGCCCGGCGAGGTGCTCGCCCGCGCGTACGCCGCCGATCCGACCGGTGCCGAGGTGCGCTTCGACTACACCATCACGGACGCCTTCCAGCCGACCAAGGAACGCCCCCGGGTGACCGTCCGCAACCTGTTCCGTAAGCGGTCGGTGGGGATGGACCCGGTGCGGTTCTGGTGCGAGGGCCGGCCCGACGTCGGGGAGGCCGCCGCGGTGCACGAGTCCGGCCTGCGCCGGGAGGCGGCCTTCCGGTTCGGCACCGCCTCGGCCGCCGTGCACCCGATCCGCGCCTGGGTACGCGTCCCCGAGGAACTCGCCGACGACCCGGAGGGGTTGGCCGTCTTCGTCGACTACCGGCTGCTGGTCCGCCTCGCCACGGCGGAGAACCAGGCGCTGACCATCGGCGAGCACGGCCTGTTGCGGCACCCCGAGATCGGGCGGCTGCCGTACCGGCACGACTGGCTGACCGGCCTGCTCGCCGCCTGCGACGAGATCGAGCAGACCGGCGCCACCCCGCACGCGATGATCGTCAACCCGAGGGACTACTACACCCACCTGCTCGGGCGCGACGCGCTGCTGGCGGACCTGCACCGCAACGGCGTCCTGATCAGCCGTACCCGGATGGTGGCGCCGGGCGAGGCGGTGGTGGGCGACTTCGCGATGGCTGCGCGCCTGCTCGACGCCGGGCGCTCCGCGATCCGCGTGGCGACCCCGCCGCCGGGCACCTTCGCCACCGACGGCCCGGCCGTCTGCGCCGAGATCCACGAGGGCCTGGCCGTGCACCTGCCGACCCACTTCTTCCACGTCGTACCGGCCTAGGAGCGTCACCGCATGACCACGACCGGCGGGAAACTTGCGTTCTACCGGCCCATCGTGCCGCTGTTCGGCGCCATCTTCCTCTGCCTGCTCGGCGTCGGCGCGTCCCTGGCCGTGCTGCCCTTCTACGTCCTCGACGAACTCGACGGCAACCGGGTCGAGGTGGGCGTGGTGATCGCCGCGATCGCGGTCTCCGCCGTGATCGCCCGGCCCATCGCCGGCCGGCTCGGCGACCGGCACGGGTACCGGACGGTGATGCTGGCCGGGGCGGCCGTGTGCGCGGCGGCTGCCGCGGCCTACCTGGTGGCCGGCAACGTCGGCGTGCTGGTCGGCGTCCGGGTCCTGCACGGCGTGGGGGAGGCGGCCGTCTACACCGCCGGCGCCGCCTGGCTGGTGGCGCTCGCGCCGGCCGACCGGCGGGGCCGCGTCGTCGGCCTGTACGGCATTCACATGTGGCTGGGCATCACGCTCGGCGCGCTGCTCGGCGCGGTGCTGCTGCGCACCTCGGGCGGCTATCCCGCCGTGTGGTTGTTCGCGATCCTGGCGGCGCTGGCCGGGGCCGCGCTCGTGGCCGTCCGCCCCCGGCCGCGGCAGCCGGAACCGAAGGGCCCGGCCGGCATCCTGCCGCGCAGCGCGGTCGCCCCGGGCGTCGCACTCTCCCTGGCCGGTTTCGGGTACGCCGCACTGGCCGCGTTCGTCGCCCTGCACCTGGCCGACCGGGGCATCGAGAACGGGATCGCCGCGTTCAACGCGTTCGGCTTCACCTATGTCGGGGTACGGCTGTTCGTGGGCGGGCTGCCCGACCGGCTCGGCGCCGGCCGGGTGGCGGTCGCGTCGGCGCTGGTGGAGGCGGTGGGGCTGCTTCTGGTCGCGGTCGCGCCGAATCTCGTGGTCGCGGTCGTCGGCGGGCTGGTGATCGGCGCCGGGCTCTCGCTGCTCTTCCCGGCGCTGGCCCTGCTCGTGATCAACCGGACCGACCCGGCGCACCAGGGGGCGGCGCTCGGCGCGTTCACGTCGTTCTGGGACCTGGGCCTGGTGGCCGGGGCGCCGCTGGCCGGCCTGGTCGCCAGCGCGGCCGGCTATCCGGCGGTGTTCCAGGTGATGCTGCTGGCGGCGCTGGTGTCGGCGGGCATCTCGGCGTGGACGATGCTGCCCCGTCGCTCGCTGGTGGGCCAACGCCCCCACTGACCCACCCGGGTCAGGGGAAGCGGGCGGGTGAGAGCGGGGCCGGGTCGACGGGTGGTGGGGCGCCGGCCGCCAGCGCGGCGAGCAGTGCGCCCGCCGCGGGCGCCGTCTGGACGCCGTAGCCGCTCAGCCCCGCCAGCCAGAGGAAGTCCGGTGCCTCGGGTGCCGGGCCGATCACCGGCACGTCGTCCGGGGCGGCGGTCCGCAGACCGGCCCAGGCCCGGTGGACCCGGCGGAAGCTCAGCGTGGTGGCCTCCTGCACCCGCTCGGCGCCGATCGCCACGTCGAAGTCGTCGGGGCGGGCGTCCCCGGGCGGCGCCGGGGTGGCGTCGGACGGGGAGACCAGCAGGCGCCCCGACTCCGGCTTGAAGTAGAAGGTGCCGGCCACGTCGTTGACCATCGGCCAGTCCGTCGCCGGGACGCCGGCCGGCGCGTCCACGAGGAAGGCGGTACGCCGCAGCGGGATCAGTCCCACCGGTCGTACGCCGGCCGCCGCGGCGACCTCGTCGGCCCAGGCGCCCGCCGCGTTGACGACGACCCGCGCGGTGAACTCGCCGGCGTCGGTGGTGACCCGCCACGCCCCGTCCGCCCGCCGCAGCCGGCGGACCCGGGCGCCGCACACCACCCGGCCGCCGGCCGCGCGGATGCCCCGCAGGTATCCCTGGTGCAGCGCGGCGACGTCGAGGTCCCGGGCGGCCGGCTTCACCATCGCCCGCCGGCACCAACCCGGCCGCACCACCGGGCAGTACGCGGCCACCTCGGCCAGGTCGATCTCGCGGGCCGGCGGGTCCACGTCGGCCCCGTCGCGCAGCGCCGCGTCGAACTCGTCCTCGGCGCCCGGCGGGCAGAGGCTGAGCACGCCGCGCGGGGTGAGCAGCGGATGGTCGGCGAACCCCGGCGGCGGGGCGGTGAGAAAGCCCCGGCTGGCCTGGGTCAGCCCGCGCACCACCGGCCCGCCGTAGTACTCGGAGAACAGGGCGGCCGAGCGGCCGGTGGAGTGCTGGCCGGGGACGTGTTCCATCTCGGCCAGCAGCACGCTGCCGTACGCGGCGAGGTGGTGCCCGGCGCTGGCGCCCGCGATGCCCGCGCCGATGACCATATAGTCGATCGTCACTGGATTCGACGGTAGTCGCAGACGCCTCCAGCGACAAGCGTCGATGGGAATCGATGTTGCGCGCGGCCGTCACCGCGTCGCCGGCGAGGCGTACCCGGTGCCCGGCGGACGGCCCGCCGCCATGCCGGAGGTGCGACGGTCCTCGTGCCGGCACCGCATCGACCCCGGCCCGATCGCCCGTGTCGGCCGTTCGGGGCGGACGATCCGCCCGCGCGGGCCCCGCCGGGTCGGCGGGCCCGCGCGGGCGGGCGCCGGGGATGCCCGGCGCCGGTGCCGGTGGCCTCGGCGTTCCCGGGTCAGGCGCCGCAGTAGAGCAGGCGGTTCGGCGTGCCGGCGACCACGCCGCTGACGACCCCGGTGGTCGCCCTGCCGGTCAGGTAGGCCGCCACCTGGGCGGGAGTCCAGGTGGGGTTGGCCGAGAGGGCGAGCGCGGCGCACCCGGCGACGTGCGCGGCGGCCATCGACCCGCCGCTGAGAGTGGCCACCGCCGTGTCGGTGCTGTGCCAGGTGGAGGTGATGTTGGCGCCGGGGGCGTACAGGTCGAGGCAGCTTCCGTAGTTGCCGCTCGGCATCCGGCCGTCGGTGATGGTGGTGCCGGCCACGGTGAGCGCCGCCGGCACCCGGGCGGGAGAGTAGTTGCAGGCGTTGGCGTTCGAGCTGCCGGCCGTGACGACGTAGGTGACGCCGGACGAGATCGACCGGTTCACGGCCGAGTCGAGGGCCGTACTGGCCCCGCCGCCGAGCGCCAGCAGCGCCACCGCCGGCCGGACCGCGTTCGCGGTGACCCAGTCCACCCCGGCGATGACCTGGGAGAAGGTGCCGCTGCCGGCGCAGTTCAGCACCCGCACCGGGCGCAGCTGGATCTCCTTCGCCACCCCGTGCCGCGTGCCGCCTACGGTGCCGGCCAGGTGCGTGCCGTGGCCGTTGCAGTCGTCCGCCGGGCCGCCGTCGACGAGGTCCACCCCCACGCCGGCCCGCCCACCGAAGTCGGTGTGGGTGCGCCGCAGGCCCGTGTCGATGACGTACGCGTGCACGTTGTGCGCGGTGTTCGGGTAGGCGTACCGGCCGTCGAGCGGGAGGCTGCGCTGGTCGATCCGGTCCAGACCCCAGGACGGCGGGTCGAGCTGGACGCCCGGCCCGACGAGGGTGACCATTCGGTCCCGCTCCACGTACGCCACGGCCGGGTCGGCGGCGAGCCGACGGGCCGCGCGCTCCGGCAGACGCGCCGCGAAGCCGGTGAGCGCGTGGCCGTAGACGTGGCCGAGGGCGGCGCCGTAGCGGTCGGCCAGCCGGTCCGCGACGTTCCTGACCGCGACCTGCCGGTCGCCGCCGTGCCGGCCGACGCTGTCGTCCCGGAGCACCACGACGTAGCCGTCGGTCACGGCGTTCGCGTCGTCGGCGTGCCGGATCTCGCCGCCGGAGGCCGCGGTGGCGGGGGTGCCCACGGTGGCGACGAGCGCGGCGGCGAGGGCGAGTACGCCCACCGGGCGGGCCCGCCACCGCCGGGTACGGGGAAGTGTCATGCCGGTCCTCCTCCTGTCGGCCCCGCGCCGGCTCGTGACCGGACGCGGGGCGGCCTGGCCGTTGAGAGGAGGTTATCGGTTATATAGATCGATCTGAATGGCTGTCGGGATCCGGCTAACGGTCGGCGAACCGGTAGAGCACGAAGTCCTCCTTTGCGCCGCAGACGATCACGCTGGTGTTCCACGAGCACGTCTCGCTGCGTACGCCCACCAACTGGCCCATCTCGGTCACCGCGCCCGAGCCGGCCGCCACCCCGGCGACGCTGCGGTCGTCCTCGACCGAGCTCGGCGGATCGGCGAAGACGAGCAGGTTGCCCCCGTCGAGCCGGACCGCCACCCCCTTCCGGTCCCGCAGCACCGCGCGACCGTCCGGGCCGAACAGGGTGCTGACCGACTCCGAGGAGGTTTGCCGGACCAGCAGGTGCTCGCCGAGCGGCACCAGCCGGGTCGCCTCCGGCGCCGGCCAGTGGGCCACCTTCTCCTCGGTCGCCGCCACCACCTCGGTGCTCTCGTCCTCGCCGCCCGTGGTCTCCAGCAGGCAGGCCCGGTGCTCGCCGCACGGCACCAGCGCCTCCGGCCGCTTGCGGTCGTCCGGGGCGGTGTACAGCACCTTCGGCTGGGCGTCGGTCGCCAGGTCGTACGCGAGCAGCTGGTAGCCGGCCTCGTCGCGGGCGACGTAGAGGCGGTCCTCGTGCGCCACCACCAGGTCGTCCTGGTCGGCCACGTTGGCGCGGCTGTGGACGATGCGGCCGCTGCCCATGTCGACCACCCGGACGGAACGGTCCGCGCCCACCTGCACGAGCCGGCGGACCTCGCCGCGCCAGGGGTCGCGCGGCGAGCCGTCGACGAAGGCCGGGCCGCCCAGCGCCTTGTCCGTGGTGACCGGGTGGACGCTGGTGCGGGCGCCGCCGTACTCGTCCTGCGGGCTGGGTTGTACCCACGTCTCCCCGCCGTCGCTCAGGCGCAGCCCGACCAGCTGCTTCCCGGTCCGGTCGACCAGCACCGCGACGCCCTCGCCGAAGAAGACCTCGTCGTCGCCCAGGATCGGCCGGCTCCACCGCTGGTCGCCGGAGGCGCCGTCGAGCAGCACCAGGTCCCGGGGGGTGTCGTCGCCGATCGCGTCGGCGAAGGCCACCACCGCGCCGGGCAGCGCGACGATCCGCTCCCACCGTTCGGCGGACGCCTCGGTCGGCTTCCGCCACTTCTCTCCGCCGGTGTCGGCGTCGACCGCCACCACCTCCAGCCGCCCGTCGTCGAGGGGGTACGCGAGATACGCCCGGTTGCCGAGCACCGCGGTGAACATCGCCGATGGCCGCTCGGTCCCGGCGGCCACCCGCGCCACCCTCTCGACGGGGGACCGGAACTCCAGGGCGGGGTAGTGGTCCCGGGTCAGGTAGAGCACCGCCGCGGTCACCACGCCGGCGAGGGCGACGACGGCCCCGGCCGTGATCCACAGCGCCCGGCGGCGGGGGAACGCCGGCGCGGTCGGGCCGGCGCCGGGCGGCGGCGACACCGGCGTGCCGGAGACGGGTACGCCCGGCCACGCCGCCGACGCGCCCGAACCGGCGGACAGGCTCGCCGGGGGCACGCCGGGCGCCCATCCGCCCGCCTGAGGCGGCCCGGGCACGCCCAACGGCTGACCGCCATGACCGCCGTGCTGGCCGTGTGCGTCGTGGCCGCCGTGCTGGCCGTGACCGGCGGGTGCGGCGGCCGGCGGCGCGCCCGGCACCGGGCTCCCGGGCGGGGCGGCGCCCGGCGGTCCGTACGGCGTGGTCGGGGCCGGTGCGGCGGACACGGTCGGCGTGGTCGACGCACCCGCGACCAGGGTGGGCGCCAGTCCGGCGGGGAGAGCCGGCGTGACGCCTTCCGGCCCGGCGACAACGGTCGGCGTGGGGCCCACGGGCCCGGCGGGCTGGGGCGGCGCCGGCACGGCGGCCTGCTGCGCCGGTACGCCGGACCCGGCCGGCGCCAGCCCCGTGGGTCCGGCCGACGCCGGCGCGGCGGCTGCGTCCTGCGGCGGTGCGGTCGGCCCGGCCGGCGCCGGCGCGACCGGCCCTGGCTGCTGCGCCGGCGCTGGTCCCGGCTGCGGCGGCACGGCGGATCCGGCCTGCGCGGGCGCGGCGAAGGCGGCGGCGCCGCGGGGGCGTCGGGGCAGGGGCAGGTCGGTGAGCGCCCCCTCGGCGACCGGCAGCTCCGGCTGCTCCAGCACGGTCGGGGCGACGCCCAGCTCGGCGTGCAGGAGCCGGGCCACCATCGGCATCCGGGTGGCGCCGCCGACCAGGAACAGGCCGGCGAGCTGCTGCGGGTCGAGGCCGGCCGCGCCGATCACCTCCCGGGTCACCGCCACCGCCCGGCCCAGCAGCGGCGCGGCCACCCGCTCCAGGTCGGCGCGGGTGAGGGTGACGACCGCCTCCACCCCCGGCACGGCCACCGGCGCGGCCGTCGCGCGGGACAGCATCTCCTTCGCGCCCCGGGCGTTCTCCCAGAGTTCGTGCTGCTCCCGCCGCTGCGTCGCCGACTGCGGGTGGACCAGCCGCTGCCACTGCGCCGGATGCTCGCCCGCGACCAGCTCGCCGAGCCGACCCAGCAACGCCGCGTCGACGTCGAGGCCGCCGAGGTCGTCGGCACCGCCCGCGGCGACCACGCTGAACCCCGAGTCGCCCCACGGGTCGGCGCCCTCGTTGCGGAGCACGGCAACGTCCAGGGTGCCGGCGCCGAAGTCGAACACGGCGATCGCCCCGCCGACCGGCACCGGCCGGCGCAGCACCTGGGTGTAGTAGCGGGCGGCGGCGACCGGCTCCCGTAGCAGCCGGGTGCCCGGTGGGGTGGGGCCGGAGAGCGTGTGCTCGGCCGCGGACGGCCACCCGGCCACGGCCAGGGCGTCGGCGAGCACCTGCCGCCGGGCCGCGTCCCAGGTCGCCGGGCAGGTGAGCACCGCCGGGGGCAGGAAGCCGACCGCCTCGACGGCCGCCCGGGCCACCGCGTGCAGCGTCGCGGCCAGCAGTTCGGCCGGCGGATACCGGCGGTCGCCCAGCGACACCGCCGGCTCGTCGATGCGCCGCTTCGGGTTGGGCTCGTACCGGCCTGGATCGGTGCGGGCCAGCCGCTGGGCGTCCCGGCCGGCGTGCAGCAGCCCGTCCTCGTCCGCGTACACGCCGGAGGGGATGATCGGCTGGCCGTCCACCAGCAGCGGGCGGGTGTGCCCGTCCGGCCGGCGCAGCACGGCGACGGTGTGCGACGTGCCGAGGTCGACGCCGAGGGCGTACCCCTCGTGCTGGCCTGCCATCTGCCGATACCTCCGCGGGACGAGGGGATGCCCGGCCCCGCATGGTACGCAGCAGCCGCACCGGCGCCGATCTCGCCCCGAGTCCCCTGGCGGAGCGGGCCGAGGCGCTCGCCGAGTGCGGCCCGGCCGACGACAAGTTGCCGAACCTGGCGCCGGCAGCCCGGGCGCGCCTGGTCACACCCCGATGGTCGGGCCGAGCTGGCTGCCCGGCTCACCTCCGGTGCGCCCCCGGGGTGTGCCCGAAGGTGCGGCGGAACGCGTCGATGAACGCGCTGGCCGACGACCACCCGCACCGGTGCGCCACCGTGGTCACCGGCATGTCGTCGGCCAGCAGGAGCAGGGCGTGGTGCAGGCGCAGTTGCGTACGCCACTGCGGGAAGCTCATGCCGAGGTCGGCGGTGAAGAGCCGGGACAGGGTGCGATCGCTCGCACCGACCTGCTTCCCGAGTGCGGCGAGGGTGCGGTTGTCGGCCGGATCCGCGTGGAGGGCCGCGCACAGCGCCGCCAACCGGGGGTCGCGGGGAGCGGGCAGGTGCAGGGGCTGCTGGGGGGAGGCTCGCAGCTCGTCGAGCAGGACGACCCGCAGCCGCTCGCGTGCCGGGCTGTCGTCGTGCGGGCGACGGGTGTAGGCGAGGATCAGCTCACGTAACAGCGGGCCGACGGCCAACACCGTCGGCCGGTCCAGGCCGAGTGGGTTCTCCGCCGTCGGCAGGCCGACGAGGTGCAGTTCGAGTCGGCCGTGGGCCTGGTGGGCGTGCACCGTCCCGGCGGGTATCCAGATGGCGCGGGTGGCGGGAGTGACCCACGCCCCCGCGTCGGTGCTGACGGCCAGCACCCCTCGCGCGGCGTAGCCGATCTGGTGGTCGTCGTGTCGGTGCGCGTCGATCCCGGAGCCGGGAGTCAACCACAGGGCGCGGGTCGGGGCGACGGGAGAATGGCGGACTTCCGGCATCAGGTGGCAGGTTATCGGAAGCGCGACAACAGTGGTGCTGACGAGCATTGCCGGGTGCCGAGGAACAGACCCGTCGTCCTGCTGTCGGTCGGGCATGCCTGCGTGGACGTCTACCAGGGCGCCGTGGCGTCGCTCGTCCCGTACTTCATCGCCGAGCGCCAGTACGGCTACGCCGCCGCCTCCGGCATCGTGCTGGCCGCGTCCCTGCTGTCCTCGGTGGCGCAGCCGCTGTTCGGCGCGCTGACCGACCGGCGGCCGTCGCCGTGGCTGTTGCCCGTGAGCACCGTCCTCGGCGGGCTGGGCATCGCGCTGAGCGGCATCGCCGGCTCCTACGCGCTGACCCTGCTGTTCGTGGCGGTCTCCGGCATCGGGGTCGCCGCTTACCATCCCGAGTCCGCCCGCCTCGCGCGGATCGCCAGCCGGGGCAGCCACGCGGCGATGGGCTGGTTCGCCCTGGGCGGCAACCTCGGCTTCGCCGCCGCGCCCGTCCTGGTCGCCCTCGTGGTCGCCCACGGCGGTCTGCGGCTCACGCCGCTGCTCGTGCTGCCCGCCCTCGTGGGCAGTGCACTGTGCCTGCCCGTACTGCGCGCGCTGGGTGATCATGGACGCGTCGGCGGCGGCACGTTGACCCCGACCGGGACCGACGACCGCGCGTCGTTCGTGCGGCTGTCGCTGGCCGTGGTCTGCCGGTCGATCCTGTTCGTCGGGCTGAGCGCGTTCGTCTCGGTCCACGCCGAGCTGCGCACTGGCGGCGGCCGGTCGGCGGGCGCCCTGGCGCTGTTCGTGCTCTACCTCGGCGGCGCGGTGGGCACCGTGCTCGGCGGAAAGCTGGCCGGCCGCTGGGGGCGGGTCACCGTCGCGCGCTGGTCGTACCTGGGCACCGTGGCCGCGACGGCGGGCGTCGTGTTCGTCCCCGGCCCCGCGCTGTACCTCTTCGTGGCCCTGACCTCCGTGGGCCTCGCCGTCCCGTTCTCGCTACAGGTCACCCTCGGCCAGGACTACCTGCCCACCCGGGTCGGCACCGCCAGCGGCATCACCCTCGGCCTGGCCGTCAGCATCGGCGGCCTGGCCAGCCCCGTGATCGGCAGCGTCGCCGATGCCACCTCACTCCAGGTTGCCCTCGCTCCGCTGCCCGCGCTGCCAGCCCTGGCCTGGCTGCTGTTCCGTGCCCTCCCGGAGCCGGCGTCGGGCGGAAACCCCCGCCCGGCGAGCGCGCCCGAGGTCGGCACGGCCGGTCACCCATCCGCGCGGCTGGGCTGACTCATCGCGTACGACAATGGGGATCTCGGAGGTCTTCGTCCTCGCGGGCCGGCCATCTCGGTCGATCACGTCGTCCACGGCTGGAGAGTCCGTCACGAGCCGACGTACGCGCAGGGTTTCGGCCCACAGCCCCCTGTCCTCGGCAGCAATAGAAGCATCTCAGTGCGCCTATAGTCTGGGCGCATGAGCGCCATGAACCCCCCACCCGGCCCCAATTCGGGACAGCAGCCACCTGCTGGAGCGCCAGCGCCGCCACCTCCGCCCAAGCCGAACACCGGATTGATCGTCGGCCTCGTCGGAGGCGTGTTCGGGCTTGTCGCGATCGCCGTGGCCGTAGTGGTCGTCGTGGTCGGCGTGATTGTCGTCAGGAACAACTCGAACACGGCGTCGCCGTCGCCGCTGACGACCCCGGCCGTCGCCCAGCCCAGCACTTCCGCCGCAGAACAGACACCGACTCCGAGCATTCACACGCCGTCGTACCCGACGCGTACGCCGATGTCGCCCGCCGAGATCGACAAGGTGTTCGGCACCTACATGGACGGGCTCACCGGCCACAACATGGACGTCTTCAAGTCCGGCACCTGCCCGCGGCTGCGGTCCACCCTGCTCGGGTTCGCGTTGAACGGCTACTACATCGGGAAGTGGACGCTGCTGCCGTACGAGGTCCCGGCGGATGCCGACCGGATCATCGTCAAGGCGAAGATGACGCAGCTCAAACCGTCCACGGGGGATCCAGCAGGAGAGGTCACCTACTCGTGGTACGTGGAACGGGACGCGGGCGGATCGTATTGGGTGTGTGGGTGGCTCGGGCAGAAATGAGCGAGCTGCGGCCGCGTACGTGTTCGGCGTGAGGCAGCGACCGAATCAGGCGGATTCCGTCCGGCGAGTAGTGGCCCACGGATGGCCCGCAGATCAAATCGGGGGGAGTAGTCGACCGGCCCAGGATCGCGGCTGACCTGGGCCGGAGGGTGTGGAGCGGGCGACGGGAATCGAACCCGCACCGTCAGTTTGGAAGATCGTTCTCGGCTGTCGTGATCTGTCCGGATCGCCTGGTCAACGGGGCTGCTGTCGTGCCCGCTGCTGACCGCTGCTGACCGCCCGGAGCACCGACTACTGGCACGTGGCTGGCACGGTGGCGCGGTGGGCGCGCGGCTATCCGTGGGCGTACGGATTGCCACCCCCGGCCCCACGGGCCGGGGGTGGCTTGCCGTGCCGCCGGCTTTCCGCGTGCCTGAACTCCGGCACCCGGTGGCAAGCCGCGAAGCGGCGCGGCAGCCGATCGCCCAGGCCCCGGTGACGGTCAACCACCCTCGCGATCGTGACGGCGGTTGAGCGATGGCGGCTGCCAACATTCCGACAGCCAGCGGTTAGCTACGGAGCTTTTCCTGCCGTACGCTGCTCGGCGGATGTGAGGGTCGAGCTGTATCCGTCGCGGAAGCTACAGAGGTTCGGATCCTTCACCCCGCCACCAGGCAGGTGCAAAGCCCCTGAACTGCGAGGACGCAAGTCAGGGGCCTTTGTTGTCTCCTGCTGTAGTTGACCGCTACTGCCCCTTGCCGTCCGACTGATCGGGCACGCGACGGGCACGGTTTCGGGGAGTGTTCATGGCTCGGACGTCTGTCGAAGATGACTATCCAAACGATGGACGTCGGAAGGATCTGGCCAGGCTTACCAAGTTGACCGCGCCGTCCGAGGCGATGGCGCGGCGCCTGGCGGAGTTGACCGCGCCGTCCGAGGCGATGGCGCGGCGCCTGGCGGAGTTGACCGCGCC
>NZ_JBVJGT010000070.1:0-6114 GCF_055587185.1 Micromonospora sp. NPDC048040 | reverse complement strand
GTTCCGAGGCGATGGCGCGGCGCCTGGCGGAGTTGACCGCGCCGTCCGAGGCGATGGCGCGGCGCCTGGCGGAGTTGACCGCGCCGTCCGAGGCGATGATGCGGCGCCTGGCGGAGTTGACCGCGCCGTCCGAGGCGATGATGCGGCTTACTCGCTCGTTGCAAGCGATGGATGAGGCACAGCTGTACGAGAGCGCCGCCTTCTTCGCATCGGTTGATGCTGCGGGGATCCTGGGTGATCAAGCCGCTGACCTCTTGAAAAACCCGGGGGACTGGCTCGCCGGTACCGAAGAGGCAGCGGCCATGGGCGACAACTCGGCGCGGACAGCTCTCCTGACGGTCCGATATCTCCTGGGGTGCTTCGCGCTCCTGGCTCGCCGGCTCGATCCCTCGGCCAAGACCCTTGAGCGATTCGGTCCCCTCGTTGCCTTGTCCGTTCTCCTCATGGTGATTGCTGGGACCATCGGGGCGAACAACCCGAAGGCGCTAGAGAAGATCAACGACTATCTCAGTAGCCCTGCGGGACTCATCGGCATTTTCCTCGGAGCGACGGCGACTGCTGCGGGTCCCGTGCAGCGCAAGCGGAAGCCCAGCAAGCCGCTGAGGGGATCTAGTCGGCCAAGACGCAACGTGCTGAGGCGGCACGTTCGCCGGAAGTAAGAATCTCCTCGTCGGGCAGTCGCAGACCTTCCGGAGAGCCTGATAGCCCGTGTGGTGTCCGAGGAGGGGATCCAGGGCTGACCATTGAGCGGCCGGGGTTCGGGGCAGAGTCCCGAGGTCTCTTGAGGTTCTGGTCGTCCCTGGCATGGTCGGCCGGCCCGGCCGATGCCGGCGCTTGCGCCGCCAGCAGGCCGAGGCCGTGCCGACGCGGCCCGCTTGCGGGCCGCCTTGATCTAAAAGAGAGTGTTTCGGCAATAGCGGACGTTGGGCAGCTTTGGTCGGCATCTGACGCCCCGCGACGGCCCCGACCGCCCAGAGACGGCCCGAACTGACGCTTGGCGTTGAACTGCCACCGGCCAGCTTGGGGTCACCGCTGGTCCGCCTTCGACGGCCCAGACCTCGTCCCCGTTGACGCGCAAGAAGCCGGCTCCGGCTCTGACCTCTCGCATCATCTAGGCGGTGGCAGTAGATTCCCATTCGTGACTACCGACCAGCCCCCTAGCGTGTACAGCCGCGTCGGCCTCGCTGGCTGCTTCGAAGCCTGGTGGTCACCCGAGGTTGACCCTGCGTCATTCTTGAGGGAAGGGCTAATCGTGCTGGACGCGAACGCCCTTCTGCATCTATACAGGGTGACACCGAATGCCAGGAAACAAAGCCTTTCGGTCCTCAGGAGGCTGCAAGAGCGATTGTGGGTGCCGCATCAGGCAGCCTTGGAGTTCCATCGCATTCGCATTGACGTGGTAACGTCCCGGCAATCCCAATTCAGAGCAACGAGGCAACTCCTACGGGATGCAGCTTCGGATGCGCTCTCGGGATTGCAGGCGGCAGTTGGGAAGTTCGATTCGTTTCGCCATGCGATCATGACAGAAAGAGATTGGAATCCCGAAGCAGGGGGTCTAGACGGGGCTTCTCTTAAGCGTCGGCTGGAGGGCGTGATGGATCCAGCCCTCGCGGAGCTAGACGCGCTCGTAGCCGAGCATGACTTAGCTCCGGGCGATGTCATCGCCAACGATCCGGTTCTTGATGAGCTAGAGGAAATAACGCGCGGCAGAGTTGGTCCACCGTACGGCCAGGGCGAATTGAAGCAGCATATTACAGAAGCGATCGAGTTTAGGTACCCGAACCTAATGCCTCCTGGATATGCCGACGCCCCTCGTAAGGCGACCAACTACAGGGCAGCAGGCGACTACATCCTCTGGCGTCAGGTAATGGACTACGCATCCGCTCTCCCGAACGCGAAGCTCATCACGTTCGTCACAAATGAGGCGAAAGAGGACTGGTGGGCGATCGACAAGAAGGGGCGACCGGTCGGCCCTCGGCCCGAACTGAAACAGGAACTTCGCCAGGAGGCTGGGTGTCATTTGGCACTCTTGACCTTCTCCGATTTCCTCGACGCGGCATCCAAAGTCATGCCCGAGGACATTTCCGAGGATACGGTCCAGCGAGTCAGAACCTCTGAGGCCGAAATTCAAATGTCTGAGGTTCTGAAGTTCCTAAGGGGCGAATCTAGGGAGCATCCGAACGAAAAGGCCGATCTTCTTGAGCTTTCGCTCTTCGAGTTCGAGCAGCTGATCCGACTCTTACTCGACGCAATGGGATATGACGTAGACCCTGCGGAGATTCGGCCCGATCGAGGATTCGACATCATGGCTGCGAGCCGGCAATCGACTGTCGCTCGCCGCACGGTGGTGGAGGTTAAGCGTTATCACAGGGTAGTCGGATCGGAAGCTGTACGGGCATTTTATGCCAGCATGCTTCACGAAGGCGCCGACGACGGGCTCTTTTTCACGACCAGTTGGTTCGGGGCGAGTTCGCGGGAGTTTTCTCAAGGGAAACCCGTTGCGCTCATCGATGGTCCGACGCTCTTGGAGCTTCTCCGAGAACATCTCGACATCGACGCCACAGTCTCGGTGCAATTTCCCGGTAGTTGACTTTACTTTCGTTCGCGCGTCGATGAGCGCGTATTTGATGTTGGATCCATACCGACCGGAGTTCGGCACCGACCCAGCGGCCGACGGCTCGGCCCGCGGGCCGCCGTGACCCTTGCAAGGGCCAGCCGGTCATTCATTCTGGCCACAACGTCTCGGGTTGACTGTGCCCCTGTCCGCCCCATCCCGACCTAGGCCGCGGCACCCCACTTAGGGCCATTCCGGCTGCTCTGGCCCAGGCACGCATGTTTTTGCCGGCAGTTACCATGGTTGCTTCGCTCCAGTCGGGACGCATCTCCTTTTGGAGTGCGAGGCCAACCTCTGCAGAACTTGCGTTTGGATTCTCATCCAGCAGCTGAACAGCCCGCCTTAAACCTGGGACACCGAGCAATAGCTCATAAAGCACACGTTCCTGCACCCGCCCGTCTACGACAAGGTCATCGCGAGTCAGGTGAACAAACCCGTCACGCAACTCCTCTACGGCACCGACGACAACCAACTGTCGAATAGCTCGTCGCGATGCTTTTGAACCCTCCGGCTTGATTCGACCGCCGGGAGCACTCGCTATGGCGCGCAACATTTCGAGCGATGGGCCCGGCGTGTCGTGCGGGAAGCCTCCCTTTATTTGCCGGGCGTTGCGGCCTCCTAGTAATTGCCCTAGGCCGTCGGCACCTTCAGGCGCGGGCGTCCAGACTTGAGATTCCTGAACGGCCAAGCCGGCGTACTGGAACCAAAGCATAAAAGCGCGAGCATACGCTTGCCACGTCGCCTCCTTTACATCGACGGCGGGGAAGGCGGCAGGCAGTTCCCGAGCGAACACGGCAACCGTCACCCTGCCGACGCGCTCGGCTAGGACAAGAAATGTCGAATATGCGCGATGACGGCGGAGTGAGGCCGCCACCTGGCGGCGAAGTGCCCGTTCCCGGTCTGCGGTATTCCAAATGGAGTCGATAATTCGGACCTGGCTGGGCTCGAAGGCGGTGGCCCCCAGCAGCCTCAATTCTCTACTGAGGTTGAACAGCGCGTTTTCGCTAGTGCCAAGTCTCGCCGCAATTTCGGGGATACTCCCATCTCCGCCGTCCATCGCGACTTCATGAAGCAGTCGCGCAACAGATAAGGGCGTTTGCCGCAAGATATACGAATCCTCGACTGGAATGCGGCCTGTGTTTAGATAGTCGCGGAAGATGTCCCAATAAGTGTCCAGCTTCTCGCCAACTTGAACGACGAGCCGCCGATGCACCAGGGATTGGACCACATTTCCAGCAATTCTTTCTTCGACCTCACTGATCGCGATGGGCGCGTATCGAGCGATATGCCGCAGCGCTTCCTGCTCTGCAGGGCTAATTTCTGCCAAGTCGGCGTCGAAGAGGCTCTGCACGTTAAGGCCCTCGCTGGCTAGCCACTCCTGCGTCGCTCCACCGCTCAGTTCGGCTAGAAGGTGTCCTGCCAACTTTTTGAACAGCCAAGGAAGGCCCTGACTGTACTCGCGAAGGCGCTGGCGCAGATCCTTCGCCAAAGATTGACCGGCCGCAGCCTCAAGCCTACGCAGTAGCGTGTCTACTTCGGCGGCGCCGAGAGGAGAAATCGGCACGACAAGGGCGCCCGCGCGGATCTCGTCCCGCAAGCTGTAGGGGAAGCTTTCGATCCATCCAACGTGATCGGTTTTCCACGCAAATCCCACCAGCAACCGATCAGATAGCTCTCGCGCGGCTAGGGCTAGATCGCGGAATTCTCGCGTTAGCTCCTCGTCTCGGAAGACATTCTCAAATTGATCGAAAAACACGACGATGGGCGTAGGGGCAAACCAGTGAGCCTGCGCAAGAGTCCTCATTGCGCTCGCAAGGCTGCCCCAAGAGGCGTCAGCCTGAAGCCTGAGGACTCCCTTCGCCTCAGCTTCCGTCGCAGCACGCCGAAGGACGCTGGTCACATACCTTCGCGAACCGGCCGTTCGCGTATCTACGACAATCGCATAGCCGCCCTGGTCCTGTGCAAGTCGCTGCATGCGAAGCGCGAGGGAGCTTTTACCCCATCCGGACTTCGCGTTCAAGACCACGACACCGGGGCGCGACTTCAGAGCACCGCTAAGGGTGTTGACAATATTGCGCCGCCCCACGAAATACTTGGGCGCTGCGGGAAGTTGATACTCGAAGTCGGAGCGACTTCCGGCCACCGTGGCAATGAAGGGTGATTCTGAAGATGGCTGAGCACTAGGAGCTAAGGCTGTCGCCAGGTTTCGCGCATCGAATGCAGGTGCGCCCTGACTGAAAGGATGCGCTGAGACCAGCTCAAGTACTGCCGTAGGGACCGGAACCCCTGTCGACCAAACTAGCAGCCGTGTCGGGTTCCTGGACAATGGCTCAAGCTCCAAGCATGCGGAAAAGACACCATCATCTGTCACTACCACGGCTGGATCACTTGTAATCGCTCCAGCAATCGGGCAGTCGACAATCTCACCCCTCTCGCGTAGCGCCTTCGAAATCGATGCCGCCGTCAAAACCGTGAACGCCCGGTCGTGGCGGCTAATTAGCTCGCCCTTTTCTTTGCCCTGGCCGGTAAGTCGAGGAATCGCTACAAAAAAGCCATGCGTTCGGTCGTCGTCGTAGCGCCGAACCACAAGCTTGCTATGGAAGGTGCCGAGATGGGCTGCGGCAACCGGAGTGCTATATGCCTTGCATTCTGCTATCGCCGGTTGCTGTGTAAGCTGATGGGTCGCCGCCACATCGATCTCAATGCCGTCGGCGGTTTCATTCAGTTTTTCGGTAGTCGGCTGCCCATAACCGTAGAGGTGGAGTAGATGCGCCACGAAACGCTCGAAAAGGTGACCACGGGCGTTGCTCACGGCAGCAGGCGTAGAGCCACTGGCTAGGACGAGGATGATCGGATCAGGGACGGCAAGATGGCTCATTCGCCCTTGTCCATCAGTCTCGACGGTTCCGCCCTCGCCAACCTGATCATCGACACTCGTCACGCACGGCAACCTACCGGCAGCCGAGGGCTGACGCCAGCGTCATGCGCCGCGGCTATCGGGTGTGTCTCCCGAATGTAGTTCTCGAAGGTAGACCAGCCGCGAGGTTAGCCAGAACAGATGGCGACCGGGGGACGGATCACCAAAGGCAGTGGTAGCGAACCAGGCCACCACTCGTGTAGCCCAATGCTCCTATGGAGGTCAAGGGGTGACGGCTGCAGGGTGTGGTTGCCGCCACGGTCGCCTCCGCGGTGGCGGCGCATTCGTCCGGAGCTGGCGGGGATGGGTGCCGCACAGCAGAGGTGGGCCAGGGCCGCTTCTTAACGCAGCCGGGTCGGTGGCAGGCGGGATGGCCTACCGCAACCGCCCCGGACCGGCGGCTGCCGACAATCTTCAACCAATCTGGAGCCGGAGCGCCACCGCCGGAGGCACACTAACGGCAACCCCGCGGCCGCCGCCAGCTCGCCGGGTCACGTCCGCGCGGATGGTGTAAGAGACGGCCATCGCGGGATCCAGTCTGATGTTATGCGGCGATCGGGGTGGGGTCGGGCTGGTCGGTGTC
>NZ_JBVJGT010000069.1:0-30654 GCF_055587185.1 Micromonospora sp. NPDC048040 | reverse complement strand
TCGGGCCGCGGCACGGGCCGTGGCTGCCCCGTACCCCGCCGCCGCAAGCACTGAGCACCGCCGAACGCGACCAGGTCCTGGCCCTGCTGAACTCGGGGCTGCACGCCGAGGAGGTGATGCAGTTCGACAACGGCTACTACGTCGAACTGGTCGACCGGGCCGGCAACCGCGCCACCGAAACGCTTGTCGACCCGCAGACGGGCGCGGTCCAGAACGAGTGGGGGCCAGCGATGATGTGGAATACCCGCTACGGCATGCACCCGGCTCCGGGCGGCGGTCAAACCGCCACAGTCAGCGCGGACCAGGCGCGTGGTATCGCCGACCAGTGGCTGCGCGGCAACCGTCCGGGCGAGCACGCCGGCGAGGCCGACGCGTTCCCCGGCTACTACACGCTGCACACCATGCGCGGTAACCAGGTCATCAGCATGCTGTCGGTCCACGCCACCTCGGGCGCGGTCTGGTACCACAGCTGGCACGGGCGCTTCATCGGGGTGGAGGAACATCCCGGCTGAACCCGGATCGCACCGTTGCGTGCCGCAGCGGGCTCCCGTCTGTGGTGTATCCAGCAAGAGAGGAGGGATCGCCATCAGCAGCAGACTCCTGTTGATCCTCAATGACCCGCCGTACGGCACCGAGCGTTGCTACAACGCAGTGCGCCTGGCCGTAGCCCTTGCGAAGCGGGACGACAGCCAGGTACGGATCTACCTGATGGGCGACGCGGTCGGTTGCGTGATGGCGAACCAGAGACCGCCGGAAGGTTACTACCACCTGGATCGGATGATTGAGACCTGCGCCCGCCACGGCGCCGACATCGCCTGCTGCGGCACCTGCATGAATGCCCGAGGCATCACCGAGGACATGCTTATCGCGGCAGCGCGCCGCTCAACCCTCGACGAGTTGGCCGAGTGGACGGTGTGGGCCGACAAGGTAGTGACGTTCTGACACCCCATAGCGCGGTTCACGTAAGCCGAGCAACCGACCGGGGCTGATCTTCGCACGCTCGGCTCCGCAGCCGCCGACGCGCGAGCAGCACTCCCGACTGTCGTTGATTCTGCGTTCCTATGCACTGAGATAGCCGCGTTCACTGCTGGCCTCGTCCGGGATTCTTTGCCGGCTGGCCGTGCACGACCGCGAGGCTCTCGGCTCGGCGTCCGGCTCTGGCGGGGCTGAGGGAGACCGCGGTGATCTTGTATTCGGGGCAGCCTGTTTCGGTGTCGCTGGCGTCGGAGGTGAGGGCGTTGGTGGGGGTGTCGGGGAAGCTGAAGGTGGTGAACATCTGGCCGGGGGCGACTGTGTTGGTCAGGTGGACGGGGTAGGTGATGGTTGCCCGGCGGCTGGTGACTTCGACGAGGTCGCCGTCGGCTAGTCCGAGGCGGGCGGCGTCGTCGGGGTGCAGGTCGAGGACCTCATGCGGGCGGAGTTGGTGGTTGGGGGTGCGGCGGCTCATGGATCCGCTGTTGTAGTGCGCCAGCCGGCGTCCGGTGATCAGGGTGTACGGGAAGCTGGTGTCGGGTTGCTCGCCGGGTGGCAGGTACGGCCGGGCGGCGAGTGCGGCGCGGCCGTCGGGGGTGGCGAACGAGTCGAGGTAGAGGCGTCCCTCGCCGGGTTGGTCTGTGCTGGGGCAGGGCCAGTGCAGCGGCCCGTCGCGGTCGAGTCGGGTGTGTGAGATGCCGGCGAATGTGGGTGTCAGTGTGGCGCATTCGGCCATCGCGTCGGCGGGGTTGGGGCAGCCGAGGTCGGCGCCCATCGCGCGGGCGAGCAGGTGCAGGATGTCGAAGTCGCTGCGGGCCTGTCCGGGTGGGTCCAGCGCGCGGCGGACCCGCTGGATGCGGCGGTCGAAGTTGACGAAGGTGCCGTCTTTTTCGAGGAAGGGCACCGCGGGGAACACCACGTCGGCGTGTTCGGCGGTGGCGGAGAGGAACACGTCGTGGTTGATGACGAGGTCGCAGGCGGTCAGTGCCCGGCGGACGTTGCCGCTGTCCGGGTCGGTTTGCGCGATGTCCTCGCCGATGATGTACATCGCGCGCACGCGGCCGGCGATGGCTGAGGCGAACATGTCCAGGATGCGCAGCCCGGGCCGGGCGGGCACCTCCGCCTGCCAGGCGCGGTTGAACCGGGCGCGGACGCCCGTGTCGGTGACGCGTTGGTAGCCGGGGAGCATGTCCGGCAGGGCGCCCATGTCGGAGGCGCCTTGGACGTTGTTCTGTCCGCGCATGGACAGGATGCCGCAGCAGTCCGGGGTGCCGACCGTGCCTTTGAGGACGGCGAGGTTGGACAGGGTGCGTACGCCGTCGGTGCCGTGGGCGTGTTCGGTGATGCCGAGGCCGTAGACGATCGCCGGGCGGCGTGCTGTCCCGTAGAGGCGGGCCGCCGCGACCAGCGTCTCGGGTGTGACGCCGGCGAGCCGTGCCGCGTGGTCGGGCGGATAGCCGGCCAGCAGCGCGGTGAGTTCCGCGAGGCCACTCGCCCGGGTGCGGAGGAAGTCCTGGTCGGCGTATCCCTCGTCGAGTAGCACCCGGGCGATGCCGTTGAAGACCGCGACGTTGGATCCGGGTCTGGCTTGGACGTGCACGTCGGCCATCTCGGCGAGGTCGATGCGGCGGGGGTCGATGACGATGAGCCGTGCGCCGCGCAGCACCAGTTGTTTGATTCGGGCCCCGATGACCGGGTGAGCCTCGGTGGGGTTCGCGCCGGCGATGAGGATGCAGTCGGTGTTGTCGAGGTCGTCGAGGGTGTTGGTGCCGCCGGCGTAGCCGAATGCGGCGGCGAGGCCGACCGCGGATGGGGCGTGGCACAGCCGGGAGCAGTTGTCGATGTTGTTGGTGCCGAGCACGGTGCGGGCGAATTTCTGGGCGAGGTAGTTTTCCTCGTTGGTCGCCCGCGCGGAGGAGATCATGCCGATGGCGTCGGGCCCGTGGCGGTCGCGGATGGCCGCTAGCCGGGTCGCGGCGACGGTGAGGGCCTCCTGCCAGGACGCGGGCCGCAGCGGCGAGTCCCGGCCGCCGTCGCGGATCAGTGGGGTGGTCAGCCGGTCTCGGGACCGGGTGAAGGCGTGCGCGAAGCGGCCTTTGACGCAGGCGTGACCGCGGTTGACCGGAGCGCCGTGCACGGGGGTGATCGCAGCGACGGAGCCGTTGCGGACGTGCACCCGCAGGCTGCAGCCCACCCCGCAGTACCCGCACGTGGTGGTGGTCGTCCGGCTGATCGGACGCGGGTCGGCCAGCCCCGGCTCGGACAGCGCCCCGCTCGGGCAGGTGTCGACGCAGCCGCCGCACGCCACGCACGGCGAGGACACCCACGGCCCGCCGGTGCCGGCCACGACGACGGTGTCGAACCCGCGTCCGGCGAGGGAGAGCGCGAACGTGCCCTGCACCTCGGCGCACATGCGTACGCACCGGTTGCAGGCGATGCACAGGTCCCGGTCGAGCTTCACGTACGGGTGGGAGTGGTCGACGCCCGCGTTCCGGGTCGCACCGTCGAAGCGGATTGCGGTGAGGCCGAAGTGCTGGCAGGCGCGGACCAGCTCGCTGCGCTCGGCGGGGATGTCGAGCGCCCGCGCGGGCAGCTGGGACACGAGGAGCTCCAGGGCGAGCCGCGCCGACCGGCGGGCGGCCGTGTCGTCGGTGTGTATCTCCATGCCGTCCGCGGCGGGGGTGGTGCACGCGGGCATCGCCCGCCCGCCGACGCCGACCAGGCATACCCGGCACGATCCCTGCGGGGTGAGCCGCTCGTCGTAGCAGAGGGTCGGCACCACCGCCCCGGCCGCCCGTACGGCGTCCAGCACGGTCGCCCCTTCGGCCACCTCGACACCGAGTTTGTCGACGGACAACCGCATCTACTCGCCCCCGTTGCTGGTCGGGGCTGCGGCCTGGTGCAGCTCGCCCGCGTACGCCCGCAGCAGGCTGCGTACCGCGCAGGCGACCCCGCGCCCGAACGCGCACAGGCTCGCCACATTCAGCACCTCGAGCAGTGGTTCGTGGTCGACGAGAACCCCCGCGGCCTGGGCGGGTTCCCGGATCCGCTCGACCAGTTCGAGGCCGCGGCGGGTGCCCACCCGGCAGGGTGTGCAGGCTCCGCAGCTCTCCGCCGCCCCGAACGCCCAGGCGTGCCGCAGGATCGCGGCGGCCGGCACGGTCGAGTCGACCGCGACGAGGCTGGCGTGTCCCAGCGCCGCGCCCGCCTCCGTAAGGGGTTTGGTCAGCAGCGGCAGGTCGAGCTGGTCCGGGGTGAGAAAACCGCCAAGCGGACCGCCGACCTGCACCGCCCGTAACTGGTACGGCTCCCGCAGCCCGCCGCCGAGATCCTCGACGAGGTGGCGCAGCGGCACGCCGAATTCCACCTCGTACACCCCCGGCCGGCGGAACCGCTGGCTGAGGCAGACCAGCTTGGTGCCGGGCTCGTCCGGGTGGCCCAGCCGGGCGTAGGCCGCCCCACCATGCCGGACGATCCACGGTACGGCCGCCAGGGTCTCCACGTTGTTGACCGCTGTTGGCCGTCGCAGGAATCCGTGGCTGGTCGGGTACGGTGGGCGTGCCCGCACCGCCGCCCGTAGCCCGGCCAGGGCGTGCAGCAGCGCGGTCTCCTCCCCGGCGACGTACGAGCCGGCGCCCACCACGATCTCCACGTCGAATTCGACCGGCGAGCCGTGCACCCGCTCGCCCAGGTGACTGGCCGCCCGCGCCTGCGTCACCGCGGCGCGCAGCCGCTCCGCCGCCGTCGGGTACTCCGAGCGCACGAGGATCAGCCCGTGCCGCGCGCCCACCGCGAAACCGGCCAGCGCCAGGCCCTCCAGGATCCGGTGCGGATCCCGTTCCATCAGCAGCCGATCCCCGTACGAACCGGGATCACCCTCGTCACCGTTGCCCACCACATACCGAGGTCCGGGTTCGCCCGCGGTCATCGACCACTTCTTCGCCACCGGGAAACCGGCCCCGCCCCGCCCGCGCAGCCCCGAGGCGGCGATCTCGGACATGACTTTCTCTGGTGAACCGGCCGCTACCACGCTGGGCCATACCGCCCACGGTTCCTCGCCACCGACCAGCCCGGCCAACACCACCGGCTGATCGACCGCGCTCGCGTACGGTATCTGCGCCGCCCGCATCTTCAGCGGCTCGACCCAACCGGGCCTCGTTCGCCGCTGCGCCGCCAGCGGGTCACCGAACAACCCGCCCAGCATCTCCCCACTGGCTGGTAGCTCCCCGTCGAGTACGGCCGGCGAGTCGTAGCAGTAGCCCAGGCACCGAACGCCCTGCAGCGACACCGACCCGTCCGCGGCGCATCCACCCAGCCGTACGCCCAGCGCCTGCTCCAGCCGTGCGATGTGCTGGCCCTGGCTGCTCACAAAGCACGAGGTCCCCTCACACACCCGGACGTGCCGCCGGCCCCGCCGGCCCTCGGCGAAGTCCGCGTAGTAGGTCGCCGAACCGGTCACGGCCGCCACCGGCCAGCCGAACTCGCCAGCGGCGCGCGCCAAGTCGTCGGCGTCGACCCGCCCGTCCTGCGCTTGCGCCTGCCGAAGCCGATCCAGCATCCGCGTGCCCGGCCGGCCCAAGCGCTCCTGCAGCTCGACGAACGCCTCCCGCGGCTCACCCATCACACCATCTCCCGCGCACCGCTGCCCCTGCACCAAAAGCTACGTCGGCTTCGGCATGACTCGCGGCTATATAGGCACCTTGCCCAGATTGGCGACGATGGGTCGTCTACTTCGCTGGGCGGTAATGGGGCGGCGGGGAGGGGTGGGCCGGCGGTCGACGGCGAGCGCGCAGCGCGTCGGCCCACGCGATGCCGGTCAGCACGACGACCACTGCGGTGGCGGCCACCAGCGGCGGCGCGAGGAGCAGTGGTGCCAGGAGAGCTGCCAGCACGAACACCCCGATCGGCCGGGTCGGGGACACCCCGGCGTACACGGTGTACTCGAAACGGGCCCGACCGGCGAGGAACAGGGCCGGCCCGCCGAGGATGACCAGGAGCCACGAGATTGGCGTGGGCCCGTTCGGCTGGTCGACGAAGGCCCGGTAGCCGACCGAGGTGACGACGACCCCGGCCACCATGATCAGGTGGGCGTTCGCCGCCGCCCGGCCGAGCCGGTTCGGTTGGTTTGACGATTTGAGGGTGTCGGCCAGCGTGTGCGCTGCATGGTAGAAGTAGATCCGCCAGAGCAGTGCCGAGGTGGCGAAGGCGACTATCAGGGCGGCGGTCCGGAGAAACGTCGCCTTGTCGGCGATGAAGGTGGCGCCGAGGATCAGGATCGTTTCGCCCAGCGAGATGTTGAAGAACTGCCGGTACCGCTCGGCCAGATGCTCCGGGGCGAACGCCCACTGCGACTCGAGCATCCGGCCGAGTTTCGGCACCGGCCAGAGCAGGATCCCGCCCAGGTAGTCGATGGCGATCGCTAGCGCCCACAGCACCAGGCGGAGCGGGCTCGGCGCGAACGCGCCGACGATCCACGGTATGGCGGAGAGGCCGAACCAGGACAGCACCAGGTAGGGGACGTGCTGCAGCTCGTGACCGCGCAGCAGGTACCGCAGGGTGAGCGAGCGGCCGGCGTGGATGAGCAGATAGATGCCCGCGAACAGCAGCCCCCGCGCCTCGAACGCGCCGGGCACCGCGATCGTCAGCACGACGCTGCCGAACATGCTCCCGATGACGAGCATCTGAATCTGGACCCGCTCAGGGTTGAAGAAATTGGTCGACCACGCCGTGAAGGTCCAGACCCAGAAGAGCGCGAGCAGTAGCACCAGCGTCTGCGCGGCATTGAGCGGGTCGAGGTCGTCGACCAGGCGCCGCGAGATCCGGGTGAACGCGAAGATGAACGCCAGGTCGAAGAAGAGCTCCAGGAAGGTCGCCTGCTGCGGATGCTCGGGAGCCCGCAGGTAGCGCTCGAAGGTGTGAGGCATCGTATTGTCACCTATCGCCGGCCGGCGAGCCGGTGCTGCTCCACCGCCCGCTGAACGGCCCGATCGATCCGGCCGAACCGCAGCGCGTCGGTGGCTGCCAGCAGCAGCCGTACCGGCGCGACTCGCCGGTCAGCGCCGATATGTCTACCTCGATCGACCCGTCCAGCAGCCGGGCGTCGGCGGAGATCCGCTCACCCTCGGCGAGGAATATCACGTCACCGGGCACCAGCTGCCGTACGTCGACCCGCTGCCGCCGCCGGTCCCGCAGGACGCTGGCCTGCTGGGGCAGGTACCGGGTCAGCGCCTCGACCGCGTGTTCGGCGTGACGCTCCTGGTCGAACGCGAACACGGCGTTGATCAGGATGACGACCACGATCGCCGCCGCCAGTACCGGTGTGCCGGCGATCCAGGCCAGGCCGGCGGCGACCCACAACACCAGCGCGAGCGGGTGGACCAGCTGCCGGATCAGATCCCGCCACCACCGGGTGCCACCCTGCCGGCGCAGCTCGTTCGGCCCGTACTCGACCAGGCGCTGCTTCGCTTCCGCGTTTGACAGCCCGTCGAGGCTCGTCCTCAGGTCTTTGAGGAGTTGGTCGATCGGCTGTTGCGGGTCGTGTCCGGCCGGCAGGGGTTTGTCACGCGCCTCCTGTGGTGGCTGCCGTGCCATGCTCTCAGACTGCCGTACGGCGAGGCGCGGGGCGCGCGTTTCGTCCCCGGGCTGCGTATGGCCGCCGGCTGAGCGGCGGGAACGAGCCGTCAGGCGGCCCTGCGTACCGTGGAGGTGTCGACGATCTCCTCGGTGGGCAGGCGCGGGGTGTGCGGTTGCCCCGCGTATGCCGGGTCCGCGATGCCCAGCCGCAGCGCCAGGTACGGGAAGCCGAGCCCGGCCAGCACCGCGCGTACGGTCTGCCGGGTGCCTTCCACCTCCACCACGCCGCTGAGCGGCACCACGGAAACCCCGAGTCGGGTGGCGGTCAGCCATCCGGCGGAGAGCCCCTCACCGGCGCGCAGCCAGCTGTCCGGCTCGTCCTCGGTGTTCCACAGGATGCCGTAGACGGCCGCCCGGTCGTGCCCGGGGCCGACCGGCAGGGTGCCGGGACGGCCGAAGTCCCGGCCCGGCACGGTGGTCTGCGGGGCCTGCTCCGGCAGCACCTCGGGCGGCAGCCCGGTGCCAGTGCCGGCCCTACTCGTCCAGTACGCCAGCTCCTCGCGCAGCTCTGGCTCCGCTGCCGCGACCACCGCGGCCTGGGCCGCCGCGGCGGCCAGCTCCATCACCTGATCGGACCTGAGGACCTGGAGCCGCGCGCCCTCCGCACCGGTCGCGTTGGCGATCTCGTCGAGCGTCGCGTCGGGCACCGGCTCGTCGCTGACCGGCCGGCGGTCGGTGTGCCGGACCCGCATGCACTGCACGAGGCGCAGCGCGTCCGGGTCCGCCCCGGTGTGCCGGAACCCGGTGAGCCGGGCGAGGAGCTCCGGCTGGTTCGGGTCGGGCATTCGCTCCATCATCGCGGTCCAGCCCTCGGCGGCCAGCGCGACGCGTGCGTGGTGCAGCGCGGCGCCGCAGCTCAATGTCACCAGCCGGTTTTCCGGGTCGGTGGCGGCGAGCCGGGGATCGCGCGCCATTCGCAGTTCCAGCGCGTCGGGGAGGACCTTCCAGCGCCACGGCTGGGTGTTGTGCACCGAGGGGGCGCGACCGGACGTCGCGGCAGCCTCGGTTAGCGCGGTGGTCAGCGCCTGGTCGGTAGCCGACGTCTCGTAGCTCATCGTCACGACCTTTCCGTTTTCCCCATCGTGCCCCACCCCGGCCGCGTCCGGGTGCCGTTGCCGCTCCTGGTCGGGCATGCAGCGGCCGGTCGCACGGTGCGCGGGACCGCGCGTCCGGGCCCTTCGGCCCGCGCCCGATTACCCCTGTTGCCCTGTCCTGCCACCTGCGCCGCTGAGACGATCCGCAGGTGGGAGCGGAACCGCGCGAGTGCGTACCCGAGCGGCCGGTGCCGGGGCGCCGGGTGGACTGGCGGCAATGGGCGCCGCTGACCCTGCTCACCCTGGCCGTGCTACTCGGCGCCGGGCTGTGGTTCGCCGGGCTGCGCGGGGCGGGCCAGCTGGTCTGGGCGGCGGTGACCCTGGTCGCGCTGGTGCCCGCCGTCGGGACGACGCTCCGTCAGCTGTGGCGCCGGCAGTTCGGGGTGGACGTGATCGCCGTGCTGGCCCTGGTCGGCGCGCTGCTGGTCCGCGAGTATCTGGCCGGCGCGGTGATCGCGGTGATGGTGGCCACCGGGCAGGCGCTGGAGGACTACGCGCAGCGTCGGGCCAGCCGTGACCTGCGGGCGTTGCTGGAACGCGCGCCCCGGCAGGCGCGGCGGCGTACCCCGGACGGCGGGATCGAGGTGGTGCCCCTGGACCAGGTGGCGGTGGGAGACCGGCTCGTTGTCGGCCCCGGCGACGTGGTGCCGGTGGACGGGACCGTCGAGGAGGCCGCGACCCTGGACGAGTCGGTGGTGACCGGCGAGTCGCAGCTGGTCACCCGGGGCGCGGGAGAGCAGGTGGCCAGCGGTGTGGTCAACGCCGGCGCCGGGTTCGGGCTGCGGGCCGGCAAGAGCGCGGCGGAGAGCACGTACGCGGGCATCGTCCGGCTCGCGGAGGAGGCCACCGCGCACAAGGCGCCGATGGTTCGGCTCGCCGACCGGTACGCGGCCGCGTTCGTGCCGTTCACCCTGCTGCTGGCGGGGCTCGCCTGGCTGCTCTCCGGCCAGTTCCTGCGGGCGGTGGCGGTGCTGGTGGTGGCCACCCCCTGCCCGCTGTTGCTGGCCACCCCGATCGCGATCGTCTCCGGGCTGTCCCGGGTGGCCCGGCGCGGCGTACTGGTCCGCGACGGCGGGTCGCTGGAGCTGCTGGGCCGGGCCCGTACGCTGCTGATGGACAAGACCGGCACGCTCACCGCTGGCCGCCCGCGTGCCGTCGAGACGGTGGTTGCGCCCGGCGGTGACCGGGACGAGGTGCTGCGGCTTGCCGCCTCCGTCGAGCAGCTCTCCCCGCACGTGCTTGCCGCCGCCCTGGTCCGGCAGGCCCGCGAGCAGGGGCTGCCGCTGGCCGAGCCGAACGACGTCACCGAGGAACCGGGGCGCGGGGTTACCGGCCGGGTGGACGGCCGGCTGGTCCGAGTCGGCCAGCTCACCGGCGAACCACCCGAGTGGGCCCACCAGGCCCGGGAGCGCGCCGAGCTGGCCGGCCGCTCCACCGTCTGGGTCAGCGGCGACCGCGCGCCGCTCGGCGCGATCCTGCTCGAGGACCCGGTACGCGCCGACGCCCGGCGCACCGTGCGGCGGCTGCGCCAGGCCGGACTGAACCGCCTGGTCATGGTCACCGGAGACCGGCCGCGGACGGCCCGGCAGGTGGCGCAGACAGTCGGCGTGGACGACGTCTGGGCGCAGTGCTCGCCCCGGGAGAAGGTCGAGCGGGTGAAGGCGGAGTCGGGCCGCGCTCTCACCGTGATGGTCGGCGACGGGGTCAACGACGCCCCGGCCCTCGCCGAGGCGCATGTCGGGGTGGCGATGGGCGCGACCGGGGCGAGGGCCTCCGCCGACGTGGCCGACGCGGTGCTCACCGTGGACCGGCTGGACCGGCTCGCCGACGCCGTCGAGATCGCCCGGTACGCCCGCCGCATCGCGGTGCAGAGCGCCACCGTCGGCATGGCTCTCGCAGTCGTCGCCATGGTGGTCGCCGCCGCCGGCGGGCTGCCCCCGGTCGCCGGCGCCTTCCTCCAGGAGGGCATCGACGTGCTGGTGATCCTCAACGCGCTGCGTGCGCTCGGCGGTGGCCTGCGCCGCCGCGACGTCCCGCCGGAGACCCGAGCCCTCCTCGACCGGTACGCCGGAGAGCACAGCGGGGTACGCGACGTGCTGGACCGGCTGCGCGACACCGCCGACCTGGTGGCGACCCGCCCGGACGCGGCGGAGTGCGTACCGGCCCTGCGGGACGTGCACCGGCGGCTGGTCGACGAGGTGCTGCCACACGAGGCGGCCGAGGAACGGCAGCTCTACCCGGCCCTGACCGGCCCGCTTGGCAGCGACGAGGCGACCTCGACGATGAGCCGTGCCCACGTAGAGATCAGCCGCCTGGTGGACCGGATCGGCGGCCACCTGGCCCAGCACCAGGACGGCCGGCTGCGCCGTGATGAGGTCTCCGACCTGCTTGCCGCCCTGTACGGCCTGGACGCCGTGCTGCGCCTGCACCTCGCGCAGGAAGAGGAGGACTACTTCTCCCTCAACCCCGCCGACACACCGCCACGTTGACCGGCGTCGCTAATCAGCGTACGCATTCCGCCTCAGATGCGAACCATACCGACGGCACAGCAATTGGCTGCTGCCGCAATCTGGGTGTCAGTCGTGAACGACGATTCGCCCTCGGACACCGGTGTCCATGCGTGGTCACGGGCGTTCACCGCCGTGGTGGCTCCCGATGAGCGCGGCGCGTAGCAGTCGTGTACACATCGATGGTCAGGGTTCTCGGCGCCACGCTTCCTGGCCCGCCACCGCCGCTGGCTCCGATTCCGGCGCTGCCTGCACCTCTGCCGCCTCCGCGGGAACCGGTTGGCGACATCGTCTTCGACATGGCCCGTCCGAATGCCGACGGCTGGGTGGCCGCCGGGGCGCTGCTGCGGGCGCTGGGCTGGCTGCTCGTTCACGCGGGAGGCGGCCGACCCGAGCAAGTTCCTCAACGCGCTCCGGTTCGACCTGTCCGCTCAACTGCCCCATTAGCACCAGCAGCCCCAGCGTCCGGCAGCGCCGCCGGCGGCGTGCTGGTGACTCCCGCGCCTATCAGGGCGTATCCTGCGGGCATGGCCAAGAGGAGCCCCGACAGCGGCGCCCGCAGCGAGGAGGTCCTCGCCGCCGCCGGCATCGTCGTCTCCGACGAGGGGAAGGCTCGCGCGCGCCGCCGCCTGGACGAGGCCCGGGAGCGGTGGACGGCGGAACTCGACGCCCAGGCTCGCGAGCAGCTTGGCCTGCCGGCCCGCGCCGCGTGACCGAACCGGCCGTCCGGGTCGTGTTCGACGCCTCCGCGATCATCGCCTTCACCCTAGGGTCGATCGACGTCGGTGAGGTGATCGCCGAGGTCGCCGACGAAGAGAACTGCGTGTTCGGGCTGCCGGTACTGTGCGTGGCCGAAGCCGCCCGGGTGGCCGTCGACACGGACCGCCTGCAGCTGCTCGTCAACCACCCGATCGCCGAGATCCTCTCGCCACCGCCGGACAGCTGGGAGGCCCTGGCGGTCACCCTTGACACGGTCGGCAGGGTCGACGCCGCCACTGCCGTGCTCGCCGCGATCGACCTGGGCTGCAGCGTGCTGACCGGCCAGCTCGGCCTGTATGGCGGCATCGCTGGCGGCGGCCCGGTCATCCCAATCTGACCCAGGTACTACACGGCGCACCGCGATGGCGCGCCAGACCCGATGTGAACCGGTCAACGCGGCCGGCTCACCATCTCCGGCATCACGCAAGTTCCCCGATCCGCATCTGGTGGCTCCTGTCGTCGCGCCTTGACCTTCCCCTGGCTGAAGGGTTCAGTCCGATACGGGTAGAGCCGTGCCGGCCAGTCGGTGACGGTTGATGCCACCGGGGGCCGTTTGCCAGGAGGACTGTGATGACGGCAGCAGATCGCGCAGCAGAGGGCCGGGTTGTTGTTGAGCTTCGTTCGGTGCCGGACTGTCCGAACCTCGCGCCGGCTCGGCATGAGCTGCGCGCGGCGCTGGCCGACGTCGGTCTGCCCCTCGCGGTGGTCACCGAGGTCGTGGGGGACTACGCGTCGCCGTCGATCCTGGTCAACGGCGTGGACGTGATGGGCGGCACCGGCGACGGTTCGGCAGCCTGTCGCTTGGATCTCCCCACCGGCGAGCGCATCCGCGCTGCCCTGCGCCAGGCGATCGGCGCTGGACCCGCCACCCCAGTGACGGAGCAGAGCCGGGTGGATTGCCGCGCGCAGCCGGACAAATGCGATCCGGACAGATCGGCCCCGCCGCGCCGAGCAGCTCCCCGACAGCCTCCGGCAGGTGCATCGAGCGATCCTGCGTCACTTCGCCGCCACCGGGGCTGCCCCCATTGACGCCGACATCCGCGCTGGCCTCGGCGCGGCGGAGCTGGACACCGCGAAGGCGCTTCGGGAACTTGCCCGGGAAGATCTTGTCGCCGTCGACAACGCCGGGCGTCTGGTCGCGGCCACCCGTTCTCGCCAACGCCAACGCCGCACCGGGTGTCATTCGGCGATGTCGATGTGTTCGCGATGTGCGCCATCGACTCCCCACCCGGCTGGCGTGGTTCCCGCCACCAACAACAGGTAGCTGTACGGGCCACCACCACGACACCCGCCGACCGATACCCCGACGTGCCGGCACTTGCCGCAGCCTGGCGCAGCACCCCTGCCGAATCCGTAACGCGCGCCGAGGCCTGTGACATTGGTGGCGCACCTTCTGAGGATAGATCCCGACTCAGGGGACTCGCGGGAGGGCAAGCTGCGAGAGCGGGTCCAGCGCAGCCCGTGACTGATCCGGGCGCTGAGCGTCGTGCGGGACTCATCCCGAACGCTGACCCTGCGTCGGCGTCTTGACCTGAGCCAGCGAACAAACTCGCGGAGAGTTGCCGCCGCGCCGCGCTACTGCCGGCCGCGGGTGCAGGGCCGGGGGAGCGCACACCATGATCTTCGATGATGTGCGCGGTGCTCTCCAGCGGATGCCAACCTGGGTCAGCCAGTGCCAACGCGAGTCACCGCGGCGACCGCCGGTCGCAAACCGGGTTTCGTGTGCTGGGTGTGGCCCTGGTCTGGGAGAACGGGGTCCGGGTGACGTTGGTGAACATGGGCCACTCCCTGTCACCCCAGGTGAACCCCCAGGTCGCGAGACTAGTACGGCAGCCGCCGTTTGAGATTTTGCTGCTCAGCAGGGGTGAACGGAAGACGGCCACCGCGTGATCGTCTGTGCGTTGTGGACACAACGTCAGATCTTGCGGTGGCCGCGTGCCACAGCGTAGCCGTTGCTCGGTGGGAACGTGTGCTGGCCGGGGTGTTGGGCTGCTTCGCGGGCCGGTTCGGGCGGGTGGAGCCTCGTCGTGCGGCGGCGGTGTTCGTGGCGGGGCTGCTGTCCGATCTTGAGGTCAAGACGTGCTGGCAGTTGGCCGAGCATGCCGGTCATGCCCGGCCGGATGCGATGCAAAGGTTGTTGTACCGGGCGGTGTGGGACGCCGACGCCGTCCGCGACGACCTGCGGCACCTGATCGCCGACCGGTTCGGTGACCCGGACGTGGTCCTGGTGGTCGACGAGACCGGCGACCTGAAGAAGGGTGTGCAGTCGGTCGGGGTGCAGCGGCAGTACACCGGCACCGCCGGGCGGATCGAGAACAGCCAGGTCGGGGTGTTTCTGGGCTACGCCGGCCGGGACGGACACACCCTGATCGACCGGCGCGTGTATCTGCCGGCGTCGTGGACCGACGACCGGCAGCGGTGCCAGGCCGTGGGCGTGCCCGACGAGATCGAGTTCGCCACCCGGTCGGAACTGGCCGCCGACATGATCACCGCCGCCCTCGACGCCGGCGTGCCGGCGGGGTGGGCCGCAGCGGACGAGGCGTACGGCAACAGCGCCGCGTTCCGCAACCGGCTGCGCGAACTCCGGCTCGGCTACGTGCTTGCGGTGTCCCGCAGCCATCTGATCCCGCTCGACGGCGGCGAGGTGAAGGTCCGAGCCGACCGGGTGGTCGCCGAGCTACCGGCCTCGGCGTGGCAACGTCGCTCAGCTGGCGCCGGGTCCAAGGGGCCCCGCTTCTACGATTGGGCCTGGCTCGATCAGGTCACCACCGACGCCGATCCCGACGACGGCGGCCGGCACAGCCTCCTGGTCCGCCGTAACACCACCACCGGCGAGTCTTCTACCGCTGCTGGACCCCGAGGCCAGCCACGCTCGCCCAGCTCGTGCGGGTCGCCGGGATCCGCTGGACCATCGAGGAGAGCTTCCAGACCGCGAAAGGTCAGGTCGGCCTCGACCAACATCAGGTCCGCCGCTGGGACTCCTGGCACCGGTTCACCACCCTCGCTCTGGCCGCCCTCGCCGTCCTGGCGATATGCGCCGCCGACGACGCCAACACAGCTCACGACGGCAGGGACACCGGGCTGATCGACCTGACCGTCAACGAAGTACGCCGCCTGGTCAACATCCTCATCGTCCGCCCGGTCAGCGACCCCGCCCACCGTTTGCACTGGTCAGGCTGGCGCCGCCAACACCAAGCCCGAGCCCGACGATCCCACTACACACGCCGCCTTAACCTCGAACTCAAGCCATGATCGCGAACGGCGGCTGCCGTACTAGGCCCTCGCGCCCTCGTAGCTCAGGGGATAGAGCAACGGATTCCTAACCCGACGCTCCGCTTGTGTCCGCAGGCCGATGACCTGCGGATTTCGGTTTTCTGCCTGTGCGTGCCGGTCGCTTCGCGGCCTTGCTGCGATCGCTTGCCGAAGATCGGCTGGAACGTTGTGGGTCCTGCGGGTGCAGGCTTAACGCTGCCGCGAGTCGGGAGCCGAGTCATCCTTCCTCGTCGTCGAGCAGTTCGCGGCGCCACTCCGCAAATCGGCTTCGGAGTTTGTCCAGCGCTGGGCCGGTGACGCCGTACTGGGCGAAGTCGTCAGGGTCGAGCAGGGTGGCTTGTCCGAGAGCGTCGGCGAAGATGCGCGGGTCGAAGCCACGGTCGGCGCGCTGCGCGAGGGCGAGGAGGGTTTTGCGAGTGTAGCGGCCGGATCGGAGCGTGGCGTCGATGTCGATGAAGTCGCGGGCGAACGCTCGCCCGTAGAGGGCGCTCACCTTGTTCGCGACCGCGTCGTCGGGGTGGAGTACCGGTCCGATCGCCATGAGGATCGGTTCGTTGGCACGCCAGTCCACGCCGAGTTCGACCTTGGAAACCCGGACGCCGTCGGTGACGGCCAGCCGGGCGAAGGTGTCGTACTGCCGCTCGGTTTCGACGGTCAGGCCATCGTCTCGGTAGGCGTGCACGACGGCGGTGACCGCAGCAGTGAACTCGTCGCGGCGGTCCCAGGCGGTGAACAGGTCGACGTCCTCGCTGGGCCGCTCCAGGAGCCCGGCGGCCTGAACCGCGTAACCGCCGGCCAGGGCGAAGCCGTATCGATCGGCCGCCGCGAGCCCGGTGCGGGCGAGGCGTTCGTGGAAGGGGTCCACCGCTATGCCGCGTTGCTGCGGGTGGCGGCGAGTTCGGGGAAGGCGTCCTCCCAGCGCTGGCGGAGGTGGGGTGGCAGCCAGAGGGTGGGCCAGAGCCGCCGGAGGAGGTCGGCGTCGAGCCAGGTGTTCAGGTCCTCGACGGTACTGGCTTCGGTGAGCACCACCTTGTACATGCTGGCCAGGCGTGCGGCCCGGTTCAGGTCGTACTCGGCGTGCCCGGACCAGTCGAGGTGACGTGGAAGCGTCACCGTGCCCTCGGTGGGGCCGTGGAGGTCGGCGAGGGTTTCGGCCACTACGTAGGGCTTCCGGTCACCGTAGGGCCGGTAGTCCGCTGGCGGTTGGGGTGATGTCCTGCGTCGGCTGATGTTGGTCGCGCGCCGGACTTCGGGTCGTAGTGCCTGACGGATGGTCTCCCGGCTGTACCCGGTGACCCGCTGCAGATCCACCGGCCGCCAGCCGGCCGCGTGAAACGCTCGCAGCTGCTCGTCCCGCTCGGTCAACGCAGCCGCGCGCGTCGCCTCGTACCTGGAGACAACCGCCTGCAGCTCATCCTCGGAGAACCGGTCCATACCGTCAGCCTACTACGCTAGGCCCAGCACGCTTGGCTTTGTCATATCCCTGTAACTGGCGGGACCAGTCTTGGTGACCGGTGTCCTGACGCTCGTCGTCACGCTCGTGGAGATCATCGAGGAGGCCCTGGAAACCCAGGCCGTGCGACGTCTGGAGAGCGGCGACCTCACCGAGCAGGAGCAGGACCGCCTCGGTGAGGCGTTGTTGGAGCTGGACGAGGCGATGAAGGAGATCAAGGCCGAGCACGGCATCACGACGTCGGTCGCGGATCTGCGGACCTGCCCCCCGATCCTCTGGGTAGGGGGATCGACGGCGTGCCGCTACATCTCGTGCACATCCCGCAGGGGTTGACCGCGATCGTGCACGAGACGATGTCCGGGCCCTATGAAGGAAGCGACGACGACGCCAAGCGGTGGATCCTGGAACACAGCGCGGTGGTGGAGCGTGCCTGGGAGATGGCGGGCAACGTCCTGCCGGTGACCTTCAACGTGCTGGTACGCGCGGATGAGGACCGCACCGCCTACGAGGCGCTGCGCGGCTGGCTGCGGGACACGGCCTCCGAGGTGCGGTCACGCCTCGACACGCTGCGCGATCGCGTCGAGCTGCGGGTGGACATCAGCCTGGACCGCCGACAAGCGGCAGCGGAGGAACCCGACGTGCAGGCGCTGGCGGCCGACTTGGCGGACAAACCCGCAGGCGTGCGGCGCCTGCTGGTGAAAAGCTGGAGAAGCTGCAGCGAGACGCCGCCGAGAAGCTGGCCGACAATCTTTATCCGGCCTACCGCAGGCGGCTGGCGGGTCTGGTCGACGACATCACGGAAACCCGCCGCGGGCAGCGGGTCGAGGGTCAGGTTCGAGTGCTGGCCGTCGCTGTCCTCGTGCACCGCGACCAGGTGGAGCAACTCGGGGCTGAGCTGTCCCGCATTCAAGACGAGCACGCCCGCCGCCCGCATCCGGTTTCTAGGCCCGTGGCCCCCGTACTCCTTCAGCGCATTGCCCGGAGAAGCGGCGATTGATCACCCACGCGAGAGGCTTCCAGCCGATTCCCGACCCCAGTGACCATCCTGCACCGGGAGTGGGCACGAGGACCACCGGGCAATGCGGTGCGCTGGACAAGCCCACCTCACCCGGCGCCCCTCACCTACGTCAAGAGCCCGGTCTTGTCACCAGCGTCCATGCACAGGAAACTCCCGGGACGCTCACCCTGACGGTGGTCCCCAGGTCACCGCGTCGTTCTGGTCAGTTCCTGCGCTCTGCCCAGCTCCTGGGCGTACGAGCGGGCGTCGATCGCGTCCAGCATGGCCAGCTCAGCGTTGTAGGCCGCCCATTCGGCGTAGTCGATGGCGTCCTGCGCGCCGGTTTCCGCCCAGTCTGCCTCGGCGGTGGCCGCCTGAGCGTCCATGTTCTGGGTCCGCTCCTCGAACGAGGCTCGCACGTCGGCTCGCATGGCGGCGGCGTCGGCCTTCATCTGGGCCCAGACGCTGCCTCCGCCCGCGCGTACCTCGTCGGCGTGTTGCTGCGATTCGATCGCCGACCGCTCGATCTCGTTCTGGGTCGTGTCGATGCGCTGCCTGAGCTGCTCGCGCGACTCGGTCTGCGCGGCGAGCACCTCTGCCCTGGTGAGGGCCAGACGCTGCTCGAGCATCTCCAGCCGTTGGACGAAGTCCATGGTTTCTCCTTCACAACCGGTTCGGCGGGTACAGGTCTCACGCACAGCGTGACGTGGGCGCGGGTGAGTCCGTCTCACCCGGTACGGGTGACATTAAGACCGGGAGCAGGACGCACGAACGGCCCGCCGCGGAGGCTGGCGTTTCATCAGCCTCGCGCCCGGGAAGCCGCGCGTGATGAGCGAGGTCGACGACCGGACCACAGCGCGGCGTGTGCTGATCGCCATCGGCCTGGTCCTCGCCACCGCGGCCGGACTGGTGCTGGTGTGGCAGACCCGCCGGGTGCTGGCCTGGACGGTGGTGGCGGTGTTCCTGGCGGTGGCGCTGAACCCGCTGATAGAACAGGTGCAGCGCCGGTGGGTACGGCGGCGGGCGGTGGCCACGCTTGCGGTGTTCCTCGCCTTCCTCGTCGTGCTCGGCGCGCTCGCCGCGTTGGTCCTGGTCCCCCTGGTAGAGCAGGTGGGCCGCTTCGCGGAGCGGGCACCGGGGCTGGTGCGGGACGCTCGGGCGGGTCAGGGCTCCGTCGGTACGCTGCTGGAGCGGTTGCACCTGCGGCAGGCTGCCGGCACGCACATCGATCAGCTGCAGCAATACGGCGGCCGAGTGGGACGGTCGACGGTCGGGGCGCTACGTTCGACGGTGCAAGGTGTTGCGGGAGCGTTGACGGTGATGGTGCTCGCGTTCCTGATGGTCGTGCAGGGGCCGCGGCTGGTGGCCGGGGCGCTGGCGGTGGCCGGCGAGGGCCGGCGGGAGCGGCTGTGCCGAATCGGGCGGGGGGCGTCGCGCACGATCACCGGCTACGTGGGCGGGAACCTGGTGATCAGCGTGATCTGCGGGCTCACGACGTTCGTGGTGCTGGTTTTGACCGGGGTGCCCTTTGCGGGCGTCATCGCTCTGGTCGTCGCGGTGGCCGACCTGATTCCTCTCGTGGGGGCGACCCTGGGGGCGATCGCCGCCGGCGGTGCGGCATTCCTGCACTCGCCCACCGCCGGGGTGGTCGTGCTGGTCTTCTTCGTTCTCTACCAGCAGGTGGAAAATCACCTGCTGCAGCCGGTCATCATGTCTCACACGGTGCAGCTCAATCCCCTGGCTGTGCTGATCAGTGTGCTGATCGCCGCGGAACTCGGCGGGCTGGTCGGCGCGCTGCTGGCCATACCGGCGGCCGGCATCATCCGCATCCTGCTGCGCGAAGTCGTCCCCGTCACCCAACGCGATTCCTGGGCGGAACCGGGCGAGACATGACGGCAGGCGGGTGGATGTTTTGCAAACCGACCAGTGGTTGCCGACCGGCCGAGAAGTGGCGAGGGTAGCCGCCGCCGAGGTTGACCGCGGCTCCCGCGTTGGTCGTCACTCGCGGATCAGCCCCGGTGGCAGCGCGTCACCGTTGGGTCGGACCTGGCGGGCGTTGGCCACGGGGTCGCGTTCGAGGGTGTGGATCAGTGGTGTCGGGCCGCCGACGCAGGTCCAGGTGTCGTCCCAGAGCGCGGAGACAAGCCATGACCGGTCGGCGGGGAAGAACAGGTCGGGTAGTGCTCCGCGGGGGTGGCGCATGTGACCATCGGTGCGCCAGGTGAGGGCTTGCTCGGGGCCGGCCTCGACCAGCACGAACAGCTCGACCAGCACCCACTCGCGCCGATCATCGGGAGCCTGCCCGGCATGGGCGCCCTGCTGACCGCCGAACTGTTGGTGCACTCCGCCGGCATGACCGAGTACGACAGCCCTGCCAAACTCGCCGCCCACGCCGACCTGGCACCTGTTTCCCGGGACTCCGGCACGGTTTCCGGCAACCATAGCCAGCCCCGCCGCTTTCACCGGAGACTGCGGCACATTCTGTGGATGGCCGCGTTCACAGCCGCCAGGGAATGCCCTACCTCCCGCGCCTACTACGAGAAGAAACGCGCCGAAGGAAAGAACCACCGGCAAGCCATACTCGCCCTCGCCCGACGACGCGTCGACGTTCTATGGGCCCTTGTCCGTGACCGCCCGAACGTCAACACACCCGGCCTCGCCACCAGCACCTCCAGCCCAACCAAGATCAGTTGCACTGAAGCCTAGAAACCGCCACCCCTGAACCCTCTGCGAGTGCGTTGATCAGCTGCAATCGGGCGAAACGGTGCTGATGGCCGGGTCGGTGATCCTCACCCTGCCATCGTGATCCTCTTCTTCGCCAGCGAACGGCTCTTCACCGAGGGCTGACCAGCGGCGCGGAGAAGGGCTGACCGTCGGCACTGTCAGATGCCGGGGTGTCACTCCCGCGCCTGGCCGTGGCGCCTTTCCACCCGGATCGCCCGACTCCCGGGCTAGCGTCAGTTCAGGGCACGGCGATCGGAGTTGAATGGCAGCGGTACGCGAGACACTCAAGGTCCCCCGGGCCGGGCACCTGCTGCATGTCGAGGTGACCGGCAGCCAAGGGGTGCCGGTGGTGCTGCTGCACGGCTTCCCCGACAACCTGCACCTTTACGACGAGCTGATGCCGCACCTCGGCGATCGGCGGGTCGTCCGCTTCGACTTCCTCGGCTGGGGCCGCTCGGACAAGCCCGACGGCTACCCGTATACGGCGGACAACATGACCGGCGACCTCGCGGCAGTGATCGACCACCTCGGGCTGGAGCAGGTCGTGCTCGTGGCCCACGATGCGTCCGGGCCACCGGCGATCGACTGGGCGCTGCTGTATCCGCACCGGGTCGCTGCGCTGGTGTTGCTCAATACCTATTACCACCAGACGATGGCGCTGCGCCGACCACCCGTCATCGCGCTGTACTCAACTCCGCTGCTGCGCAACGTAGCCCGAGCGCTGGCCGGCCGTGGGTCGGACCTCGCTCGGCGCCTCTACATCTGGCAGGTGGGCAGGTTCATCTCGGACGACCAGCGCAGGGACCCGATGGTGAACCTCTTGTACGACTCCTTCACCACGGCCCAGCCAGCGTTCTGGCGGCTCAACGACGACTTGCTCGGCACCGTGCTGACCCGCCGGCGCCGGATACCCGACCTGCGCCGGTTCGACCGGCCGGTGCGGGTGGTCTTCGGCACGGAGGACCGCTCCCTCAATCCACGGGTCGCGCGCCGCTTCGCGGAACTCTTCCCCCGCGCCGACCTCCACCTGCTGCCGAATGCGAGCCATTTCGTGCAGGTCGACCAGCCGGAGCGGACCGCCGAACTCGTCCTGAGCGCCGGTTGACCGCGCGGCCCGGCGCCGCGGTCGGAGTGCCTCGGGCCGCGCCTGAGTCGCGTCACCCCTCCCGTCGCCGGCCGGCGAAGATCCGGCGGCGCGGCTGCTGGACGCGCTCGTCCCCGTTACCTTTGATCGTCCCCAGCCGGGGACTGCTCGGTCGCCCGGTCTGGTATGACTTACTTCCCCTGTCGTTCCGATGATCCGGGGGGTGTTGTCGCCGGGCCGGGTGGCGTCGGCGGACCGCTGATAGGGACACGACCACTCGCAGGGTTGGGGTAGGTCTCTTCGTAACGTGGCGGCCGGCAGTCGACGCCAGACTGGCGACCGAGGCGGACGCAACGTCGCGGGGGCGATGTGCACGGCGACTACCAGGTGTTCCTTGAAGTCGATGTCGGCAAGGACGGCCACCACGCAGTCGCTCTGACCCTTGATGGCAAGCGGCTGCACGATGCTGCCCTGGCCAACACCGAGGCCAAGCTGCGGCAGGTCTTCGGCAAGCTCGCCAAGCACGGCAAGGTCCTGATGGTGGTCGACCAGCCGGCCTCGATCGGCGCGCTGCCGGTCGCGGTCGCCGCGCCTGCGGGCATCAGGTGGCCTACCTGCCAGGGTTGGCGATGCGCGGGATCGCCAACCTGCACCCGGGCGCGGCCAAGACCGACGCCCGCGACGCTTACGTGATCGCTGACGCGGGTCGGACTCTGCCGCACACGCTGCGCCGTGTCGATGTCGGCGACGAAGCCCTGGCCGAGTTGGAAGTGCTCGTCGGGTTCGACGACGACCTGGCCGGCGACGGCCACCGGAAAGTGCCAGACAGTTGGATTACCTGACCCTGCCAGTCGGGTGGCCCAATCGGCTGCCGTACCCTCGCCCGGTTCGAGCAGCAGCGCGTCCTTCTGTTCGGCATCGGCATTCCCGCTGAGTTCCTGCCGAGCGCCCGCGAACTCGGACGAGTCGACCTTTGCTGATGGGGACAGCCAGCCGCGGCGTCGAGTCACTGTGCGTAAGGATGATCGCGGTTGCTTCCACTGTCAGGGTGCTTTGTTCTGTCGAGAAGCGGATGCTGGATGGGCGGAACCTGGGGCGGCGACGATGAATCCGCGTTCAAACGTGCTTTTGCGACGATGCGGCGCGCGCGTTCTGCCGGTGAGCGCTGGCAGCCGGCGACCAAATTCTTCGAGCCGCCAGGGGCGGCGGTGATCCGGAACCGATCGAGGGCCGCGCGGGTCGAGTCGCGCGGTCCTCGATCCGGCCGTGTTCACGCCACCGGCATGTCCCTTCGGCGCAGCCCCGCGAGCCCGGCCGCTCCCAGGGCGACGGCGATGGCGGTGAGCCACAGTATCGGTGTCACGGTGAATGCGGAGCCGGGCAGCTTCGGTACGTGTGCGAACGGGGTGAGGTCGACGATCCATTGGTTCAGCCCGAACAGCGCGCCGAGTTCAACGAGCAGGACGGACAGGATGAGCGCGGCCCAGGCCAGCGAGCTGAGCCTCGGTGTGAGGCCGATCAGGGCGGTGCCGAAGCCGGCCAACACCCAGGCGGCCGGCAGTTGCACCAGTGCGGCGCCGAGCAGCCGCCCGACCTGCCCGCCGACGTCGTGGACCTGCGCGCCGTACACGAGACCGCCGGCGATGCCCGACACGGCCAGCAGCAGCGCCGTGCCCAGCAGTGCGAACGCCAGGTGGCTCGTCGCCCAGCGCAGCCGGCTGACGCGCGTGGCCAGCAGCGCCTCGACCCGGCCGCTGCTCTCCTCCTGGCGCAGCCGCAGCGTCGCCTGAACCGTGTAGGCGGCGGCGACCATGCCGGTGATGCCGAAGATCGCGGCGAGGAACGCGTCGGTGAGGCCGCTGCGCCCGCCCATCCGGGTCAAGATGTCAGCCAGCTGCTGGTTCGGCGACTTCAGGTCCCCGATGCCGGCGGCGGCGCCACCCATGGCGGCACCGGTCAGCGCCAGCCCGACGGTCCATCCGAAGAGCAGGCCGCGGTGCAGCCGCCAGGCCAGCGCGAACGGGCCGCGCAGGGCAGGGGACGCCTCGACGGGCCCAGGCCGCTCCGGGAGCAGGCCGGCGCCCACGTCCCGGCGGTCCGCGAGCGCGTACCCGACCATGACGAAGGCAGCCGCGCCCACGACGAACAGTGCGGCCACCCACCACCGTTCCCCGGCATACGGGCGCAGGTGCAGCGCCCAGCCGGTCGGCGACAGCCAGCTCAGCCAGGTCGGCCCGGTGTCGCCGACGGCGCGCAGCAGGTACGTGCCGCCGAGGACGGCGCTGGCGATGCCGGTGGCCGCCCGGGCGCTCTCGGTAAGCTGCGCGGCCGCGGCCGCGACCGCGGCGAACAGCATCCCGACAAGGCCGGTCGCGACGCCGAGCGCCACCGAACCGGCGGCTGGCAGCCCGGTCGCCATCAGCCCGAGCGCAACGAGCACCGCGATGGCCAGGTTCGCCAGCGCGGTGACAAGCAGGGCGGCGGTGAGCGGCGCATGCCGCCCGATCACGGTGGCGCGGATGAGCTCCAGCCGGCCGGTCTCCTCCTCGGTCCGGGTGTGCCGCACGACCGTCAGCAGGCTCATCAGCCCGACCAGGATGAACTCGGTCACGCCGATCTTCCACGCGGTGAGCCCACCGATCGACACGTCGAACAGCGGGCCGCTCAGCGCGACGAGTGACGGGTTGGTGAGAACGCCGCTCACCGCGCGCAGACTCTCTTCGGTCGGGTACAGCTTGAAGTAGTTGGCCGCGGTCGCCATCGGCATCACCGCGAGCCCGAGCACCCACACGGTCAGCCGGACACGGTCGAGCCGCAGCGCCAGCCGCACCAGGGCGCGCGTGCCGGTCAGCGAGTTCACCGGGCCACCTCCGTCCGGTGCTTTGCGTCGGCCTGCGCCCGGTCGTAGTGACGCAGGAACAGCTCTTCGAGGGTCGGCGGCTGGCTGGTCAGGCTCCGAATGCCCACCATGGTGAGCTGCCGCAGCACTGCGTCGAGCGCGGTGGTGTCCACGTCGAAGCGCACGGTGCCGTTGTGGGCCTGCAGGTCGTACACGCCGGGCAGCGTGTCCAGGCCAGTCGCCGGCCCGGCGAGGTCGACCTGGATCGAGGTGCGGGTCAGATGCCGCATGCCGGCGAGCGTGCCGCTCTCGACCGCCCGCCCCGCGCGGATGATGGTGACCCGGTCGCAGAGCGCCTCGACCTCGGCGAGGATGTGGCTGGACAGCAGGACGGTGCGGCCGTCACGCTGCTGTTCTTCGCGGATCACCTGGCGGAAGACCTCCTCCATGAGCGGGTCGAGGCCGGAGGTGGGCTCGTCGAGCACGAGCAGGTCGACGTCGGAGGCAAGGGCAGCGACGAGCGCGACCTTCTGCCGGTTGCCCTTCGAGTAGGTCCGGCTCTTCTTGCTCGGGTCGAGGTCGAAGCGCTCCAACAGCTCGGCGCGGCGCCTGACGTCGAGGCCGCCGCGAAGCCGGCCGAGCAGGTCGATGACCTCGCCGCCCGACAGGTTGGGCCACAGTGTGACGTCGCCGGGCACGTATGCCAGGCGGCGGTGCAGTTCCGTGGAGTCGCGCCAAGGGTCGCTACCGAGCAGCCGGACGGCGCCGGCGTCGGCGCGTAGCAGCCCGAGCAGGATCCGGATGGTGGTGGACTTCCCTGCGCCGTTGGGGCCGAGGAAGCCGTGCACCTCCCCGGTCTGCACGGCGAGATCGAGCCCGTCGAGGGCACGGGTACGCCCGAACGTCTTGACCAGTGCGTCTGCGCGGATCGCTTCGGTCATGATCCTCATGCTCCTCCGGCCCCGGGGTCGGTCCCTGCGGCAGTAGGCGGATTGGGTGCCCGCAGCGGCTCCATCGCCCCGCGGGCCTTCGCGACGAATTCGGGATCGAGTAGCGAGTGGGAGTAGAAGTCGGCCAGCGCACCGGCCATGCGCAGGTGCCCGTCGGTGGTGAAGATGTCGACGCCCAGCGCGCGGGACACGTGGTCGTGCATCGCGAGGATCCCGGACTGCATGCCGACGAGCACCGCCGCGTATGCCCGGTAGTCCTCGGTGACGTCTGGCGCGTTCTTGCTGATCCACTGCTCGGTCAGTACCACCATGTCGTCGAACATCGCCGCGGCGCTGGGTGAGCCGTCGAGCATGGCCCGGGTGACGTACTTGTAAGACAGCAAGATCGTCGGATGGACCGACGGCAGGAAGCCCGGGCTGGCCACCTTGCCCTCGAGGACGAGCTCCTCCTTAATCTTCACGAGCCGGTCCAGCACGTGAAGGTCGCATGCCTCCCGCAGCGCCTCCTTGGACCCGAAGTGGTGCCGAAGCAGGCCCGGCGACACGCCGGCCGCCTGAGTGATGTCGCGGACCGTCGTGCCGTCCATGCCATGTTCGGCGAACAGGCGGATCGCGGCGTCCCTGATCCGGGCCCGGGCCGTCACGTCCTCGAACGCTGGATCGCCAACCGGCTGCTCCACACCCCACCCCCTCCATACAGACGTATGGCGGATTACTCGACCCGACAGCTGGCTATACACGCGTATAGTACCGCTGCAAGGGGCGGCAGCTTGCTGGCGCAGGCCGTAACGACATCCGGATCTGCCGCCGATAAAGCGCGGGCACGGTCAATTGGCCCGTCACTCTACGTACAGCGGGCTTCACAACCATGCAGCAACACAGGGGTAGGTTCGCAGCCCTGCCCTGACGTCAGGGTGACTCTGTAGTCGCAGGACCATCCGCCCGTGATGCGGCACCACGCCCGCCACGAGCACGCGTCCGGCCCCCGCTGCGCCTGCTACGACCCCTCCTCCTCGCCGAGTAGCAGCGGCACGTCGTGCACCGACATGTCCGGCCGGGCCCGCGCATACCGCACTCCGTGCCGCCAGCGCCCGTGCTCGAAGGCGACGTCGGCATCGATCTCGGCCACCACGGTCGGATCGACCTGCACGTATCGCACCGGCTCGGGACGGTCCAGCTGGCCAGACCAGGGCGCCGGCAGCGGCTCCGGCCACGGGTGCACCACAGCGGCACCCCGGTGCTGCCGAGCCCGCACCGGGGACAGCAATCCGCCGAGCTGCTCCCGCTGCGCGCCAGTCAGCGGGTGTCCGGCCGTGTACCGCAGCCGGCCCCGCCGATCAAACCGCCCGAGCAGCACGGTGGCGGGGTTGCGGATGCCTCGAACGCCTCCGCAGCTGCCCGCATCTCAGCCCCTGGGTCTCGCAGTGGCTCACACACCACATGCAGGAGGTCGCCGTGGACGAGCGTCCCGCTCGGGTGGCCCGTCCGTTGCCTGATCAGCGATCGAATCTCCTTCCGCAGGACGGTGAGTCGGTCACCGGGCACGCCCCGCACCTCCGCGTAGCCATGCGGACGTACGGCTTCGAGGACCAACTGCGCGACGACCCGCACCCGCTCATCGACCGCGGACGTGCGACCTGCAGATCGACGATGTTCACCACCGTCTCGCCGCTGTCGGCGTCCGGGCGCGTCGCCTGCTCCGGGGCCACGTCCAGTAACGCCCGCACCGAATCGGCGGTGCGGGCGGTCGCGAATGCCTCCAGCGCGCCGAAGGTGGCGAAGATGACGATCAGCAGTGCCCCGTCGAACACCTGCCCGATGCCCGCCGCGCCGAGCGCGGCCACGATCATCAGCAGCAGCCGGAGGGAGCAGTTCTGGTTCATCGAGGCGCTGGTCTACCTCGTTCTGGTGGCCACCGCGCTGATCGCAGTGCCAGGCGTGGACCGGTGGTCAGGCGGTTTGCTGGTTTCCCTCAGACGTGGTTCGGCATCTGCAGGGCGATTGGCATCCGCGCCGCGCGGGCTGCTCTTCGCTGTTCATCGGTGTGAGTCCGCTTGGTTTGGCACGTACGGCTGTCGCGGCATGGCAGTGTGACCGGTTGACGGGCCGGCAAAGAGGCAGAGTGGGCTGGCGACAATGGCAGGCACACCGCGAGGAGCAGTCATGGCCGCTGTTGAACACGTCCCCGTTCCTTCCGTGTCATCGGCCGTGAAGCGGGACCGGGACGAGGTGTTCGTTGAGTACACCAAGTCGATCTGCCCGGTGTGCAAGATCGTCGTCGATGGTCAGGTCAACATCCGCGACGACAAGGTGTACCTGCGTAAGCGCTGCCCGGAGCATGGCCTGTTCGAGGCGTTGGTGTACGGCGACGCGCAGATGTACCTCGACAGCGCCCGGTTCAACAAGCCCGGCACGATCCCGCTGACGTTCCAGACCGAGGTGGTCGACGGCTGCCCTTCGGACTGCGGCCTGTGTCCGGAGCACAAGCAGCACGCCTGCCTGGGCATCATCGAGGTCAACACCGGTTGCAACCTGGACTGCCCGATCTGCTTCGCCGACTCCGGCCACCAGCCCGACGGCTACTCGATCAGCCTGCAGCAGTGCGAGCGGATGCTCGATGTCTTCGTGGAAAGCGAAGGCGAGGCCGAGGTGGTGATGTTCTCCGGCGGCGAGCCCACGATCCACAAGCAGATCCTGGACTTCATCGACGCCGCCCAGGCCCGCCCGGTCAAGGCGGTCAACCTCAACACCAACGGTATCCGCCTCGCCTCTGACCGGGGATTTGTGGCCGCGCTCGGGGAGCGCAACCGGCCCGGCCGACCGGTCAACATCTACCTGCAGTTCGACGGGTTCGACGAGCGCACCCACCGGGAGATCCGCGGCCGGGACCTGCGCGCCATCAAGCAGAAGGCCCTGGACAACTGCGCCGACGTCGGGCTGACCGTCACCCTCGTCGCTGCGATCGAACGCGGCCTCAACGAACACGAACTCGGCGCCATCATCGAGCACGGCTTGGCCCACCCGGCGGTGCGCAGTGTCTCGTTCCAGCCGGTCACCCACTCCGGCCGGCACGTCACCTTCGACCCGCTGACCCGGCTGACCAACTCCGACATCATCCACCTCATCGCGCAGCAGCTGCCCGACTGGTTCCAGGCCAAGGACTTCTTCCCGGTGCCGTGCTGCTTCCCGACCTGCCGATCCATCACCTACCTGCTCACCGAAGGCACCCCCGGCACGCCGAACTTCGCCGTGGTATCCATCCCGAGGCTGCTCAACGTCGAGGACTACCTCGACTACGTGTCCAACCGGGTCGTGCCGGACCACGCCATCCGGGAAGCGCTGGAAAAACTGTGGTCGGCGTCGGCGTTCATGGGCACCGACACCACGCGCGACCGCCTCGCTCAGACCGCCGCGGCTCTGGACTGCGCCGACGCCTGCGGCATCAACCTGCCCGAGGCGGTCGCGAACCTCACCGACCGCGCCTTCATGATCGTCATCCAGGACTTCCAGGATCCGTACACCCTCAACGTCAAACAGTTGATGAAGTGCTGCGTCGAGGAGATCACCCCGGACGGCAGGTTGATACCGTTCTGCGCCTACAACTCCGTCGGCTACCGCGAACAGGTCCGCGAACAGATGTCCGGCGTAACAGTGGCCGACGTCGTGCCCAACGCCCAGCCGCTGCAGCCGATCCTCATCGACTCGCCCTACGGTTCGAAGATTGCCGGGAGCGGGGCGGGGCATCGCCCGGACGGTGGACGCCGCATCGCGCCGGACAGCACCAACGTCGGCCGAGGGATCCGATGAACGTCCCGATCCCGCCGCCGACGGCTGCCGAGGCCAAGGCATGCTGCGCCGCCACCTACGGCTCTGACGTGGTGGCCCTGCTGCTCGGCGACTCCTACCACCCTGGTGGCCTCGCCCTCACCCGCCAGCTCGCCGACCGGCTGGACCTGCGCGCCGGGGAGATCGTCCTCGATGTGGCCAGTGGCCGGGGGAGCACCGCTCTGATGCTGGCGACCGAGTACGCCGTCGACGTCACCGGCGTCGACCTGTCCGAGGCCAACGTCGCCCGCGCCACCGACGTGGCACAGGCCGCCGGCCTCGCCGACCGCATCCGGTTCCGGGTAGCCGACGCCGAGCGGCCACCCGTCGACGCGCAGTCGGTCGACGTGGTGGTGTGCGAGTGCGCCTTCTGCACCTTCCCTGACAAACCCACCGCCGCCGCCGAGTTCGCCCGGGTGCTGCGCCCCGGCGGCCGGCTCGGCATCACCGACGTCACCGTCAATGCCGAGCGGCTCCCGCCCGAGCTGGCCGGGCTGGGGGCGTGGGTCGCCTGTGTCGCCGACGCCCGCCCTCTCGACGGGTACGCGGCCCTGCTGAGCGGGGCGGGGCTGACAGTCACCCACACCGAACGCCGCGACGACGCGATGGTGGCCATGATCGATCAGATCGAGGCGCGTCTCACCCTCGTGCGGATGACCGCACGAGCACGGGCCGAGGCCCTCGGCGTGGACTTCGACCGCGCCCCGGCAGTGCTGGCCGCCGCCCGCGCCGCCATCGCCGACCATGTCCTCGGCTACGCCCTGCTGACAGCCGTGAAACGGCAGTGACAGCCAACGGTGACCTCCCCGGCGCCGAACAGGAGATCGGAGGCGATCATGGCAGCACGGCCCGGCTGGACCATCGCGGCCATCACCGCGGCCGCGGCCGCAGTCGGGTACCGGGCGCTGGTCTCCGGCCAGCTCACCCTCGAGCTGGGCATCGGCCGGCGCACACGCGCCCTCGGGCCGCAGGTGCTCGACATCGCCGCGCCCCGCGAGCTGGTCTTCGACGTGATCGCCCAGCCCTACCTCGGCCGGCCCACGAGGGCCCAACGGGAGAAGATCCAGGTGCTGGAACGCGGAGAGGGAATGGTCCTGGCCGCCCACCGCACGCCCGTCGGCCGTGGCCTGGTCACCCAGACGGTCGAGACGGTTACCCTCACCCGCCCCGACACCGTCGACTTCCGTCTCGTGCGCGGCCCTGTGCCGTACGTTCGGGAACGCTTCTCCCTCACCGACCACGGCGGCCACACCCGACTGGAGTACACCGGCGAGATGGGCACCGACGGCTGGGCGCTCGGCGCCGGGTGGGCGGCGGTGGTCGCGCGGCGATGGGAGGCGACGGTCGCCGACGCGCTGGCCACCGTGAAATCCGAGGCCGAACGCCGGCAGGAACACGGTCAGGGCTAGGGCCGTACGGGCTCGGCGGCCAACCGTCAGCCGTCTGGCGCTAGTCTTGTTTTTTAACCTTCGGCTCTCTGGCCTGATGTCTCGCGCTGTCGTGGGTGGACACGAAGACGGCTTCGGTGATCATGTCGTCTCGCC